>JABEUN010000005.1 GCA_013044385.1 Acidimicrobiaceae bacterium
CGACCACCGAGCACCTTACCGGCGCTATCGCCAAAGCGCATCTCCACGGTTGTTGGGTTCTCAGCCTTTCATGTCGGTCGAACGGGTTGAAGCCAGTTGCTCCACTTCAAAACTACAGAGAAGTTACTCTAAATTGGCTTCGACAATGACCGTTGAGGTAATTTCTCTCAACTTGGCATACTGGACAAACGTCTAGCGTGAACAAAGATTTGCCAAGTCAATTCCTAGCAAGAAGTGTTTCGAGCTCGGTTTCATCTATGAGTGGTATGGAAAGCGCCTCTGCCTTTGCAAGCTTCGAAGCGCCAGGTGATTCGCCGGCAATCAAGGCCGTCGTCTTGGCAGAGACCGACGAAGTGACCTTGGCTCCTCTTGATTTCAACTCCTTCTCGACCTCCTCCCTCCCCATCGACCTGAGCGTACCGGTGACCACGTAGCTCAACCCCAGAAGTGTCTGAGGGTGGCTCTGAACAGCCTCGCCTGACGAACCACCCACTCCAAATTCGATCAGACGCTCTATCAACCTGGAGCCCCAGACACTCTCTATGAAGTCGACTAGTGAGCTAGCTATGACGGGTCCCACCCCGTCAATTTCGGACAACTCCTCATATGTCGCTGCCTTTGTAGCCTCCAGGGTTTGGTACCTCTCGGCGATCAACTGGGCTGCGACCTCCCCGATATGCTTCACGGAGATCGCCACCAACAGTCGCCATAATGGCTGGTTCTTTGAAGCCTCGATCTGGTGCAGCAGCGTTTCGGCAGATCTTTCCTTCGTCTTTTCTAGGCCCATTAGGTCCTCGAAACTCAGGTCATATAGATCCGATGGATCGCCAACGAGACCCGAATCGATCAACTGTTCCGCCCTTTTCTCGCCAAGTCCCTCTATACGCATTGCTCCGCGGGAGCAAAAATGGATAAGACGCTGAACTACCTGAGCGCGGCACTCGAAGTTGACGCAATACGTATCTGATTCATCACCCGGCCTTAACAGCGGCCCACCGCAGCTAGGACATTCAGCTGGGAACTTCCAAGGAACTGAATCCGAAGGACGTAGCTCGAGAATAGGGCCAACTACTTCCGGAATCACGTCACCCGCCTTGCGAACAATTACGGTGTCACCCGGCCTGACATCCTTGATAGCTACCTGATCTTGATTATGCAACGTCGCAAGCTGAACGGTCGAGCCACCTACGAATACTGGCTCAAGCTTGGCAAAGGGCGTGGCCTTGCCGGTTCTACCAATCGAGACCATTATCTCTTGTAGCTTGGTCATCTTCTCCTCCGGCGGAAACTTGTAAGCGATCGCCCACCTCGGAGCGCGCGCTGTGGCTCCAAGCTTCTCTCTGAGTTCGAGATCGTCCAGTTTCACAACAGCACCGTCTATGTCATAGTCAAGCCCATGTCGCAACCCTTGAAACTCATCAAGCAGTAAAGAGATCTCGTTTAGAGAGCCCACTTTGCGCACATTTGGGTTGACGGGAAGTCCCATTCCGGTGAGGTAGTCGAGAGTTTCAGAATGTGACGAGAACGCAGGGCCCCCTTCGATCATCCCCAACTGATATGACCAAAACCCCAACCTACGAGACGCAGTGATTCTTGGGTCCTTCTGACGTAGTGAGCCAGCTGCGGCATTCCTTGGATTGGCGAAGAGTGGCAACCCATCGCTCAACCTCTGGTCATTCAGGGCCCTGAAGGAGGTTATCGGCATGTAGAGTTCCCCCCTGACCTCGAGCATGGTCGGAACCCCACTCCCCGACCCGAGCGACCTAGGGATCTGACCAACAGTTAAAATGTTCTGGGTCACGTCCTCTCCAACTACGCCGTCACCCCTGGTAGATGCCTGCTCAAGCTGTCCGTTTCTGTAGACAATCGATAAGGCAAGGCCATCGATCTTCAGTTCGAAAAAGAGTGGCATAGACTGGCCGATCCACCCTTCGGCTGCGATAGACCTCTCAAGCCGAGCCAACCAACGTTCCAGTTCGACCCGGTCGAAAACGTTGTCGAGGCTCATCATTGGAGATGGATGTCTCACGGCACTGAACAACTCAGACAGACCACCGCCTACCTGGTGGGTCGGCGAATCAAGTTGATCAAGTTCGGGGTATTTAGCTTCCAGCTCCCGCAGTTCGGCCATCGTCTCGTCAAAGACCGAGTCGGGAACCTCGGGTGAGTCGAGGACGAAGTATGAGAAATTATAGCGACGTAGCTGAGATCGCAACTGCGCGACCTTGGAAACCACACTCTGGTCAATATCAGATGCCATCGAATCCCCCTGTCATCAAGCGTGTGGCTCGAACCAACGGTTCAACTCCGAACGACACCGGAACCAAGAACTAGGTCACCACGGTAAAAGGCCACGGTCTGACCAGGAGCGACCCTACGAATCGGATGGCTCAGATAGAGGGAATTCTCGGCAAGGAAGGCCGTGCTCACCCTTCCGTGAGCGGCGGTTTGAATTTGCAACAGCTCGTCAGGTCCAGGAACATCGAACCTGAAGGCGAGCTGCTCCAGCGGTATGTTCTCGACCAACAGATCCGACTCGGAGCCAACTGTCACCGTGCCTGCAGAATGGTCCTTGGAGACTACGTAGCTTCTGCGCGCACTCCCACCTATGCCGACCCCACGCCTCTGGCCGATGGTGACCGTCTCAATCGCCGGCACTTCACCAATCACTTCCTTCGAGCCGACCCTAACCACCTTCCCACTATGGATTGGAACCCGATCGGCTAGAAAAGTCTCCCTCCCTTTTTGAGAAGAGATGAAGCAGACATCCAGCGAGTCGGGTTTATTGGCAGTTCTGAGGCCCATGTCCGAAGCAATCCTTCTGACTTCGTCCTTAGACATCTCCCCTATCGGAAGCAGGATCCTCCCGAGTTGAGATCTAGTGAGCATCGACAGTACGTATGACTGGTCTTTCATCCTGTCCGCACCCCTTGCGAGCCACGGGCCATCCTGCTGTTCTACAATCCTCGCATGGTGCCCCGTAGCCAGAATGTCGTATCCAAGGCGATCCAACCGAGCCATCAGATCGCCAAACTTAAGATGGCGGTTGCACTCTATGCATGGATTCGGGGTCAGTCCGGCCATATGGGATGAAACATACATCTCAACGACGTGCTCGTTGAAGCTGTCAACCATGTTGAAAACAGAATGGCGTATGCCTAGCTGGTCAGCGACCCGCCTTGCATCCTCTACGTCGGAGACTGAACAGCATCCACTGTCTGACTCACCACCCCACAACTTCAGGGTCACTCCGACCACATCGTGGCCCTGTTGAACCATGATCGCCGCCGCCACCGATGAGTCGACCCCGCCAGACATGGCGACCATAACTCGACTCATCAGTTACCCTTTCCACAAATTTGAAGGCCCCATCCGGCGACACCTTGACTTTGGCCCCAAAATATTCGCCTTTTGTCAACCCGTTACCGGTAAAGTACGCCCAGATCGTCAAGTTTCGACTGGAGTAGCGACGGACGATCCGAAATTATTCCATCACACCCGATTGAAACCAGCTCTTCAATTGTATTCACGTCGTCTACAGTCCAGACGTGAACCGCCAGTCCAGAACGGTGTGCGTACTCCAACAGATCCCGGCTCAAATACTTGGCACCAGCCAATCTTGCCGGAACTTGCAGTGCGACGAACGGCGGCGAGTCCAGAGGTTCTCCCTCATTCTGCTGGAATGAGGCGTAAAAGCCGTATGCCTCATCCGGTGAAGCAGCTGTGCTCAGCTCTGGGTCAAGGGATCTAAACCTGTCCAACGGTGCCTGGTGGAACGATGCTACGATCGTATTTTCTTCCACCTCGTATCGGCGTATTAGTCCGCTCACTAGCGGCTCAAGTGCCGAATCCGGGCCGTAATCCTCCTTGAGGTCGAAGTTCCAGATCAGGCCGGGATACCGCTCTAGCAGCTCCTCGATCCTCACGAGGCGAAGCTCAGGGATCCTTGCCCGCACGCCCCTATATGGGAAGGTCCCATCATCGCCAACGAACCTGTATCCAGCGTCCAGTTCGGCAATCTCCTGAAAGTTAAGGTCCGACACCCGACCAGTCCCATTTGTACAGGCGTCGACGAAATCGTCATGGTTGACAACCACAACTCCATCTCTACTCAAGTGCAGATCTAGTTCAACCGCCTTGATACCTATGGATACAGCTTTCTCGATTGCAAAGAGGGTAGATGCAGGCGCCTCTAAGGCGCCGCCTTGGTGGGCGTAGCCCAGAACTCGTCGATGAAGCCAGTCCCCAGACACATCCAAGACGCTAGCCGCTCAGCTATTGTCTTTTGAGATGCTTGATCATATCCTTTTAGACGTTGCGGGCGCGATCAGGGCGACAATGGAGAACGCCATGTTGGAGCGGGCTGCGCTCGAGGAGCGGTTTCAGACAGACATCTGGCTAGGCGACATCAGCTTCGAAACTTCATACTCCCTTCCCGGAGAGTCAAATCCGCCAAAAGTAAGAGCCGATCTCAGTTTTGAGTGGCCCACCTGGTCCCAGAGCGCCTATCGCTCTTGGGCAATAGGCGACTCAGAGGTAGATAAGCCAGAGCTCACACTGCAGATCGCACTCCGAATCCAGCGCCTGGCCGAACGCCCAGATCTCTCCTCGCTTACGGCCGTTGTACCGCTGACCTCTCCGATTCTGCTCGAGGGATCCGCAGAACTCACGTCGATCAGCATCGAGGAGAGTCTCGAAATCGAAGTTGGACGGACTGAATCAGCAGCTGAATTCCTGTACGAAGCCACTCTTCACCTAGGCGAATCGACAATGGAGGATCCGTCAACTCTCGAAGGTGAACTGAAGCCCTTGGGTGCATGGTTGGCTTCGGTGCTCGTGAAGCTTGCAGACCTCCAACTCACTTACCTTCCACCGGAAGAGGACGACTGAAACGGCGGCCAATCTCATAATTGCCAAGGTAGGCGAGCCCGAACGGGTAGGGACGGTTGCTGGCAGTGCCTCCATGCCGGGATCCCGACGAACTGGAACTTAGGCGGGGATCTGCTCCGCGAGTCGGACCAGATGGCCAGGACAACCATGGAGGAGATTGGTCCGAAATGGGTCGGGACTACAAATTCACTGTCCCGGTGACCAGAATCAGCATGACTAGAACCAAAGCTCGGTATTGACGTGCAACTTGGCAAGTTCCACTGCTGAGTGGACCTACGAGTGCCGAAAGTGCAAGTGGCGAACTATCCCAGCAAGGACCTATGCAAGTCCCTGCTCTTTTGCTAGTTCCAAAATGTCAACTTGTGGTCTTGCCCCAAAGTGGGAGACGACCTCCGCCGCACATAAAAGGCCCAATGATGTCCTCTTTTCAAGGTCAAAGCCCTTGGCCAGCCCAGCCAACCAACCTGCTGCGAACTGATCTCCCGCACCAGTCGTGTCTACGAGATCGGTCGGATGAGCAGGAAGTCGGATCATCTGATTCTGGTCGAAGCCGAGCGCGCCTTCGGGCCCAAGGGTGATCGCCCCCGAGATACCCCGCTCGCCGAGCATCGCAGCTGCGAATGTTGGGTCGCCGCTATCGGTAAGATTCGCTGCCTCCTCGGCGTTTGCAAACACCACGCTTACACCGGAGTCGATCAGCTCCAAAAGGCGGGATCGGTGACGCTTCACCAACTCGGGATCCGAAAGCGAGACCGCAACTTTGCGGCCAAGTGCAGACGATTTAGCTGCAAGATCACGCAGAGGAGCAAACATATCGGGGCAGTCAAGCAGGTAGCCTTCCAAATATGTCACTGGCGGAGGAGACGTCAAGAGCGTTGACATCTCCAATTCGCCGATCCCCGCCGAGGCACCTAAGTAGGTGAGCATGGTCCGCTCCGCATCGGGTGTCACCATAACAAAACACCTCCCGGTGCCTAATGGGTCTGACAACGGGACATAGAACGGATTCAGTTCGACCCCCGCAAACTTTAGCTCCCCCTCAAAGACCAGACCCAGCACGTCTTCTTCCACCCGAGCTACCATCTTTGAAGGAACACCTAGTCTGGCTATGCCGACCATGGTGTTGGCAACCGAACCACCGCCCTGCTCGTTGAGGCTCTCGATATGTTCCGCCACCTCAATTGAGACTTCCCTGCTAATCAGCGACATGGTGCCCTTCTCGAGAGAAAGATCCACCAGAACTGAATCTTCTACCTCGCTGAAGATATCGACGATCGCGCTTCCGACACCGACGATCATTTCATAGTTCTGCTCTGTCATCCATCCGAACATATGCCGTTAAGCACTCTATCTGGCCCGAAGGTATCTGAAATGGTTGACATCCTCCCCTCCCTCACGGAAGGGGATTCCAGAATGTAGATAGTGGCTCATGCCACTTCTTCTTCTAGGGGTTGACGCTTCATCGGGTCGCTGTGGCTAAGGGCCTGCGGTGTCCCTCCACATCCTGTGACCGCAAGTCCTGCGGCGAGAATGTTCTGTGCTGCATTGATATCCGCATCTGCTTGGTAACCACATGCGACACAGCTGAAGACCGCTTGGCTCTTGCGGTTCTGTCGTGTGCAGTGTTTACATACGGAACATGTTTGAGAGGTGTACTTGGGGTTGACCTGAGTCACTACGACTCCGGACGAGTTTGCTTTGTCTTTGAGGCGCTTTCTAAAGAAAGACCAAGACTGGTTCAGGATCTCCCGGTTTAGTCCTTTCTTCTGGGCGACGTTCTTGCCGGGGTTTTCTTTCGTACCACTGGCTGAGCGGACCATGTTCTTTACCTTCAGGTGTTCTAGAACGTTCAGGTCGTAGTTTCGAACTAATTGGGTAGTCGTCTTTTCTACCCAGTCCTTGCGTCGGTCAGACTCTTTGGCTGCGAGCTTGGCTATGGATAGCTTGGTTCTTGCTCTGCTGTTTGAGCCTTTTTGCTGACTTGAAAGCTTCCGCTGGAGCCTGCGTTTGCGCTGGGACTCTGCGGGGCTAAGAAGCTTTGGCATATGGAGGTGCATCCCATCCGAAGTGGTGACGCTTGAGGCGATTCCCATGTCCAGCCCCACAATGGCTCCAGTTGATTCCCGCTCGATCTGTGGAGCTGGGCGAGTGAAGCTGACAAACCATCGACCCGAACGATCTTTAGTGACCCTTGCAGATGAAGCAGTCTCTATGTCGTTCCAATTACGAGTGATGCGAAACTTGACCCATTCGGCCCTGGGTACCAGTATTTCTCCCCAGTTGCGATTGAGTTTTCTGACTGAGAGATCTCGTACGTAAAATCCTTCGTTATCTCCAGCTTTGCGCCAGGTGGGGCGAAAGAAGTGTGCTGGGTTATTCCACCAGTTCTTAAATGCCTTGTCTAGATCACGCAACGCCTGTTGCTGGACTGCCGATGACCCCTCTTTGAGCCAGGTGAACGCTTGTCTTGCTTCAGCTAGCTCTTTAGCTTGGGTGGGGTAATTGATCTTGGCCGTCCTGTCCTTACGCCAGAGATTCCTTTGTTCGAGACCCAAGTCGTAGACGAAACGCGCATTTGAGCAGTGCATAAGTAGGGTTGTGTTGTCATCCAAGTTCGGATACAACCTCTGGGAGATGCTCATGGGTGTAGTTTGACTCCCAATTGTGACGTTATTCTCTGTCGAAACCATCTAGAGGTTTCGACGTGAGTGCTATCCTTCCCCTCCCGACGGAAGGGGTTTGACGCACATGTTGATCAAAAATGGACAAGCCGCAACCTTGCATCAGGTATGGAGGCGGTTTTGGGCTAGTTTTAGTCTTAGTGAGCGAGAACCCAAAAGATACCCAATCCAATCCGTACAAGTTGCCCAGCCACACCAGGCCGATCAGGTATTCGATCCTGCTCGAGCCCGACTTGGTGGATTTACGCTTTAACGGCACCGAGACCATCGAAATCCAAGTCGACAAGGACTGTTCGGAGGTGAAGCTGAACTCAGTCGCTTTGGATATCCTCACCGCTTCTATAACCAGTGGTGGTAAAGAATTGGCCGCTTCGGTCCACTTCGATCCGGAGATGGAGATCGTGACCCTGAGAACCGACGGGACAATCCAGACTGGAGAAGCTCTTGTCAAGGTTGATTTTTCAGGAGAACTATGGGCGGGACTTGCTGGCTTCTACCACTCCGTATACACCGATGCAGATGGTAACAAAGAGACAATAGCAACGACACAGTTCGAAGCGACAGACGCACGTAGGGCGTTTCCCTGTTTTGACGAACCCGAGTTGAAGGCCATCTTCAGTATTTCGATCCGCTCGAACGAGGACCTGATGGTCGTCTCCAACTACCCAGAAAAGTCCTCTACTCGGACTGGGGACGGAAAGAAATTGACCGTCTTCGAGGACACCATGGTGATGTCTAGCTACCTGGTCGCCTTCGTGATCGGCAATCTCGAGGCTTCCGAGACGAGCATGTCTGGGACTACCCCGATCAGAGTGATAACGCCGAATGGCAAGGGTCACTTGGGATCGTACGCACACTTGGTCGCTGACCACTCAATCAAGTTCTTCACAGAATGGTTCGGGATCGCCTACCCAGCACCAAAAATGGACCTTCTGGCAATCCCGGACTTCGCCGCCGGTGCTATGGAAAACTTGGGCGCAATCACATTCCGGGAAGCCGATCTACTGATAGATCCCGAGTCGGCATCGATGGACGAGCAGATCCGAGTAACAGAGGTGATCTGTCACGAAATAGCTCATATGTGGTTTGGCGATCTAGTCACGATGAAGTGGTGGAACGGCATCTGGCTCAATGAAGCCTTTGCGACCTACATGAGTTTCGCCGCCGTTGACGCGTTCAGGCCAGACTGGCGAGTCTGGGAGAGATTCGGAATCATGAGCCTCATGGCACAAGAGATCGACTCCTTGGCTACAACCCGGCCGATCGAGTATCCAGTGATCGCTCCGTCAGACGCAGATGGGATGTTCGACCTGCTGACATACGAGAAGGGCGGATCGATACTGCGGATGCTGGAGCAGTATCTTGGTCTCGAAAGATTTAGGGCAGGAATCAGGCTCTATCTTCAAAAGCACGCTTACGCAAATGCCGAGACGACGGACCTCTGGGACGCTCTGGAGGAGGCGAGCGGTGAACCCGTCCGCCTGATCATGGATACCTGGGTCTTCCAAGGAGGGCACCCGACGGTCTCACTCGAGACGACTGCCGGTGGATTCAGGATCTCACAGCAACCCTTCAGATACCTATCAAGACCCGAGGACCTCAAAGGGGCCATTGGTGACAATTGGCAGATCCCGGTAGGAATCCGCACGAACGACGGTACCACAGCCAAAGTACTCCTCTCAGATGAGAGCCTAGGCCTGTCGGAGACGGCAGGTGTTCCAGTCATCAATGCAGACGGGTCCGGCTTTTACAGGTCCCACTATGATCAAGCCTCGTCTTCGGCGATATTGTCTGGATTGCGCGAGTTATCCACGCTCGAAAGACTCAAGTTTGTGTCGGATTCTGTAGCTCTGTGGCAGTCAGAAACCCTGCCCCTCGCCAACTTGGTCGAAGTATTGCGTGCTCTCGGTGACGAGCGCGACCCGACCGTATTGGCCGCAGGTCAGAGTGCACTATCGATGCTGAACCGGATCGCCACTCCTGCCGAAAGACCTTTGGTTGCAACGTTGGCATCCAGCATCTTCTCAAAGGTTCTGGACGGATTCGGTATGTCAAGCGACATCGGCGACTCTGCCCAGGACAGAGCTGCCCGTGCGATCGCTCTGGACGTACTCGGGACCATCGCCAACGACGTAGAGGTCCGGGACTACTGCTTCGAAGCATTCAGAATGGATATGGCGGGTGATGTGGGGTTGGAGCCGGATCAGGCCGGTTCGATCCTTCACGTGGTGTCGACCCATGGCGACGAGACCGAGTTCGCCTTCATTCTTGACCGTTACCGGCATCCATCGTCCCCACAGGACGAGATGCGATTCCTATACGCGCTCACGGGCTTCAGTCAGGCCGGACTTGCATCGAGGCTATGCTCCATGGCCCTTGGCGAGGTGCGGACCCAAGATGCACCTTACGCAATCGCAAGAGCGCTGGCAAACCGGTCCATTTCTGAAGTGGTTTATCGCTTTATCGAGACTAATTTTACTGAGATCAAGTCCCGCTTCCCGGAGAATTCCCTTCCGAGGATGCTGAGCAGCCTCGGCTCATTCTACGCAGATGAGAACTACCGTCTCGCCCCAGAGGTCCGTAAATTCGTAGGCGACAACCCTCTCAAGTCCGGTAGTAAGACGGTGGATCAGGCGATGGAGAAGCTGGAGGTCGGACTACGGGTCAGGGGTTCATATGCCGGTAGACTTGCAGAGTCCTTGAAATAGAGGGCACTAGTTCAGGTCACCCATAAGCGCCTATAGGTTTCTACCTACCAGAAGGTGGTTCGTTGGCTGAAACACCCAACCGGGTGTTGGTAGTTGATGATGAGTTCGCCCAGCGTAAACTACTCAGCACCTACCTTCACCGAGAGAGCTTCCATGTCATCGAAGCCAGTTCTTACATAGAGGCGATCGATGCGTTCGAGCGCCAAGGAGCCGACATTGCGATCATAGATGTGATGATGTCAGGCTCTGACGGCTTCGAACTCGTCAAGGCGATCAGAGCACGGTCCGAGATTCCGATCATCATGCTGACTGCAAGGGGCGAAGAGGCGGCAAAGATCACTGGACTTGAGCTCGGCGCTGACGACTACGTCGTGAAGCCTTACTCCACTCCCGAGGTCATCTCACGAATTCGGGCTCAACTTCGTCGTTCGCAAGGATTCAGGGTCCAGACCACGGAGGTTACCTTCTCCGGGATAAGGCTAAACCGCGCCGCTAGGCGATGCTACGTCGGCGGCGAAGAGGTAGACCTATCTAGGCGGGAGTTCGATCTGCTCTGGGTCATGGCGACCAATCCCGGAAAGGTATACTCACGCGAGAGCCTACTACTTGCCGGCTGGGGAACCACCTACATGGTCGAAAAGACAGTTGACGTGCACGTTGCATCCCTCCGAAAGAAGATCGGCGACGACCTGAAGATCAAGTCGCTCCGCGGTATTGGCTACCGACTGGATCCATAGGTGTTAGGAAAGCTCAACTCCCTGAAGTTCCAGATACTCTTTGTCTCCTTCGTGGTGGCAGTGGTAGGTCTACTGTCGTCATACTTCGTCTCCCGGGCGATTGAGGCGAAATCGGTGAAGACGGAGTCGGTAAAATCCATGAAGGTGCTCGCTGGGGTAGCGGCTGAATCGGTCTCGGCAACCAAAGACTTTACGCAACTAATGACGCTTAAGACGCTCAATCCGGATGTCAACTTCGTGGTATTACAGAATGGCAAGAAGGTCTTTGCATCCATAAGCAACACCTCCAAAAATGACACGGTTTCCACCTCAGCGACCGTGAAGTCGGTAACTGTGGTCGCTTCGACTGCGCTGCAAGGTGTGTCGGCGGTCTCGGCCGAAGTTACTGCGGTCTCTGCCACCTTGGTACTTCTGATCCTCGCTGCTGGATTCGCAATGAGTTCTCTTCTGACCAAGGCACTCAAAGAGCCAATCAACGATGCCGTAATAGCGGCGGAGCGCATTGCTGCCGGAGATCTCTCAGCAAGGATGAGTTTCGAAGGACCCGATGAACTCGCTAAGTTTGCCCAGGCATTTGACTACATGGCAGAAAGACTCGAGGAGTCCGACGCCTCCCAGCGGAGATTCCTCTCTGACCTCGCACACGAGATCGCCACTCCGCTCAATGCGGTCTCAGGGTTCGCAGTAGCCCTCACAGACGGCACTATTACCGAATCCGAATCTCAGCTTGAGGCAGCCTGGATCATAAAGGCCGAGACCGAGCGACTCCACAACCTGCTACAAGATATGAGGAACCTCGACGCACTGGACCTCTACAGCGATGGTCAGCACATGGCGATTGACGTGGAGACATTCCTCGGTGACTTCTCCAAGCGGTTTGGTCCCCAACTCCGCCAGAAGTCGATCAGCGTCACCATCCAATCCTCGAAGGCGAAAGTTGTCGTGGACAGAAAGCTTCTCGGTATGGTCATTGAGAACTTCCTGACCAATGCGATCAGGTATGTCGACCCAGGCGGAGCCATCGTGCTACACGCCACAGAACATGGACATCAGGACCTCGCAATAGGTGTGAAGGACAACGGGATCGGGATCTCAGCGGATCACATCCACCACATATTTGACAGGTTGTACCGTGTTGACGAGGCTAGGACAAGAGAGAGCGGCGGTTCGGGTCTCGGCCTGGCGATTGCCCACAGCGCTGCGCTCTCGCTCGGAGGAAGGATCGAGGTGACGTCTTCGCAGGGTAATGGCTCCGACTTTGTACTGATTCTGCCCCGTAAACCGAGGATTCGCACCAACCGCAGGGTTGCTGGAAGGATCACGCCGCCGACAACGTTACCAAGCCCCAATTGACAGTTGGGCATTGTTACGCACCTTCTCGCCCCGTATGATCAGCCGATACCTCGGTTTACGGAACAGCTTCGCACGACCAATCACGTCCAACCGTCAGCTACGTACTAGGTTGGAACCATGGCTATTTTCCCTGAAAACCTTGCCGAGCTGGCGAGGGGTACAAAGGGGTTCATGCCGACCAAAGAGGGTCTGGCCCTTTTCGACCTCGCTAGTGCAATACCATCCACCCTTTCCGGCCCGATTGTCGAGATAGGAAGCTACTGCGGACTGTCGACGATCTACCTCGGTGAAGCAGCACGTCAGACTGGCAGAAGTATGCTAACCGTCGATCACCACCGCGGTTCGGAGGAGATGCACCCGCCATCTCCATACTTCGATCAGAGCGTGATTGACCCGGTCACTAAACGAGTCGACACCCTTCCGTTCCTCAGGCGCACGCTCGAACTCTCTGAACTGGAGAGTGTAGTTACCGTAGCGATTGGAGATTCGGCAGTCGTTGCTGGTCTAGTAGCCGATCCGATTGCCTGCCTATTCATCGATGGAGGACACGGAGCGCTCCAGGAGTGGGTCGATTATGCAAGCTGGGCAGACAAGATCACAGTCGGCGGTCTACTCCTGATCCACGACGTCTTCGAAGATGAAAAAGATGGAGGAAGGCCACCGTTCGAGATCTACACTGCTGCTGTCGCATCCAAGCAGTTCGCAACGTTCACAAAGGACATGGGTTCGCTCAGGGCACTTAGACGAGTGAGTTGACTACTCCGATGACCTGGAACAAATAGACCCAATCGCATCTGCAAGTGAGCAGCTCAGGCCAGATGTGAGGATGGCATCGGCAATCAATACAGCCGCAGCCGTATAGCTCGATCGCTCATGACCTGGGAAGGTCCGGCCCGACTCATATGCGAATCCAGTGAAGTAAGACCCGTCGGAATCCCTGTAGCGTTGGGTAAGTGCTAGCAGACTTCTCGCCTGAATAGGAGAGGAGTTCAGCGCCAAGGCGGCTGCCATCTCAGATGTCTCTGCGGCAGTAGTCCATGCAGAACTAGACACACAAAGCACTCCCCACCCCGGAACGACCCTTACCGGGAGCATCCCCCGCAGCCTTGCACGAGCATCCGATGGTTCAAGGGCGCCTACTAACGAAGGGTAGTATCCATCCATTGCCCAATCTGATTTGTCCTCGAATAGAGAGGCATTCCCCAGGCAGGAACGAATGGCGATCGCGAGTCTGTCACGGGCCTGCGCCCAGTGTCGCGTCCTGACGCCTAGCATCTCACCGGCTATGACTGCAGCATCCAGTGATGAAAATATGGAAGAACAGCCCGTCAGAAGGGAACTCCCATAGACGTACCCTCCCGGATCAACAGCCCACGGAAAGGCTCCCGAGGGGAGTTGAAATTCCACAACAAAATCGACAGCCGCAGCTATAGAAGGCCAAAGCTCTAGGGCGGTGTTCTGATCCATTCCCGCTGAGAGACACGCTAGAAAACCCATAGCAACGTAAGCACAGGTGTTCAGATCCCTCCGCGGCTCCTCGACTCCGATAGTAAGAAAGTACTGACAGAGAGAGCCATCTTTGTTCTGTACGCCGCAAAGCCACCTAAGTCCCGCTACTGCGGCTTCCAACTCACCTTTCATCGCGAGAGCAATGAGGGCCTCAGTGTGGTTCCAAGGGTCGGCATGGCCACCCTCGAACCAGGGGATCATGCCCGTATCAAGCTGGAGGTTACAGAGGTAGCTGACCGTCAATTTGATCTCATCGGAACTTAGAAACCCTTCACTCCCGGCCTGAAATTCAGAGAGTGTCTGACTCATCCCAACCTGCCTTTTTCGTAAGGCTTCTGGGCGAATATGACTTGAGACTTTCCAAGTATCGGGTTGGCCAGACGCTCAAGGCGCCTCAGCCATGGAATCGGGGTGAACATGTCCTTCACCAAAAGTTCTTCGAAGCGATTGACAAGCGGATTGTCCTTTGTGTTGACCCCTGCCAAGCACTTCAGCCACCAGTAGGGGCTATGGATTGAGTGGACTTTATCGAAGCCCAAGATTGTGAATCCGGCTCGCTCGACCAACTCTTTCAGCTCCATCCGGGTAAAGATACGTATGTGGCCGCCCTTTGCAGAGTGATACTCTTTCGAAATTCCCCAATTGACAAACTCTGGGAGGAAGCTCGGTACGGTCACAGCAAGGTTGCCCCCGGGTCGAAGTGTTCGACAGAGCTCGGAGAGAACCTTGGACTCTTCATCCAGGTGCTCGAGTACCTCAGCGCATATTGCGCCGTCGAAGACGCCATCATCGAACGGGAGGTTTCTTGCATCGGCGCTCAGGGTCGAAATAGCCGGCAGCTTGGCAAATTCGATTGACTTGCTGAGCTCATCTGAGTACCGGCTAATACCTCTCAGGTCGACGAGATCCAGATCAACGGCGACGGATCTGATGCCACGCCGCATCGCCTCGAAACTATGTCTTCCCCCGCCCGCCCCCAGATCCAAAAGAAGGTCGCCCTCCTCGAGGTCCATTCGGTCGAAGTCTGCCGTAATCACAGGTCCGCTGCCTTTGCATCTACGACGCCGAAATCCGAATCCACACTAATAGCTGAATGCTGGGGTGACCCGTCTAGTGCCTCGAGATACCTATCGACGGTTCCTAGGGCGGCTGCGCGCCAAGAGAAGCGTGACCTAGCCCTAATGATCGCCCTATGGGCCATACGTTCGGCAGACTCAGGCCCATGAAGTAAGTCTGAAACAGCTGAGGCAAGGGCTCTGGCGTCTCCAGCCCTGACCACTCGCGCGCAGTCGCCATCCGCACCGGCGACTTCCGGAAGCGCTCCGCCATCTGACACCACCAGCGGAGCGCCACACGCCATCGCCTCAATAGTGGGCAGGCTGAAGCCTTCGTAAAGTGAAGGCACCACGGCCACCGATGCGGAGCTGTAAAGCCTGACCATCTCATCCTGGGTAACCTTCCCCAAGAACTCCACATATGGCGACAGGCCCAATCTCTCGACGCTACGTTGCACAGGAGAGTCGTCGCGTCTCTGCCCCATGATCTTTAAAACGATCGGCCGCTCACCTCCGGCCACGAGCATCTGCATCGCCTCAACTAGGACCGCCAGGCCCTTAAGTGGCACGTCGGCCGACGCTGTAGTGACGATCAGGCCGGGCTGCCTGGCCTGATCCGGGATAGGACGGAAAGTGGTGGGGTCTACCCCTACTGGAACTACCCGCATCTTGTTTCGCCCGATGCCCATCTCGCGCGAGATGTCCCTGGCGGAAGTGTCCGACACGGTGATTATGTGGTCAAGTCGATTGGCCACCTTGGTCTGCATCCTCACGAATCCGTAGAATCGAGTCACCCCAAACTGTTCTTTGAAACCATCGGCGTGGTCGAGGCCAAGTTTCTTGTCAACTGTTATGGGGTGATGGATCGAAGCTACGACGGGCCAGCCCTGAGCTTGGAGTCTGAGGATTGACCAAGAGAGGCTCTGGTTGTCGTGAAGTATGTCGAACTCGGGCCGCCTATTCGACAAGAGAGAATAAAGCCGCTTCCCGAAAATCCTCGGTTCGGGGAAGCCGCCTGTGCACATTATCGCGAACTCCATAAGATCCCAGGAGTTCCTGAACTCGCGCAATTTTGGGATCCGGAATGGGTCATCCGGTCGGTAAAGGTCAAGGGAGGGTACTTCGGTGAGGCGAATCGAAAAATCGACCTCCGGGTATGGCTGACCGGAGAACACTTCGACATGGTGTCCGAGACTCTGCAGTTCTCTACTCAGGTATTTCGTATAAACACCCTGACCACCAGAGGTCGGATTTCCTCGATAGACACTGAATGCAACCCTCAGTGGGCAACTTCCCGAAAGTTGAGCTTCACGTAACTCAGAATCAGACACCAAACCACCCAAGCACCGTCTGTATGACCAACAATGCTGAGAGGCTACCAATTAGTAACACCACGGCCAGCGCAATCTTTCTAAATATGGGACCATTTACATACTTGCCGAGCACTGCTTTTCTGTTGGCGAGCACGAGTATGAACGCGAGGATCACTGGCGTGAGTATCCCCTGGATCACCTGGGTCCCTATCAGCAGGTTGATCAGATTGACCGGCAGAAGGCTTACCAGGGCCCCAAAGACCACCTGAGCAGTGAAGAGACCCAGAAATAACGGCGCCTCTCTGTACTTTCGTGAGACCGATCTCTCTACTCCCAGAGTCTCAGCCACCACATAGGAGGTCGACAAGGGGACCACAGCACCTGCTAGTGCAGAAGCACCAAGTAGACCGAGCCCAAACAGGATCTCTGCGCCGCTCCCCGCCACGGGCTTAAGTGCCCGAGCCGCCTGTGCGGCCGAGGTCAAAGGTCCCGAACCACCGATCGTCGCTGCGGTGGCGATGATTATGAACATAGAAATCAGGTCTGCGAATATGGCACCGCCAACCGCGTCGATCCGCTCAAGCGGATACTCATCCGGCCCTATTCCCCTATCCACCACTCCTGCTGCACCGTACAGCTGCATATACGGCGAGATAGTAGTTCCGATCAGTGCAACCCCGAGAAAGACGAAGTCCTTGGTGTAGACGAAGTGCGGAGTAATCGTCTGCACAAGTACGAGATGCCAATTCGGATTCCCGAGGATGGCGGCTATCGGGTAGGCAAAAAACGCCAGCGATAGCACTAGAAAGATGCGCTCAGCGTATCGATAGCTCCCGAAAAGCACCAAACCCCATATGACCAAAGCGGCGAGGGGAACCGAGATGTATCTGGACACACCGAACAATCCGAATGCTGCGCCTATGCCCGCAAACTCGGAGACGACTAGGCCAACGTTGGAAAGTAACAAGCAGACCATCGCAAGTCCGGTGAGACGAATCGAGAACTCTTCTCTGATCAAGGAACCCAGGCCCTTGCCGGTGATCGCTCCCAGGCGAGCAGCCATCTCCTGCATCACCACTAGCCCCACAGTTACAAGGACCATGAAGAAAAGTGTTCTATACCCGTACTGGGAGCCAGCAGAGGCATAGGTGGCGACACCCCCGGCGTCATTCCCCGCATTTGCAGCAATAAGTCCAGGTCCAGCGGCTGCTAGGTAGACGAGAAACCTTCTACGACTTCTGACCTTGGGTTTCCCCTTGGCCCCGCTCGCTTCTCCAACGCTGACCGGTTTCGAAGCCTTTGCAGCCGCTCTTGTGGAGCGCAGATTTCTCAACTGTGTGACCTTCGACCTCTCCATCTGTGACCCAACTCCTAACGAAGCAGTCTCGGGAACACCGACCGACCTCTGTCCGGAAGGAGCGCCTCCACGACATCGTCGGCGAGGATACGTCCAAGAGGAATGCCAGCTGCACACACTAGAATCGAGGCTCTGCGAGACTCCATGAGCATCTGGGCGACCTCCAAGAGTGAAGCGTCAGGCTCAACAAATCCATTCGCATCATCGTCTCCAAGAAGTTCTCCTAGGGTCTGGTCGTCAGTCGCCACCAGGATCTCGAAAAGGGCAAGATCGCCGAGGAGGGCACCCGATTCATCGACCACCACGACACCATCAACGTCGGAGCCATGATCTCCGACCTCTTTGAGCCTCTCACGCACCACTGCGACAGTCTCGCTAACCGAACCCCGGACCAAAAGGGTCGTCATGGCACCCCCCGCCGTGTCCTCTTCGAAGCTAAGTAAGGCATTCAGTTGGTCCGACTTGTCCCTATCCATGCGGGCCAACAAACCTTCCCTCTCACTATCATCTAGATCTCGCAGTGCGTCGACGGCCTCGTCCGGCTCCATCTGTGCCACGATTTCGGCCGCCATCTCAGGCTCTGACTGGCGGAGCAGTGTCTCAAGCTCATCTGCCTCCATCTCCTCCAGCGCGTCTGCGGCGATATCGGTGTCGAGAACTTCGAGGAGGCTCTGCCTTTCGGCCCTTCCAAGATTCTCAAGCAAGTCAGCAAGATCGGCCGGCCTAAGCCGCTCGATCCCACCCGAACTGTCGCGCAACTTCAAGTCTCGTCCGACCCCATCAAAAGGAGCGATCGATGCCCAGTCAACGACACTCTCGGGTGTGGGTCTGATCCTAAAACGGGCGGGGCCAATCCTTCTCAGCAGCGATGAGAAGGAGATATCCACTCCAACTAGCCGGACTCGCCCGAGCACTCTAGCCAGGTATAAGTCGGCCGCCCGGATCACCTTGATACCGTCAACGTCAACTAGCTGATGGTCGAGAACATCCCTTGCTAGCAGCACTTCGCCCTTGCGGCGCTTAAAGTCGCGCAGGTCGACCTTCGACTTCTTGAGCTCGATCCGATTCGGCTCGATCGTAGCGACCCTTTCAAAGTCCAAAAAGGTGAGTCGCCTTCCGACTTTGACAACGACGCCGGTCACCGGTGGGTAGTCCGAATCCTTCGACCAACGGGCGACGAAGTCGACGAGGGACCCTATCTCGGCACCGTTCTGTATGTAGACCGGCCTACCAATCAGACCAGCGACTGAGATAATCGACTCCCGCACCGAGCGTATCGACGTGACGCGCTGACTTCGAGATCGGGAAAACGGCCTGTGTATCAGTAGATTGGGCGCCTTTGCCAACGGACCCTCCTCCGAACTAACGGGAAGGCTCCGCACGCCTGCTCGACTACGTCGTTACTCAGAAAGCGACGACTGAACCATACAGGGCACTGGAGCATTCCGAATCATTATGCGACTTTCTCTTACCTGAAGTGAGGTACTCGGGGGTTCATCGAGATTCAAAGGGCACCTCCCCTTGTTGGCTAGATCGGAAGACAAAAAACCGGCTCAGGCCGACTAACCCGTACAGGTGCAGCATAAACCGTATGTAAAGATAGCAGACCGATGTCCGCTCGATCACTGGAATCAGTTCAACGATCCAGAGGGATGGTCCTTGTTCAGCTGCAGCGGCCCACGATGACAGCTGCTTCGTTCACAACCGGTGTAATCGATATGTCCAAGAGGCCGGCTCCCTCAAATATCCTCGTCCACGCAGCCTGCGATATCGGCTTCTCCTGCAGTCGGAAGATGAAACGACCTGCATTCTTCGCTATCCGCCACCAGCCAGGGGGGCCCATCTTGAGGAACTGAGTCACTTTGGACTTGATGATCGCTCTATCCTCTGACGTCATTCCACGCCCGAACATCATGTCACCGATCACGATCATTCCACCCGGCTTGAGCCACTTTGCTGCCGAACGTATCAACGCTGCCTTCTCATCGTCAGACAGGTGATGCAGAACGTAGTTTGAGACTACTAGGTCCACCGAGGCGGGCGGAAAGGACAGCTTCTGGAGCGGGGCAACCATCCCTTCCACGTTTGTTAACCCGAATCGTTTTGACTTCTCATCGAGCAGTTCGATCATCTTCGGAGATATGTCCACGCCGACAATGCGTCCGAAACTTCCCGCTAGCGGTAGAAGAACCTGACCAGATCCGCAACCAAGGTCGACAGCAAAGTCCCTCTCTTTGGGATCACAGTGGTCAATGACGGCCGCAACTACCTGCTCTAGACCGGGATTCTCCATTGCTTCCCAGGTCTCAGCTCTCCTCGACCAGACCGTACTCTGCAACTTGAGGCCGAATTCCTTTAGCTTGTTTCCCATGGGACCAGAGTAGCGGCAGCTCCTAGAAGTAGCGGAACTTCCTTTTCGTTGGAGGACAGACGACACACGGATCGGTCAAAGCACCCCTGACTGACGTTTGGCCCATCTGTTGGCGAATGCGTAACCTGCTGTTCACCGAAAGGGCACTTCCCGTTTCCTTATCCAGACAATTCTGGGTGGGTGACTGAAAACACTCAACTAGAAAAGAGCTACGAGTCTGAGCGCCAACTTGGACTCGGTAGCAGATCAGGAAAGAGAAGTGCCCTTACGACGAGTTTAGTGCTTGTCCTGGGCGGGCTGCTTGCAGCTTGCGGGTCTGCTTCGGCTACAGCGTCGGGAACGACGTCTTCGTCAAAAGCTCCGGCACCAACACTTGTCGTCTACTCCGCTCAGGGCTATGACGCTTCGACCGTCCAAGCTTTCCACAAGGCGACGGGCATTCCCGTCTCCCTCGACGACGACTCAACGGGACCGCTTTTGACGAAGATCCAAGCAGAGGCGTCAAATCCAAAGTGGGGCGTGCTCTGGGTCGACGGCGACGAGGCATTCGCTGCCATGGACCAGCAGGGAATGCTGCTTAAAGGTTGGGAGCCAAATGTGAGCTTCAACTCAAGCGGCACGGCCCTGATTCCGGCCGACAAGAGTTACATCCCAACCGGACTCACCATGGCCGGCACCCTCGTCTACAACTCGTCCGTCGTAACGAGTCCACCTAAGACGTGGGCCGACCTCCTTTCGCCGCAATGGAAAGGTCAGATCGGAATGAACGATCCCGCCGTCTCCGGGCCAACCTTCCCATTCGTCGCAGGAATGATGAACTACCTAGGAGGGGTCAACCAGGGGGAGACCTTCTTCAGTCAGCTCAAGTCGAACGGACTTCAGGTGTTCCAGACCAACGGCGACACACTGCACGCACTTGAGTCCGGCCAGATAAAGCTCGCACTTATCCAGAGTTCTGCTGGGATCGGTGCCGGAATCAAGGCACCCGGGATCAAAACGGTATTCCTTGCCCCTTCCACCCCGATACCGGGTGTCATTGGAATCGATGCAAAGATGCCTCCTGCCGTTATCGCTGAAGCCAAGAAGTTTGTCGAGTTCGTGCTATCCCCTGCTGGTCAGAGGGCAATGCAGTCCGGCGATCCTACAGGCGATTCGCTCTACTGGCCAGTCATAAACGGAGTGAGTCCGCTTCCGGCAGTCCCGCCATTAAGCAGCGTCACCACACAGGTGATAGATCCGTACAAGTGGGGTCCGCAGGAGGGCACCATCAACACTTGGTTCACTAACAACATCGTTGGGTAGGTTATGACATCCGTTGTTGAACAACGAACTCAGGTTCAAACGGAGTTGACGGGAGGGCGCAGGGGAGATAGTCCCCGCGCCCTCCTAGTTGCGCTACCGAACCTTCCATCTCTCCTTCTCTGGGTGGTCTTGGCACTGCTCCTGATCGTTCCTGTGCTGGCATTCCTTGGTCAGGCGGTCATTCCGGGCCTGTTCGGTACCTCCAAGGCTCTCTCAGGTCTGCAATCATTTAAGTTGGCCCTGACGGGACCAACATTCAGAGGAATCCTCGACTCACTTATAGTCTCCGTATCATCTGCAACCTTGGCGATGCTGAGCGCACTTGGACTCGCATGGCTAACACAGAGAACTAACGTAATCGGCAAGAAATCGTGGTCGATGGCGGTTTGGATACTCCTGCTGGTTCCAACCTACCTAGTGACCGAGGGTTGGCAGAGGCTGATCGAACCGCACGGTGTCCTCTACAACATCGGCATCAACTCGTCCGGGTTCTACCATGTATTCTTCGGACCTGTCGGAGTAATAGTCGTACTCACCACGTCGGGAACTCCATTTGCATACCTCGCGATCAGCTCGGCGCTCCTCGGACTCGGCTCAGAGTTCGAAGATGCCGTACGAGTACACGGCGGAGGTATCTTCCAGACAGCAAGAGTTGTAATTCCCATAATCGCCCCGGCGATCATGTCAGCGCTGGCCATAGTATTCGCCGAATCGATGAGCGACTTTGGCGTCGCCTCCACGCTTGCCGCCCAGGCCAACTTCCCAGTCGCCACCTATTCACTTTTCAACGCCATCGACTCCTTCCCTCTCAACTTCGGCGTCGCCGCAGCCATTGGCTGGATCCTTGTCGCAGCAGCAGCCATACCAATTGCAGTTCAGTCGAGGGCACTCAAAGGAAAAAGCTACGAGGTTCTCTCTGGTCGTACTAGGAGGCCGAGAATGGTAGCGCTCGGACGAAAAGGTCAGGCCCTAGCACTCATCGCTCTGCTCGCATATTTCGGAATCGCTCTCGGAGTGCCAGCAATCGGCGTGGTCAGTGCTTCGTTACTCTCTAACTTCGGTGCATCCTTCACGACCCATGCCCTCACACTTGGCAACTACCGGAAGGTTCTCCACTCGTCGACCCTCTTTGCACCGTTGACTTTATCTTCCGCACTATCTTTCGTAACTGCAACTGGAGCCGCCATACTCGGCGTTGCCGTGGCGAGGGTGATGACAAATCGACGGGCCAAGGCCGCCGCCCGCCTGGTCGACTTGGTCATGCTGGGATCTGTCGCACTGCCCGCTATCGTGCTCGCCGCCGGCTACATCTTCTTCTACAATCTGCCGGTCATGTCAACATTCGGGATCAACATATATGGGACCACCAAACTCCTGGCTCTCGGCTACCTGGCTGGCGCCCTGCCATCCGCCGCTCGACTCCTGGTCGGACCGGTGTCCCAAATCCAGTCAAACCTCAGGGACGCAGCGCGAGTGCACGGAGCAAATGGACGCGTTAGCTGGATAAAGGCACAGCTCCCACTATTGGCACGACCCGTACTCTGGGCGTGGTTGCTTACCTTCTCGAAGACGCTGCTGGAACTCCCGCTCTCTCAACTCCTCTACGCACCGAACTTTCCGCCAATTTCGGTCTCGATTAACAAACTCACCGCCGGCTATGACTTCGGCGGAGGTACTGCGATGTCGGTCTTGGCTTTGATACTCGCATTCGGCGTGATTCTCATCGTCATGGGTCTCTTCAAGCTGTTGACACCCAAAGGTTGGCAACGTGTCGGTGGCGGATACACGCCCAAGTAAGGAGCACAAAGATTGATCAACGCCGCACAGGAAGTCCGGCTGAAAGCAGTAACCAAGTCCTACGGAAAGCAGAAGAAGGCGCTCTCTGCTGTCTCGATGATGGTTGAGCCGGGATCCTTCACGGTCCTACTGGGTCCATCTGGCTCTGGAAAAACGACGCTACTCAGGTCGATAGCCGGCATTGAACGGATATCCGATGGCGAGATATGGATCGGTGGCCAAGCCGTCGCCAAGGGGACCTCGAAGCACCTTCCGCCCGAGCGCCGTGGGCTCGCCATGGTGTTTCAGGACTACGCGCTCTGGCCACACATGAAGGTTTGGGAGAATGTCGCCTTCCCGCTCAAAAGGCAAAAGGTGGCAAAAGAACCCACACGTGCATCGGCATTCGAGATGCTGGAGCGGGTCGGGCTCGCACAGCACACCGAGAAGTATCCCAACGAACTCTCAGGCGGCGAACAGCAGAGGGTCGCCCTCGCAAGAGCGCTAGTGGCCAGTCCGGGTCTCGTTCTGTTCGACGAGCCACTTTCCAATCTTGATGCAGATCTCCGAGAGAGAATGAGGATCGAAATCGCTACACTAACTAGGGAGAGCGGCGCCACTTCAATCTACATAACTCATGACCAGGCGGAAGCTTTCGCACTCTCAGACCAAGTCGGCGTCCTCGAGCGTGGCCGACTCGTGCAGTTTGGAGAACCCGAGGAGATCTATAACTCCCCGGCAACGGAGTTCGTTGCCCGCTTCACCGGGATAGCTGGTGAGGTATCGGCCGCCTGTACAGACCAAACAGGTCCAGCCGAAATCGGCGTAATTGTGCCTCACGGGTTCGGACCGACCATACGTGCAAGATCAAACGGAAAGTTTACTGCGGGAGATCCTGTTCGGATTCTGCTCAGGCCATCCGCCGTCCAGATCTGTGACCCATTCGGCGATCAGGCCCAACTATCTGCTATTGTCCGTGACGTGGCGTTCCGGGGAAGGGGATATGAGGTTGCACTCTCACTTCAAGACGGAACCCAGCTAAACTCAGTCTTCAGTTCGCACCGGATGAAGCGCGGTGAGTCGGTTGGTGTCAGGCTCGACTCCGAGGGATGTTTGACCTTTTCCGCATTGGGCGAGCTCGCCCCGCCATCTCCTATGATCGATCTTCCTGAAAGTTCGGAAAGGGAATTACAGCCATGAGCAGCTCGGTCCTGTTCCTCGCAGTCTTCATAGCATGTGCGGTCGAATCAGTAGAGGCGCTGACTATCGTGCTTGCCGCTGGCATCACGCGCGGATGGAGATCGACGTTTCAAGGGGTGGCGGCGGCACTTGGAACACTTGCTGTGCTGGTCGCTGTCTTGGGTCCAACACTCGTCCACTACGTACCGATCAGGACGCTACGCATAGTCGTGGGTGGCCTGCTCCTAATCTACGGAATGCAGTGGTTGCGCAAGGCGATCCTTCGACAATCGGGCTTCAAGGCGATGCACGACGAGGACAAGATATTCGATGAGCAGGTATCGGAGCTCTCTAAGATACCAAAGTCGAGCGGCTACGACTCAACGGCATTCACCGTGGCCTTCAAGGGCGTATTCCTCGAGGGACTCGAGGTAGTGATCATCGTGCTCACTCTAGGGACGAGCTCTCACCGCTTAGGTCTCGCGGCAATTGCGGCCGGTGCCGCAGCCGCAATGGTAATTGCAATTGGCTTGGCAGTTTCAAAGCAGCTCTCAAAGGTCCCTGAAAACGCCATGAAGATGGTGGTCGGACTGATGCTGGTCAGTTTCGGTTCGTTCTGGTCAGGTGAGGGCCTCGGCATGACCTGGCCCGGAAACGACGCATCCATAATCTGGCTCCTCGCGCTCTACGGATTGGCGACAGCGCTGATAATCTCCTATTCGGCCAGACTGAGGCGTAAGGTTGCCATCTCTGGGTCTGGACAGACCGCATGAAGTACGTAAAGGCGTTCTTTATGTTCTGGTTCGACTTTCTAATTGGAGATACCCCGGAAATCTTCGTTGGAGCCCTGATAGTCCTCGGAGTCGCCGCCGTTGCTGCCAAGAGTTCCATCTCCACTGAACTGCTTCCGGCCCTAGTAATCGTCACACTGGTACTCAGCGTTGGGTGGGCGGTAACACGATCAGTTTTGAAAACAAAGCGATGAGCCAAGGCTAAATAGTTCTATCTACTCCACAACGGTTCCGTCAACAACGTCAAGTTGACCGAGTTCCTCAATCGGAAGATCTGGGTCCACAGTCCTAGACTCCCCCCGTCGTCGAGCGCCGAACAGGAGAATTGGACCCGATATCAGGGCCGAAACCGCTCCCATCGCTAGCGCTACCCGGGTACCGTAGTCTTGGGCCACCAAGCCAACAAGCGGCGCTCCGATAGGTGTTGTTCCGAGAAACGCCACTGTATAAAGCGCCATGACCCGTCCCCGCATCTGCGGGTCCGAATTGAGTTGGAGGTTTGAGTTTGCCAGGGCGATAAATGTTATTGATGCCGCTCCCATCGGCAGCATAGCTATTAACGCCGGCACGAGACTAGACACCGAGGCCAGAGCCAAGATGGTGACGCCGAAGATCAAAGAGACATATCCGAGTCTTTTTAGCGAAGTCTTACCAATCGCAGCGGCGGCCAGACCGCCGACCACAGCGCCAGCACCCATGAAGGAAGTCAGCGCCCCTACCGAGCCTGAACCAGCCTTATACGTGTGGATTCCAAGCAGGGGAATCAGGACTTGGAAGTTGTAGGCGAAGGTCCCAACTAGGAAGACTGCGATCAGCGTGAACCTTAATTCCCGCGTTCTGTATACGTAGACCAGACCGGCCTTGATCTGCCCCTTTGCTCTAATTACTGGCTCCACCGGGAAAAAGGTACGTTTGTCCATCGCCAACAAGGCCACGACCACAGCTCCGAAGGATCCGGCATTCACGAAGAAACAGACGGCCTCGCCGGAGACCGCTATCAACAGCGCTCCGATCCCAGGGCCGATTACCCTCGCCGCGTTCATGACGACCGAGTTCAGACTGACGGCGTTCTGGACGCTTTTTCTTCCGACCATCTGCTCGACGAAGCTCTGTCGCGCCGGCGTATCTACCGCATTGATAAAGCCCATCAGAAGCGCTAGCGAGTAGACCATCCACAGCCTCACCACGCCAGTTGCGGTAAGCACACCCAGCATGGCGGCTTGCATGGCGAGCAGAGACTGAGTGGTCAGGATCAGTTTCCGCTTGTCAAGCCTGTCGGCTACAAGTCCTCCAGCAGTCCCGAACAGCAGAACCGGAAGAAAGGCGAGTGCACTCACTAACCCCAGGTCCACACCGCTACCCGTGATCTTCAAGACCAGCAGCGACTGTGCTATCGACTGCATCCAGGTGCCCGAGTTCGACACAATCTGCCCAAAGAAGTAGAGTCTGAAATTACGGCTGGAGAGGGATCCGAAGGTCTTCCGAACCACGCCTATCGACTTCAATCAGCAACACCTAACTCGAACTTATCCAGGACTAAACCGAACTACCCTTCAAATCAAAATCCGCGGACAATTCCATCCGCTTACTCTGCCATGACCGTCACGCCAGCCGAATTTCGAAGAGGAATCTCCGGCAGAATGAACGATACGATCAGGGCAACAACGACAAACGGAATCGCCCAGATAAAAACCGTATCGATGCTGTTTACGAAGCTCAGGCTTACGGCCTGATGAATCGGGCCGGGTAGTAGTTTCAACTGCGCAGGAGTCCCGAGCGAGCCAGACGCAACGCTCTTTGGAATCGCCACCCCGCGTGGGAGATTTATTGCAAGATTTGATCTGAGCTGATTTACCAAGACAGCTCCGAATATCGATGTCCCGATCGAAGATCCAAGTGACCTGAAGAACGTCACAGCCGAGGTGGCGGTCCCAAGCATGGAGTAGCTCACACCGTTCTGCGTCGCAAGAATAGTCACCTGGAGCGATGAACCGAGTCCGAGACCCACCAGAGTCATATAGGCGGCCTGAATCCAGTAGTTAGTATTCGTCTTGAGCGTCGCAAGCAGCAAGAAGCCGACAGCCAGAAGAATAAAACCGAGGATAGGAAAGAACTTGTACTTTCCTATCCGACTGATGATTCGGCCCGAGACGATTGATGCGAAGACGATTCCTATGGTCAAAGGGGTGAGCATCATCCCTGATTTGACGGCTGATGCGCCCCGAACCACCTGCTGGTACTCAGGCAGGAAGACAACAGCGCCAAACAGACCCAAGCCGGTGAGGAATGCAATTGTCGAAGAAGTAGAAAAGACCCTGATCTTAAAGAGAGCCAAGGGGAGTATCGGTTCTTTCGCCTTTGACTCCCAGTAGATGAACCCACCCAGAAGTATTACACTGACCGCCGCGGTCGCAATGATCTGCGGAGACCCCCAGGCATAGGTGGACCCACCCCAGACGGTCATCAGTAGAAGCGTTGTAACGCCGACTGCAACCAGAATCGAGCCGATGTAATCGATTGAGTGCTGGATCGAGACCTTTGGCAGCTTCAGATTCGCTGACGTCACTATCAGGGCGAGTATCCCAACTGGGATGTTGATGTAAAAAATCCACCTCCAGCTGAGCGCATCAGTGAAGAAGCCTCCGAGCAGAGGTCCTCCAACCGAAGCAAACGCGAAGACGGCACCCGTATAACCCTGGTACTTCCCTCTCTCCCTCGGCGCAACCACATCACCGATGATGGCGAATGCCACGGCGAAGAGTCCACCTCCACCAATTCCCTGTAGTGCTCGGAAGGAGATCAGCTCGAAGATGTTCTGTGAAAGTCCAGACAGGGCAGACCCGATGAGGAAGATCACAATCGCCACCTGGAAGACCAGTCGCCTTCCGTAGATGTCGGATAGCTTTCCGTAAAGTGGCGTGACAATCGTAGACGTGATCAGGTACGCGGTCACTACCCAGGACAGATGCGATACCCCACCGAGGTCACCGACGATGGTGGGAAGAGCAGTTGCTACGATCGTCTGGTCCAAGGCGGCGAGAAGCATACCCAGCATGAGACCCGAAAAGACATAGAGTATCTCTTTATGGGTAAGGGAGGCCGGGGCCCCGCCCTCTTTAGAGCCGTCATCAGACGCGCCGCCGGACAGACCAGTTACTTGTGACATACAAGTATCAACTTAACTGGCCCGGTTAACTATTCCGCAACAATCAACTCTTTTCAGGTATTCTCTGATCGGATATGATCAAGCCGTGTGCGGTCGATTTGTGCAAGGATTGACCAGCGATGAGGTTACCGAGTTCCTCTCATCAGTCTGGAGTATCCCGGTTCTCAACTATGGAACAGTCGAGACTCCCAACTTCAACGTCTCACCTTCGCAGACCTGCTCGGCAGCAGTAGCTTCATCTGACAACTCAGAAGTTGAGGTGCGGCCTCTTCTGTGGGGCGTGCCGAGTTTCACGCCACCGAACCGGCAACCAGTGCGACCGATCAACGCAAGACTCGAAACGGTATCGGAAAAACCGACGTTCCGCCGCCTTTTCGATAAGCACCGCTGTGTGCTCGTTGCCGACGGATACTACGAGTGGGGCACTTCTGGCCAAGGGCCCAAGACCCCTTACTACTTCTCCCGAGTCGACGGACTACCACTGCTTCTGGCCGGCGTGTGGTCGCCTTCCAAGACGGAAGTCGACATGCCGAGTTTCGCCCTGCTTACCACCGCCTCTTCAGGAGTTCCCGCCCGCATCCACGATCGTATGCCGGTAATGCTCTTGGAGGACTCTGCCTTTGAATGGATAAAGCGGCCAATCAATTTAGCCGCGTCACCGGCGAGTTTTAGCTACAACTCCGACAACCTCGGAATGTTTCGCGTTTCAAAGAAGGTAAACAATCCACGCTACGAAGGACCTGACCTTATTGAGCCGGAGAGTGAGCCTGAAGTAGTCCTTTTCGACTCAGGAAGCTAAACCTCACCTGAGGCGTCCCCACTCGACAAGGCCGCAATAGCCCCAACTCGTGCCAATATCGAGTCAGCGACCCCAGCCGGATCCAATCCCAGCTCAGCCAGGATGGCGTCCGGTTTGCCTTGGCCAAGAAAACGCGTCGGCACTCCTAGTCCCATAAAATTCTGGGCGTAACTCAGTTCGGAAAGCGCTGCCGAAATATGGCTTCCGGCTCCACCGGGGACAAAGCCATCCTCAACGGTGACCACAAGGCTGCACGTAGCGATCTCCTCGAGCATCGCAGGGTCGAGAGGAGAAACAACTCGCGGATCCCAAACGTTGACGTCTAGCCCCTCAGCAAAGAGGCGTTCGGCGGCAATCATCGCTGTTTCGGCCATCTTGCCAACGGCGACGATCGACACCGGTGACGCACCTGTCCTAATTTTGTTGGCCTTCAGTCCCGCCCCAATGTTTTCTGACACCCTCTTTGGACCAGACGTCTTCGGATACCTAATGGCGACCGGAGTGCCAAGTCCTAAAGCAAACTCGAGCATCTGCTCCAGTTCATCGGTACCCGAAGGCGCCAACACCGTCATACCCGGGATGGAGAGGAACTGGATCAGATCCATCATGCCATTGTGGGACGGTCCATCGTCCCCTGTCATTCCAGCTCTATCAAGGACGAATACCACGGGAAGTCGATGCAATGCCACGTCGAGGTTGACTTGATCGAAAGCGCGAGACATGAACGTCGAGTAGATGGCGACAACTGGGAGAAGTCCGCCCATTGCCATACCCGCAGCAGTAGTGACCGCATGCTGCTCGGCTATGCCAACATCGAAGAAGCGGTCTGGATAGTTTCTTTGGAACTCGAGAAGTCCTGTCGGTGATGCCATGGCAGCGGAAATCGCAACCAATTCACCCCTAGAATGCCCCAACTCCACAAGCTTTTTAGAAAACACCTCGGTGTAGGAGTAGCGCTCGGAATTGCCCTGAGATGCCTGGGGCATCACCTTCAGATCATGGAGTCTTTGGATCTCATCGGATTCAGCTGGGCCGTATCCTCTACCTTTTTGGGTCAGCACGTGGACAACAATCGGCCCATCCCACTCCGCAGCACCCCTCAAGGCGTACTCCATCTCGGCAATGTTGTGACCATCGACCGGACCCGTGTAGCGAACCCCGAGCGCCTCAAAGAAGACCTTGGGTTCTATCGCCTCTCTGAGAGCACTTGTAAGGCCCGCAAAACCCGATGCTGCAAGCTGACCAACCCCGGGCAGGTCAGAGATTACCCGCGAGATCTTCGTCCTGGCGTGCATGTAGGAGGGGTGCAACCTCAACTTGGTCAGACCCTCCGAGAGCCTCGACACCGTCGGCGCATACGAACGTCCATTATCGTTCCAAACGACGATGACCTTCGATTGGGAGTGTCCGATGTTATTCAGCGCTTCGTAGGCCATACCGCCGGTAAGTGCACCATCACCGACAATTGCGATCACGCGCCTCTCGCCACCTGGATCGCGCCTAGTGCTCGGAGCTGATCCAACCTCGGGGCCGTGATTTCTGGCTATCGCCGCAGCGAGGCCATGGGCGTAACTGAGTGAGGTCGATGCGTGAGAGTTCTCGACCCAGTCATGAGGGGACTCGGCTCGACTCGGATAGCCAGACATCCCGCCTTCGCTCCGTAAGGTATCGAACGCACCGGCCCTTCCAGTCAGAATCTTGTGCACGTAGGCCTGATGCCCGGTATCGAAAACAATGATATCCCGCGGTGAGTCGAAGACTCTATGAATGGCAACTGTCACCTCTACCGCGCCCAAATTGGAACCTAGGTGTCCACCGGTGGTGGTCACGGTATCGACGATCTTCTCTCGAATCTCCGTACAGAGCTCGTCCAGAGATTGATAGTCAAGGGAGTCCAAGTCAGATGGGCTTGCGATCTTATCGATCCACATCTAAAGCCGCCTCCGATCGCTCTGGATCACTCGTCCGGGAAACCTCATGCTTACCAATTCTGCCACCTCAAGCGCACTGTACCAACCCAGCCAGCCATCAGGGTAGATTATGGACCTGCACGCCACCCCCAGCGACCCAACGCTCCTCAACCGGCACAAACCGAACTCGGATCGCTGAAAAACACCGTCAGCATTCTAGTCAGCGAAAGATGGAATCTAACTGAGGCCACTGCATGGGAGGTCACATTCCATAGGGTCAATCCATTGGAACTGCGATACAGGCACCCGGTACTCGGTATCAAATAGGGCGAAAAGTGGATGGAAAGCCGGTAGGTGCCCCCTGCGGGGAGGCGGGCCGTGATAGACGTACGACCCATCGCCACCGCATTACCACCACTCACGATTGCAACCGGATTACAGACGCTGTAGATGGTAACCTCACCCGCATTGGCAACCTGTGTGAGGCAGTCTTTGGTGACCGACAGGCGCCTGACGAGTTGGGCCTCTTTCTGAGAGCTGAAGTCGTAGGGGCCCAACGGTAGGGCGACAAACTGAACCGACAGATCATGCAGCCACGCCAGATACGCCGTAGCGGTGAGAGACGAGCGGTAAAGAAGCGCATCAGTTGGAAAATCCGCTTGTCGAAACCACCCTCTTACCAGCGGAATACCGGACTTGGCCAAGTAGTAATCACCACTATGGTCCGAGGGGTCCACCAGCTCCACCCTGTAGGAGGTACCCAGGTGTCCCTCCAACCAACTGACCGCTCCACTCCAGTAGGCGGAGGTCGAGCGCGCTGCTACTTGCGGATCAGTCAGTGCCGACGTTACTAGCGTCGACCACCAGTAGGCACTAAAGAGGATCAAAAAGGCAGAGAAGATCCGCCTTAGCACTCCCGCCCTCGCCCAGATGAGCGATACGATCAGGATCGAACCGAACAGCGAAGCGTCAGACAGCCTTGCAACGTTGGAGCCGAGTTCAGTCGGAACGAAGAACGCAACTAGGCAAACGAGAAGATAGACGCCTAGCGCGATTCGAAAGAACCTGAAACCCCGCCTTGGCAAGACCAAGGTCACAAGTAGTACGAAGGCCACTATCTCGGCTAGATCTGTCCACCAGAATGGGTAGTAGGCCATGGTAGGAAACAGCTTGGAAGATACGAGTCCAACTAGCGCCACCGCCGAACCAGCGACTAGGGGAAGGTCGATTGCCTTGTAAAAAGAGCTGATGATCCCCCTGATCGATACGCCGGCTCGGCCAAGATCGAGATCTGCAAGCCGGATGAAACGCGCAATCAGAAAGAGCTCCACGAAGAGAACGCCGAGTGGAGACGCACCGAGCTGAAGAAGGAGGAGGACAACTATGAAGGTTTTCCGTGTCCTGTCACCGATCGAATGGGAACATGTCCCGCCGGCATAGTCTCCGATGCCTAGCCGACCATCTGCCAATACGAGAAGCACTACCACAGCCCCAAGAGCCTGAGAGAGCATGTATGGATATGCGCCACTCAGCACCTCCGTCGGCCACAGCAGCGTAGCGAGCAGAGAGGCCAGCAGGAGACGTGTCGGAATGAGACGGCTGACCATCATGGACACTGCCCAGACGCCGAGTCCGACCGACATCACTACTGTCGTCCCCATGCCGATTAGCTGGGATAATGGGTAGAAGAGAATCGAATATCCTACGAAGCTATATCGGCCTGCATACCAGAAGTTGTCCCAGAGGGTAAAGCCGAAATGACCGAAGAGCCACAGCTGGTACTGGTGAGCTGGCCGGTCCACTCCGGCTGGTCCAAAGGTAAGGATCAATGTTGCCAAGAGCATCGAGATTGTTGCTGAGGCTAGAGCCACACGCCAATGCTTAGCCGTCAGGTCCACCCTCTCAGACTAGGTGGACCGAGAGAGGTGTCGATGGGGGGGCAAACTGCGCAATGTTCCCCAACGCCTTCAGCTCCACCGACTCTAAAGTGGTAGAACTGATGCATGGCCCACTACCAATACCTGGCTGAATTAGCAGCCTGCCTGCTGGTCACACTTCCCTTAGAATTTCTGTTTGGGGCCAGAGTATGGCGCCAGCCTAGGCGACTCGCGCTATCTGTCCTTCCCCTCGCTTTAGTCTTCTCCATATATGACATCTACTCCATAAAAGCTGGCTGGTGGCATTACGCTGCCCGTTACGTCACGGGCATCGACCTTCCGGGTCACCTCCCAATCGAGGAGGTACTTTTTTTTATTGTGGTACCGATATGCGCGATCCTCAGTTTTGAGGCGGTCAAGGCGACTCCAACACTGTTCAACCGCTACTTGAGGAGCCGGGGCTCCAAGGGCGAGACGTAGTGCACGCCTACAGCTACGGAGCTATTCTGTCAACCCTCGCGGCCGTACTCTATGAACTCCTCATCGCCCGCTCCGGCATCTTCAGGCGTTGGCAGTTCTGGTCTGCGCTGGTAATTGTCTTCCTCTTCCAGATCCCCGTCGACGGATGGTTGACGAAACTCTCATCGCCGGTAGTCATTTATAACAGCCACCACATGAGCGGTATCAGGATCTTTTTTTCGACCCCAATCGAAGATTTCGGATATGGTTTCGGGTTGGTGACGTTCGCCATATCCACCTGGGAACGGCACGGCTCGGCTCGGAACAACGACAAGGGGTACCTTTCCGGTGGTGGACGACATGAGAAATCGTTGAGTTCAGATTGATCTAGACTGATGATATGGGTGCGCAAAGAATCATCATCGTCGTGCTTGTATTTCTCGCCATGGAGCCTGTCGCATATCTGGCACACAGGTACTTGATGCACGGAGTCGGTTGGGTACTTCACGCCTCGCATCATCGAACACGGACGACGAGACTCGAGGCGAACGATGCCTTCCCCGTTATCTTTGCCGCCTTCGCAATTACGGCATTCGCCATAGGCACCGCCCAACGGACATCTGTCCTAGTTCCGACGGCCATCGGCGTTACGGCATACGGAGCTATCTACGCCTTCGTGCACGATATCTACATACACCAAAGGCTCGGTAAGCTTCCCAAGATTGAGCTGCTCGAAAAGCTAAAGCGGGCGCACAGGCTGCACCACCTCTTCAATGGCGAACCGTATGGAATGCTCTTCCCGGTGGTCCCGACCAAAGTCAAACGTCGTTATGATGCGCTAGTGTCCTCGATGAAGGCCGACTTCGGCGAGGATCTTGAGCTTCTGGAGAACTGGGACCTGGGCTCGAGAAGCAAATACGTCATAGTCGAGTAATCGGATCCGGTCCAAGATGCCCGAATATATAATTCGCGCAGCACGTATGCATCTAAGCGAGCTCCCGCTTAGATATCTGTCGCCTGCAATAGAACGGGTATAGAGCTCCGCAGTCCTAGCTATTTCAAATTTCATCAACTCTTTGAACTCATCGGTGGCAGTTCGTGTCTCAAATGCACTGCGAGCTCCAAATCCGTCGATATCGTCATCTGGGATGTATGTTCTACCTCGCTCCAGATCTTCTGGTATGTCACGAAGGAAGTTGGTCATCTGAAAAGCCAGGCCAAGCACCCGGGCATGGTCGATGGCCTGTTCGGAATTGGGACGCAGAATCGGCAGTACCATCTCCCCGATAACTGCAGCTGAGCCATCCATATACGACATCAACTCGTCATAGTTCCCATAATGATTCGTATCAAAATCCATTCGCATCGATCGTAGGAACCGATCAAAATACACTTTCGGGATATCGAACTTTCTGACTGTGTCTACTACTGCCCTCAAGACAAGGTCATCTGAGTCACCACGCTCCAGGTCGGCGTAGAACCTCTCCGTGAAGGCGTCCAAAGTGGTTTGGCGATGTTCAATTGAGACGGGTCCGAGGTCATCGACAATGTCGTCTGCGTATCGGCAGAATCCATAAAGCGCATGCACATGTGGCCGCATCGGCGCCTCAAGGAGAAAGGTCGAGTAGTAATAACTCTTGCCGAATCGCTTGTTGAGTGCCTTGCAGGCCTTGTACGAATCAGACAGACTCGCCACTATGCACCCCCGAGGTGGCCGAGCACCCTTTCCGCAGCCAATCTGCCCGAGACCAGAACCATCGGCACTCCAACGCCAGGTATGGTGCTAGAGCCGGCAAAGAACACATTCGGTAGTCTGGCATCGAAATTCTGAGTTCGAAATGGACCACTCTGGAAGAACTTGTGTGACGCGGCGAACGGAGTGCCTCGCTCCATACCCATGCGTTGCCATTCCAATGGGTCGATACGCCTCTCCACCTCAATCTGGCTAGTGGCTTGCAGGTAACCTGAGCTCAGCAATCTCTCTCGCAGGGACTCGGTGATCCTGTCGCTTTCATAGGTCCAATCGACCTTCCCGTCGAGATTTGGCACTGGCTCCAGCACGTAATAGATCTGGCCACCGACAGGAGCAAGATCTGGATCGGTAACGTTCGGAATGCTCACCAAGTAAGACGGGTCACTCATCCTGGTACCGTCTTTGAGCAGCTGGTCAAAGGAGTCCTTCCAACGTCCTCCGAAGTAGATGTTGTGGTGAGTAGAGTCAGAGGGCCGCTCCGATCTAGCCCCGATGAGCCAAAGGAAACAGGAGGGCGAGTAGGTCGAGTTCAAGATGGACCGCTTGGGTGCAGTGGGCGCCAGTAGTTCTCTGTAGGCGGCTCCGAGCTCCGAGGTGATAACGATTGCGTCGACCTCGCGTCGACCTCCAGATTCCAGCTCGATCGCCTTCACTGGGCCACTGTTCCCACTTCCGCGTAGGACTCGCGCCACTGCCGAGTTGAATTCGAACCTGACTCCCGCAGACTCTGCCGCCATCTCCAACGCCACGGCGGCTGCGTTCATACCTCCCTTTGGGAAATAAACCCCCTGAATATTGTCCATGTAGGCGATGATCGAATACACACCCATTGCCTCCAACGGCGACAGCCCCGCGTACATAGCCTGAAAGGTGAACAGTCTCCGAAGTCGCTCGTCCTCGAGGTACTTGGCTATCAAATGATCGAGCTTTCCCAAGGCACCCATTGCGATCAGCTTCATTAGCGGTGCCACCGGCCTCGTCATTGAAAAAGGCGACGCAAAGTTCCGGCTGATGAAGTGTGGAAACTCAGTCTCATACAGATTGGCCAGAAAGGTAGCCAGCCGCACGTAGCCGTCGGCATCTTGACGGGAACAGGTCCGCTCGATCTCGGAGTACATATCGGACTGATCGGAATACACCCTTATCTCACCCGCTCCAGCCGGAGTAGATCCGTCAGAGTAGAGGGCTCTATAAGCGGGATCGACCTTGATTAGGTCCACCAAGTCCGAAAGCCTCGAACCAGCAGCTTCTACTGCTGCCTCTAGGTATCCAATCATGGTTAGAACCGAGGGCCCGGTATCAATCCGGTAGCCATCGCGTTCTATGAGTCCAGCCCTCCCACCAGCAATGGACTGCTTTTCGTAGACAACTATCTCATGGCCAGAACGGGCTAGATAACACGCTGCTGACAGGCCGGCGAAACCGGCCCCAATGATCGCGATCTTCAAATTATGATCTCCTGCTTGCGACAAAGATCGCCAGCGCCTCGAGCTCCGAGATCGCCCGGTGGGTCAATTCAGAGGCTGAGATCGCGACAAGAGCCCGATCGACCAGCATCTCTATACGCGACTCGACAAGAGCAAGTGCCCCAGACTCGACAATTACCGCCTGAAGTTGGCATATCTCTGCCTCATCCAAGTCCGGCCGTCCGAAGAGATCTTCTATGGTTGCCAAGGATGCAACGTCGCCCTTCTCGGCGGCCAGAGCGACCAGTAGGGTGGGCTTGCCCTCCCTCAAATCGTCACCAACTGGCTTACCGGTGACAGTTGCGTCACCAAAGACACCAAGGACATCGTCCCGTAACTGGAACGCCTCTCCCAGTGGCAGCCCGTAGTCGGTCAGAGGCGCTTGAAACTCCTCAAGTGCTCCATTAAGCGCGGCACCTAGGTGCAAAGGACGCTCGACGGTATACTTCCCGGACTTGAAGATGCACACCTTGGAGGCGAATTCGGGGTCTAGAATTTTCTTGGCGGTTCCATAAACATCTAGATACTGACCTAGATTGACCTCCAAGCGGAGCTCGGTGAAGACATCCCTCGCCGGTCTTGGTGCGGCGGCGAGCATCTGGTCTGCGTAAACAAAGGCGAGATCACCAACTAGAACTCCAACACCATCGCCGAATCGTCGGGACTCGCCTCGCCAGCCAGCCAATCGGTGGCGATCCGAGAAAGTGACCTGCACAGCATCTAGGCCGCGGCGCTTTAAGGAGCCATCCATAATGTCATCGTGGATGAGAGCAAAGGTATGCAGTAGCTCAAGTGCAGCTCCTGCGTCGACAACCAGGGAGTCGTCGGGGTCGCCACCCGCGCCCACGTAGGCCCAGTAGCAGAATGCGGGGCGGAGCCTCTTACCTCCGGCTGCAACCATACGCCAAAGTTCCTCGAGCGGCTCGACCAGACAGGTATCTATGCCACTCCATCTGACCTTTTCGGCATCGAGCATCTCCTCGATGCGGACCTGCACGACACCGCCAAACTCCTCCAGGCTGGCCGGAGTCTGGGAGTTACTCAGTTCGATCAAAGTGACTTTCCTCTAGGGTTGGGCTGCTCCCGAATCGAGAAACGCGGGCTCGCGATCATTCATTACAGACTAGGGCTTATAAAGAACTACGCAAAAAGTGTCACTACCTAAAAAATGTCGTCCTTCGGTGACGCGATCCAATCTAGACAGGAACCGAAGGCTTCGCGAAGTCCCGCTTATGGCCAACTGCAAGGGCGAATGCACCGAAGAGGCTTAGGGCTAGGTTAATCCCATAGACAAGAAGTCCGAGAGCGATCGCCTGCGAAGTGGAGACACCCAAAGGGCGAAGGAAGAGGATGAAAGCACCTTCTCTGATCCCCAATCCCCCAAAGGTCACTGGAACCACCTGAAGAATTGCAACCGCAGGCACGAAAGCAAGAAGCACCGTCCAGCTCAGAGATAGAGAAAGTGCGTGGGATATCTCCACCGCACTTGCCACAACCACTAGCTGATATGCGAAGCTGACCGCAAGTACCTCGACCAAAAGTCTGGGCGAAGCTACAATCCCGAACAGGCCCGACCTAATGCTCTCTATATATCTCCTTACAGCCCTCTCCGAATTGGAGTTCGACGGAGCGGATCTAAACGCCAGGAATACCGCCCCGACTAGAGCTATCAAGGTAACTACACAAACAGCAACCGCCAGTCGACTAGCGGGGCCGAGTCTGAGCAACTGAGGATTGAGCAGCAGCCCTGTGATAGTTATGACCGGCAGCACAAACCAACCCGAGAATCGCTCAAGGACCACTGAAGCCACCGCGTCATCAGATCCCGGCACCAGCCGCGACAGCCAAGATGCCCTGGCGATGTCCCCGCCGATGGTGGAGGGTAGGAAGTTTGACACAAAGAGTGAGGCAAAGTACATGCGCACCAAACTGAGCGGTCTCGACTTCATTCCCAGAGCTGAGAGCACCCTTTGCCAGCGAAGGACCGAGAGGAGAATACCAACAAAAGCAATCACCGCAGCGAAGATTAGGAGCTTTATGGCGGCTCGCCCTTGCGGGATGAGAGAAGCCCACTTGACCCTATGCACCACCAATAAGAGCATCGCAATCGATATCACGATACGGATCTTCGGCCAATAGAACTTGAACCCAGAGCTGCGGGCGCGACCATCTGAGCGCCCTCGTTGCCTAGGCGAAACCCCGTCAGGTCCTGAAACCCCAAGACCTCCTGCCACACACGCTCCCCGGGATAGCTGTCCCTAGTTGATAGAGTCTATTCGAGCTAGAAATTTTTGGAGGGCGCTATGTCAAGCCAATTGATTGAGCGAAACGTCATTGACAGGGCTATCTCCGAGGCGATGGCCCAGGGCGCCGACTTCGCAGAAGTATTTGCTGAGGACTCCCGAAGCTCAGTCGCTTCTTTGGACGACTCAATCGTCGATGAACTCAGTGCGGGTCATTCAAGAGGTGTCGGCATCAGGATCGTCTACGGAGAGACGACCGGTTTCGCACACACCTCAGACCTAAGCGAGAAGTCCATCCTCGAGGCCGTGCGAGCGGCTCGAGCTGTTCGCAATGTAGGCGAGTCAAAGGTGATCGACCAGGTTGGCACCTCGCCCAAGGGCATCGAACCAAGGGATGTGAAGATCGACAAACAGAGGCAAGTGGAACTCCTCCGAAGACTCGATGCCGTGGCCCGAGACCAAGGAGATCAGATCGCTCAAGTCGTCGCAGGCATAGGGCAATCTCAGAGGCGAATTCTTGTTGCAAACTCAAACGGACTGTTTGTCTCAGATGAGCAGTTCAGAAGCAGGATCTCCGTCAGTGCAGTCGCAAAAGGAGATACCGGCCTGCAGACCGGTTACCATACGGCGGCACTCACCCTGACGCTTGACGAACTAATGGATCGGGTCAATATTGAAGATGTAGCTATCGAAGCGGCCCTGCTGGCGCTTTTGAAGCTCGACGCCAAACCTGCGCCGTCAGGCGCTCTCCCGGTGGTGATCAAGGGTGGTAGCGGAGGAATACTTTTCCACGAAGCGTGCGGACATGGACTCGAAGCAGACCACATTGTCAAAGGTGCCTCGGTCTATGCAAACAGACTCGGAGAAAAAGTCGCAAGTGACCTGGTCACGCTCGTTGATGACGGCACAGTCGGATCGGAATGGGGTACTTACCGATACGACGATGAAGGCAATCCTGCGCAGACTAACGTTCTCATTCAGGACGGAGTGCTTGTCGACTACATGTGGGATCGGAACCGCTCCGTGAAAGAAAACCACGAGGTATCTGGAAATGGCAGACGACAGAGCTACAAACACCTTCCAATGGTTCGGATGACCAATACATTCATGCTCGCTGGAGCGGACCAACCAGAAGATATCATCGCAGACACTCCTAACGGTATCTACGTGGCCAAACTGAGTGGGGGCCAGGTCAATACCACCACTGGCGACTTCGTTTTCGGAACCTCAGAGGCATACTTGATCGAGAATGGTCGAATCACTGCGCCCCTTAGGGATACGAACCTGATAGGAAATGGACCGGAGATCCTCTCCCTCATCGATGCTGTCGGAAATGACTTCTCCATGACCCCGGGCACCTGCGGAAAGGCTGGTCAGAGCGTTCCAGTTGGGTGTGGCCAGGCGACACTTCGGGTGTCATCAATGACGGTTGGAGGTACCGCTGATGCCTGAGATGCAGGATGTAAAAAAGCTGGTTCAAGAGATCGTCGAGAGGGCGACCGGCCGAGAGCAGATCGAGGTCGTGGCGTCAAGGGCTGTAGAGACCGACATCATGGTTTACGAGGCGAATGTCGAATCCCTCACCCGAGCCGAGTCGATCGGCATCGGGATCAGGGTTATAAACAACGGAAGGATGGGCTTCGCCCACTGTGGAACGTCGGACTACGATTCGGTTATAGAGGCTCTCGAAGCCGCTAGGGACAACTCCAGATTCGCCACCGAGGACCAATTTGCTGCCTTGGTGGCTCCTGACGGCGTAGATGCTGCGACGCTGGATCTTATTGACCCAGAATTCCACAAACCTACCTTAGAGGAGAAGATCGCCCTCGCTATGGAGCTTGAGGCATTGATAACCCGAGGGGACCCCCGTGTTACCAAGGTGGAGTCGTCCAACTACAGCGAGGCCGAGGCCGAGGGCTTCGTGGCGTCTTCGGAGGGCATCTTCGCTCACACAAGGGAGACCTTCGCATACATCAGCGGACATGCCATAGCTGAACAAGACGGTGACACGAGAACCGGGGGAGGTTACAGCGTCTCACGCGGCTTATCAGGTATCGACGTCAACAAGGCGGCCAACGATGTCGTATCCCGCTGCACCGAACTTCTAGGGGCAAAGAAGCCCGCCTCGACGCGGGCGACAGTCATATTCGATCCGCGAATTACTGCTACGCTTCTCAGCATCGTAGGTGGCTCTCTCTCGGCCGACGCTGCCCAGAAAGGGCGCTCGATGTTTAGCGGGCGAATAGGCGAACAGATTGCTTCACCGGCATTTCAACTCGTGGACGACCCAACTGAACCCAGAGCCCAGGGAGCGAGCCTGTTCGACGGCGAGGGACTCGCGTGTCGAAGGAATTCGCTCATCGAAAATGGTGTCCTGATGACATTCCTCTACGACTCCTACACTGCAAGGAAAGAGGGTCGGGCCAGCACGGCATCGGCAGTTCGTGGCTACTCTTCCACACCATCACCCGGACCGATGGCGTTGCAGCTCGCGCCGGGCGAACTGGATCAAGAGGAGCTGATCAAGCTCGTTCAGAACGGAATCTTAATTAGGTCCATCTCTGGGGTGCATTCAGGCGTAAACCCGATCTCTGGAGACTTCTCGGTCGGGGCCGAAGGGATTATCATCCAAGACGGCGAGAGGAAACATGCCTTCAAGGAGGCGACGATCGCGTCCACGATCCAGCGGATGCTAATGGGCGTGGTAGCGATCGGATCCGACGTCGAATGGCTTCCCGGCATCTCGGCCGGCCCCTCGATTGCTATCGAGAACATGAGTCTCTCGGGGATCTGACAAGCCATACATTGACCAAAAGCCGTCTGAAAATCGATCTGCATACCCATACCCACTTTTCGGGGGACTCGACTACTACGATCGAAGAGTTCATAACGGCCTTTAACGCCTCCGGCTTAGATGCCGTTGCGGTCACGGACCATCTTGTGATAGATGGTGCACTCAGTCTCCGAGGAATACTCGGTGACCGGGTTATCATCGGTCAGGAGTTCCGTGTACGTGAAGGAGAGCTCATCGGACTCTACCTGCAGGAGAAGATCCCACCACTTCTCAATGCCGCAGAGGCTGCCAGAAGGATCAGAGCCCAAGGTGGCTTGGTGTATGTGCCACATCCTGGTGACACGAGGCGCACGAGCGTTAGTCTCTCCATGGTCGACAAACTGGCCTCCGAAATGGTAATCGACATCGTTGAAGTTGCCAACTCAAAAGTCTCTGACCCTAACCTCCTCGAGGCTGTCAAGTCGGTTGCAGTCCTTCATGGCCTCGGGCTAGGTGCGGGATCCGATTCACACGTACCCGAATCATTAGGCTCGTCATTCGCCGAAGTCGAAGCGTGTTCATCTGCTGAAGAGCTGTTAGCAAGCCTCAAATCCGAACCATGGATCTGTTGGAATTACTTCGATCCACCCCGCAGCTTCAAGAGACGGATTGTACCTTCAGTTGGCAAACCCGACGAGCGGGCTACATCCCAAGCACACCGCAGAGTACCACCCCCCTGACTATTGCAAATTTGACCGATCCGCTCTAGTTGCTATCGGTTATCTTTGCTTTGAGCTCCCAAACCATCAAGCAGCGTCAGTGGAACCTGAAGAACCCGAAGCTGATCCAGAACTGGCAGATTCTGATTTGGTTCCTTCGGACTTAGTGGTCTCGGTCTTGGTTGACTCTGACTTTGTGGTCTCGGCCTTGGTTGACTCGGACCCCGCCTCTGCGGACTTTGCCGGCGAACGGGTGGCTGAGGAATTCGAGCGGGAGTCAGTTCGGTAGAAACCACTCCCCTTGAATGTGATACCTATACTGCCAAACACCTTCCGGAGCTCACCACGGCACTTGGGACAGACCTTGAGCGGCTCGTCATGAAAGGACTGGAAGACCTCCAGGGGTTCACCACAAGACTTACACACGTACTCATAGGTTGGCATCTAGCCTCCGCACTTAGCACTCACACACTCCGAGTGCCAATTCTAATCGCCCGACTGCGTTCATCATTCGGAGGAATCTTCCTAACCTGCTGGGAGAAGGACCATGGCCGATAAACAATGGGATGCGATAGAGTTAGAGAGGAGGGACTCACCTTCGGATGAGAGAAGCTACCTGAGCTGGCAGACGCGAACAAAAGGCGGCGATGAATACCAGGATCAAGAAAGTGGTTATACCGGCTGCCGGCTTGGGGACCAGGTTCCTGCCTGCCACCAAAGCCCAGCCGAAGGAGATGCTGTCGATAGTCGACAAGCCGGCCATTCAGTACATACTTGAAGAAGCAGTACGTTGTGGCCTCTCAGATGTCCTTCTGGTAACCGGAAGGGGTAAGCGTACCCTTGAGGACCACTTCGACCGTTCGTTCGAACTCGAATACTATTTAGAAGCGTCATCCAAAACTAACGAACTAGAGCAGATTCGAGCGATCTCCAGCCTCGCCGACATCCACTATGTACGTCAGGGCGATCCAAAGGGTCTCGGCCACGCCGTCTTGGCGGCCCGGGCCCACGTAAGTGACAAGCCCTTTGTGGTCATGCTCGGCGACGACATCATGATCGAGACGTCTACTTTACTGTCTGACATGCTCGACACTTTTGAGAGGCATGGCAGATCGGTCATAGCGCTCAAGAGGGTTCCCAAGAACGAGATCTCATCCTACGGGTGCGTCTCTTACGACTGGGTCGGAGACAACATCGTCCGCATCTCTGGGATAGTGGAAAAGCCGAGTCCAGAAAACGCTCCCTCCGACTTGGCTGTGATGGGTCGTTATGTCTTCACACCTGCCATCTTCGACAGTCTCGCCCAAACCAAGCCGGGCAGGAACGGCGAGATCCAATTGACAGACGCAATTGCGCACCTTTCCGAGAAGCAGGCTATCTACGGAATCGTATTCGAGGGGGGCCACTATGACATAGGGTCCAAGCTTGACTACCTCAGAGCCACTGTCGAACTCGCACTGATGAGGCCAGATCTTGGGCCGGCCTTTCGAAACATACTTCAGGGAATCTTGGCGAAGGATGTGGGTATGGGGTCCAACGGTGCCACGTCGAAGGATGGCTCATCCTCATTCGATCCGATTGAGACCGTAAAAGCCACAAAAAGGATTGAGCCCCTTCCGCAGTCATAGGAGCGAAATAACCTTGATACCTTTATCTGAAGCGAAAGCTTTCGTAAACGACCGTATCAGTAGGGCAAGACCCATAGCGGTCGATCTTGAGGATGCACTCGGCCTATACACCTCCGTTGCGCTCACCTCCGAAGTGGACGTACCAGGCTTCGCCAACACTGCAGTTGATGGATTCGCGGTCGTTGTCTCCGATGTCGCGCATGCGACAACTGAGATCCCCGTTGAACTCATGGTGGTTGGGACAATTGCAGCGGGCGACCTTCCGAATTTACGCCTCGTACCTGGGTCGTGCGCGCGCATCATGACCGGCGCTGCGGTACCAAATGGAACTGAGGCGGTCGTCATGATCGAAGATACGAGCGTCGTCGAGGGCTCTCAGGGGACCAGGATCCGAATCCATCGCAGCGTCGATGTTGGTGACAACATAAGGCTTGCCGGCTCCGACATCAAAGAAGGATCAATTCTCTTCGACGCGTTCACCAGGGTCTCACCTACGGTCCTCGCCAGCCTCGCTTCAGTAGGAATAAGACGGGTGCCGACATTCAGACGGCTGCGAGTGGCTGTGCTTTCAACTGGTTCAGAACTATCGGATTCGCCTACTCTCGAGTATGGAAAGATTAGAGATACAAACCGGCCTGCGCTCATCTCGACACTGACTGAACTTGGCTTCGTTCCGGTGGACTATGGATGTGTGCCAGACGACGAGGCCCTTCTGTCTGCGACGTTCCAAAAGGCCGCCGAGCAGTGTGATGCGGTCATCACCTCCGGCGGCGTAAGTGTCGGAGACTTCGACCTTTCGAAGCTCGTCCTTAGTCGCCTCTCAAACGGTGATATGCGATGGATGCAGATTGCGATCAAGCCGGCAAAGCCGTTCGCCTTCGGACTCATCGACAACACACCGACGTTCTGTCTGCCCGGGAATCCAGTCTCCTCGCTGATCAGCTTCGAACTCCTAGCAAGGCCAGCCCTCAGGTTGATGATGGGCGCACCGCACCCGGAACGAACCTTGATACGTGCCATCGCTGATCAGGATCTGTCCCGTACGCCAGATGGCAGAGTGCATTTTGTCCGCACGTCGGCGAGGTTTGGAACCGATGGAAGGCTTCACGTCCGACCCCTGGATGGTCAGTCCTCCCACATGCTCAACGCTCTAGCGGGTGCCAATTCGTTAGTAGTACTTCCAGATGGGCACGGAGTCAAGTTCGGACAGGAGATCAACGCAATGGTTCTGAGCGTTGACGAGTGCTACTAAAGAGCACTGCAACCAACTCCAACAGACTCTGTTTAGTAGTCAAACGCCGACTTGACTGCTAGCTGGGTCAACTTCCGACGGAGTTGCGTCATTACCGCTTCAGGTGCGCCGTGTTCCTACCGATCAACCAAACATCGGATGCGGTGGGCGACCACCGGTTAGGACTGTCTGAGGCACAACGGAATGGCAAAGCAAATAGGCCAAGGAGGGCCTTCCCTGAAGCGGAAGCCCGCTGCAAAGCGTGGACCGGTTCGGCGAGGCGGAAGCGTAGAACGCGTCTCGAGAAAAGAGATGATCGTTGACGCGACTCGAGAACAGATGTTACAGGGCGGCACAGATGCCGTCACTATCCGGGGAGTGGCATCTAGGGCGGGCGTCGACCCAGCTCTCGTATACCACTACTTCGACTCCAAAGAGGGCCTGCTTCAGGCGGCACAGGAACTCCCCTTCGATCCAAGTGCCATGATCCCCGCCCTACTCTCCTCGGGTAGGTCCGAACTCGGAACACGTCTCGTTAGGACGCTTCTCACGGTTCTGGATTCAATGGGAGCTCAGGCACCCATGAGTTTCCTGTTCCGAATGTCTTTCGCCAACCCGACCTGGGAGGACACTTTCAGGGATATGGTCACCAACTCGTTTATCACTCCACTTTCGTCTCTTTTCGATGAAGAGCCGGAGTTGAGTGCTGGCGCGGCAGCGGTGACCTTGGTCGGCCTCATCTGGGCGCGCTATGTCAACCGCATCGCACCTATAGCCGGAGCAGATGCCGAGCAACTTTCCTGCATCTTTGGGCCGAAACTAGGATTGGGCTAATCCTCCAAAACAACAGGGCTAGTCACTGTCCTTTGGGACTTGTACTCGAGTGGATCGTCCGCATCGAGTAATCCATCGGACAGACCTAGCTGGTCTCCGTTGAGTTCCACCCGGTTCTCGATAGAGACGATGGCGCGACCGAGACTCATGTTCCCAGACTTGAAGCTTTCAGAGAGCTGGGCCAATCCGGGAGTCGACAGAAGCACCGCCGTCCAATTGACCACTCCGGAAACCCTGAACATCACAGCGTCGGCAGATCTGGGCTCTACGAGAACCTCTAGCTCTCGACGGCTTATCCGGTAGAGGTCACAGGCCAAAATGACGAACCTGGAGTCGACTGAAATGTCCTTAAGTGACTCATAGGCGTGTATCAAGGCACCGAGAGGACCCTGCCTTGGCTGATCATCGATATGGATATCTGGACTTCCCCACCGCTCGCCAAGCTGGACTGCGACCGCACCTATTTCGTGTGCCAAACCGACAAGCCTTTCGGCATTGGGGAGATCGCCATCTATGCCTGCGAGACCAGCCTTTGCAGTACCCATCCTTTCACTGCTTCCACCGGTTAGGATCAGGAGGAACAGCTCAGTATGAATTTGCGGTGAGTCCATGAACCAAGACCTATCAAAGTCGCCCCTAGACGGAGCAGGATCGCGAACAGAGGCGTTGGTCGATCCATTTAATCGTACAGTGCGTGACCTCAGGATATCCATAACCGACCGGTGCAACTTCCGATGCACCTACTGCATGCCAGAAGAGGGTATGAAATGGATGGACAGAGTCGAGGTGCTCACTTTTGAAGAGATCGAACGTGTCGCCAACATCTGCGTACAAAGATTCGGCTTTGACGGTATCCGTCTAACGGGAGGAGAACCAACCGTTAGAGCACAGCTACCAGTCCTCGTGTCGAGGTTGGCGGCTATCAAATCACCCTTGACCGGAAGACCTATTGATCTCTCCATGACGACGAATGGAGCGACGCTCACGACGCTCGCTCCAGACCTCAAACAGGCGGGCCTGAACCGCATCAACATCTCTTGCGACTCACTCTCAAGGGAACGCTTCCAAAAACTCACCAGACGCGACCAGCTCGAAAGAGTATTAGCCGGCATAGATGCTGCCATAGATGCTGGATTCGACCCGGTCAAGCTGAACATCGTTGCCATGCGTGGGGAGAACGATGACGAGATGGTCGACTTCGCCACCTTCGGTCGGAATAAAGGCGTCCAGCCTAGGTTCATCGAGTTCATGCCCTTGGATGCGGACAAGGGATGGAGCATAGAACAGGTTTTCACAGCAGAGGAGATCGTCGCCAAGATCAACGCGGTCTATCCCGTCGAGGCAGTCACGCGGGGGTCCGATCCAGCGACTCTCTACCGATACCTTGATGGCAAGGGCTACTTCGGTGTCATCCCCTCCGTCACCAGACCATTCTGCGAGAGCTGCGACCGAATCCGAATAACCGCTGAGGGCAAACTCAGAACTTGCCTCTTTGCAATCAAAGAGTTCGATATACGGGCGCTTCTCAGAGGTGGCGCCACAGATGACGAACTGGCCGACGCACTAAAGGGGGCGGTTGCCACCAAGTGGGCGGGACACAAGATCGGACAGGTCAATTTCATTAGACCTGCGAGATCTATGAGTCAGATTGGCGGCTGATCCAACCTTGCAGGGTCGGACTGCTCTAGAGTGGTCTCATGTCTGAAGGCGGTCTAACTCATCTCGATCCACTCGGCCGAGCCCGAATGGTGGACGTAACTCCAAAGGAACCTACGCACCGACGAGCAATCGCTCGTTGCAAGGTCTTCATGAAACCCGAGACGACGGCCATGGTCGCCAGTAACGCCATCAACAAAGGTGACGTTTTGGGGGCCGCGAGGATAGCTGGAATTCAAGCTGCAAAGCGAACTCCTGACCTGATTCCTCTCTGCCACCCACTGTTGGTCGGATCGGTGTACGTCAACTTCACCCTTGGCGACGACTACGTAGAGATCGAATCCCAGGTGGAGACGGTCGACCGGACCGGAGTCGAAATGGAAGCGCTCACGGCGTGTTCCGTGGCCGCGCTAACTGTCTATGACATGTGCAAGTCTTCAGACCGATCGATGGTGATTGGAGAGCTTGCCCTCTGGGAAAAGACTGGCGGAAGATCGGGAATCTGGCGCCGTCCAACCTCTGATTCCATAGACGAGCTGCTTGAGTAGTTTCTACTCATTCAGCCGCAGAATCAGCATGACTGGTTATATAAAACCCACGGGCGGTAGCCTTCGGTTCTCAAATGGTGTTATTGTTGTAATTACAAGGGTGTGATTAACGATGGGGTCTAAGTTGGCACTCGCCCTGATTGGCACAATATGGCTATTGATTGCGACAATTCCATTAGTCGTGAGGCATAGGGAACAGAGCAACATCGCCTCGGTCAACAGATTCAAGAGGTCGCTGTCGGTGCTTGGTCGCCAGTGTGAGATTCTCGAAAGGGCCGACAAGATCGACTTGACCCTCTCCTTGTCGGTTACACGTGGTCAGTCCAACTACGCCTTCGTTGATGCCGATACACGCCAAATTAGAATTAGCGCAAAAACTTTGCAGCGGCGACGTCAGGTTCTGTTCATTCTCGCAGCGGGTTCCGTTGCACCACTGCTTGGCTACTTCGCTCTAGGCATAGGTTCAGCTCTGTACCTCTCCACCATCTTTGCAGTTTTGCTCGGCACCTACACTGCCACCATCGCTGCGGTGACTAGGCAGCAAAGGTTGCAGGTGGCAAATACCGCAACCGTTCGTAGACAGATTCAGTCGAGGACGCACACGGAACCGGCCAGTTCCTATGCGTTACCCGTACAACTGACTCGCTAAACTGAGCGACCTGATGGGGGTGTAGCTCAGCTGGTAGAGCGCTACGTTCGCAACGTAGAAGTCGGCGGTTCGAGTCCGCTCACCTCCACTCCGGTGAAGAGCCGAGTCCGACAGCAAGGCGCTATGCCACGGTCTTACTCGCGAGGTTTGCCGTCACCGTTACTTACGAATCGTCTTGGTACGTTGCGACTTGACGTCGACGTCGTCGTGCACCTTGGTAACCCAAATGGGCCGACCAAGTTTCTCGGATCGCTTGATCAGAACGTGGCCGCAAGTATCGAAGCCCAACCGATGGCACTTCCTCGGTTCAAGATTTCATTCTCTCTATCTCTTCGAGATAAAGTCGACCGGCAATTACCTCGACGTCCAGTCGCGAGCTGGCGACGTCGTAGACGAGCTGGAATGCTTCGTCGTCGGTGAGCTGCGGGGCCATCCCGTTGAGATCGCAGAATACGACCGTGCTCAGCCACGCGATTCGCTTGTTGCCATCCACGAGGGTGTGATTCTTGGACATCGACTGCAAGAGCGCAGCTGTCTTGAGGCTGATTGTTGCGAAGGCGTCCTCACCGAAGGCACTGGACTTGGGCCTGTTGACCGCCGAGTCCAACAGTCCAACATCACGAATCGGACCGATTCCAAGAATCCGGACTATCATGATGATGTCCTCGAGTTCGAGGTATTCGATTTCGCTCATGCAGAGCCAAGTCGCTCCAGGACATCGTTCCAGCGGGTCGCCATGCGATGAGTCGAGTCACCGACCCGAGCCACATGGCCAGAACGCTCGAGTCGATCGAGCACCGCGCGCCGGATGACTTCTTGGCGTGAGACGCCTTCAAATTCGGATAGGGAGGTGAGCGCCTCCTCGAGAGTGGCGTCGGTTCTAAGGGTGAATGCCATTCGATTCTGATACCACTCTGGTATCGATTGTCAACTCTCGGCACTTGGTGTTCAGAGGTCTCCATTGTGCAGTTCACGACCAGACACCAATTAATCACGCCGATCACACCGACGTCGTCGAACCAAGGGCCACAGACAGAGAAACCTGCTCGACGACATACTTCAAGACCCGTGTCTCCGGATCTTATTGTGTCCCTCAAGGTCCACAGAGTTGAATCGAATGAATCGCACTGGGTTCAGACGGTAATTACGTGGATCAATTCTTCGAGACCAATGAAGTAGTCTGGGTTGCGCGTGTAGAGCGTCAGACCGTTCGTGTGGGCGATTGCCGCGATCAATAGATCGGCCATGCGTGATCGGTTGGCTCGGCCGGTGCTGGCAACAGCCGCAACTACTTGCCCGAAACTACGCGCCGCCGCAGTGCGGCGATTCCCGTTGCGATGATCGTGGAGTGTAACGAACCCAGTTGACTTTAGAAGTCTATCTAGTATCGTCGATGATCGATGAATGAAAATCTGATTGATCGCCCAACTGCCGAGATGTACGCGGAATGGTTCCGCGCTCTTGCGGATCCCACTCGGGTTCAACTCTTGGCGCTGCTCGCTCAATGCCGCGAGCCGGTATCGGTTGGGGAGCTGACCGCCGCTCTGCCGGTTGGCCAATCGACGGTCAGCCACCACCTTTCGGTGCTCGCAGCCATGCGCTTCGTGCAGGTGGAGCGGCGAGGCACCAACTCTTTCTATTCAGTCAACCCCAGCTGCGTGGAATGCTTCCCGAGCGCCGCGGATGTGGTCATGGGCCGAATACCCCCGATCCCCCGCCGACTTGTTACGGCCCCGACTGCGAAAGGTCTCAACCATGAATGAAGCCGCCGACCGCGACGTCAACCCAATCCGCGACGCCGTCAGGCGTCGATATGCAGCCACTCTTACCATCTCCGGCGACACCGGCGTTTGTTGTGGAGAGGCCCTTCCCGGCATTACCGACGAGGAGGGTCGCGTCGTGTTCGGCTCCGAGCTGTACGACCCTGAAACGGCCGATGGTGCCACCGGCGGCGCTCTCAGCGCTTCCCTCGGCTGTGGGGTGCCGACCGCTGTGGCTGATCTGCGCCCCGGCGAGACCGTCTTGGATCTCGGCTCGGGAGCGGGCGCGGACGTGTTGATCTCTGCCCGCCGCGTGGGTCCGTCGGGCAAGGCCATCGGGCTGGACATGACCATCGAGATGCTCGAGCTCGCCCGAGCGAATGCCGCCGAGGCCGGAGCCGTCAACGTCGAGTTCCTCCAAGGTTACCTCGAGGATATCCCCCTGCCCGACGCCAGCGTCGACGTGGTCATCTCGAACTGTGTGATCAACCTAGCCGCCGATAAGCACCTCGTGATTCGCGAAACGGCCCGCGTCCTTCGCCCCGGCGGCCGCTTCGCCGTCTCCGACGTCGTCGCCGATCCGAACATGGACCAAGCCACTCGAGCTAACATGGAGCGCTGGACCGGTTGCATCGCCGGCGCTCTTACTGCCGAGCAGTACAGAGAGCTTCTTACGGCTGCGGGCCTGATCGACGTGTCGATCACCGCGACCCATCGGGTACACAGCCACGCATTCAGCGCTATCATTCGCGCCATAAGACCCGACGCTATTCAGGGTGTCGCAACCGTTGAATTTCTAGGGGGTCCTAGCGGGATCTGATGCGGTGCACAAGTACTTCAGCCTGCGGCGGAAGCGCGAACGCCGCCCCAGGAGGTAGTTCGTCAACCGCAATGGCCCTGACGCCTGGCTGGGGTTGGCTAACGGCCGGGGTACTCTCAGTATTTACGTCATGGCCAATCCACAATAACTTCGTCATCGAGTTAGTGGCATTGCGCATTCGTCAAGGTAGAGCGGTCCATAACACGGGTATTCGTGGCAGCCGATATCCAAACTGGGGCTGGCTCCTTCCCAGCACTCAAATGAGATAGGCCTAAGGAGCATACTGAGTCACCAAGGCAATCCAAATATGCCTTGGTCATCGTCGAACTGATTGACCGCTTCTAAAGTTGGAGCGCCGTGGCGCCAGAGGAGATGGCTAGAGAGTCCTCCATGTAGGGCCTCAAGCAATTTCGGAGATCTGGGTAACGGACACTACACGAAGGCGGACTGGGCACAGAGCTACGGGCCCTGGGTCAGGACGTAGAAAATGCTAGGCTCGGCAAAATGAGCAGCTTCGATGAGCAGGGTCGCCCGCAACCTCCTTCCAACGGTGACGAGGTCGATACCATTTTGGGTTTTCTGGAGTTCCTGAGAGCAACTTTTGCCTGGAAGTGTTCGGGCCTAGATGCCGACGGATTGAGAGCAACCGTTCCCCCATCAGACATGACACTTGGTGGAATGTTGAAGCACTTGGCATATGTCGAGGACTGGTGGTTCTCCCAGTGGCTAGGCGGCAATGACCAAGCGGCCCAATTTGATAGCGTTGATTGGGACGTTGACCCACAATGGGACTGGCGCTCCGCTAAAGACGACTCCCCCGAACAACTCCTAATGCTCTGGCAAGATTCGGTCTCACGTTCCCGCTCCCTCGTGGAAGAGGCGCTAAAGGAGGGCGGACTAGGCACGCTCGCAAAGCGGTCCGATCCAAGTGGACTCGCGTCGAGCCTACGATGGATCCTGCTACACATGATCGAGGAATACGCAAGGCATAATGGACATGCTGACCTGATTCGGGAGTCGGTCGACGGCCTCACCGGAGAGTAGAAGTTCGCCATACGATCGGGTCACGCTCTTTCGCTTCGCGACTAGAACAATCCGCAGCGATCATCGCTCAGCGTAGTCTCATCAATACTTTCTGACCCTCCGCTAGAATCAACAGATAAAGTAATCCCTAGAAGGTTCAGGTATGTCGCGACCAGTTTCGATCAAGAGGCGAGCCGCAACTCTACTTCTCGGACTGTCGATAGCGCCGTTTCTTCCAGCGGGGGTAGCATCCGCCTCGCCCGCATCGGGACGACCGCCCACGTACCCATTCGCCCCGTTCGTCAACCACGGTTACCTTCGTCCACCGGTTGGACCTTACTCATTTCCGCAGATCTGGTATTCACCCGCGCCGTTGAACCCAACCTTCCCCAGCAACGATCCCAACCAAGGGGTATACCGCCCGATCGGAAATTCGGGGCCAGGTGGATACGCCGAGTTCGTGACCTACCTGACTCCATCGGCGGGTGTTTCGCCGGTTCCCGTCGTCTGGATAAACCAGTCGTATGCAAACCTCCAGATCTACGCAGGTACAACTCAACCTGGAGGTATCTGGCCGACTCAAGGTTCAGTTCCATCCTCCCTCTTCCCCAACCTCATCGGTGCATTCGAAGGTGGATTCCAGTTCAGCTCATCCCAGGGCGGCTTCTATCAGAACGGAAGACTCGGCATTGCTCTCGTTCCCGGGGCGGCTTCTATCGTCCAGTATCAAAATGGGAGTCTCCAGATCGGCAGCTGGGACAAGGAGGTATCCATGTCTCCCTCGGTGGTGGCGGTCCGACAAAATTTGAAGCTACTGGTTGACAATGGACAACTCACTCCGTTGGCCACGTACAACCCGCTGGTGACCTGGGGATACTCTCTCGGGGAGGTGCTTTATACCTGGCGGAGTGGAATCGGCATTGATGCCAACGGCAACTTGATCTGGGTTGGCGGCCCGGGTCTATCGCCGCAGACGCTGGGGCAGACCCTGATTCAGGCGGGAGCCATCAGGGGAATGCAGTTGGACATCAACCCAGACTGGGTACACTTTGCGTCCTTCTCCTGGAGCAACACAGCAGGCATTTCCGGCCAGAATCTCCTAGGCAACATGATCGCGCCTCCGGGCCGTTTTCTCCAGCCCTTTTGGCGTGACTTTGTGGCCGTATTCCTTAAAGGGTCCTAACCGAACTAGTACCCAACGAAGACCGGAATGCGAACCTACCTTTAGTCGGATCTCATCGTGAGTCGTCTTGGCAAGCAATGGCCAAGACCGCCTCTTCCAACGAAAGAGAATTACAAGGGCCATCCAACTTTGGAGTTTGCCCGTTTGTCGGTTCCGTCGAGGTCGAGTTTCGCAATATTTGTAGGGTGCCAGCGAGTAGAACTAGCACCCTACTTCAACACATGAACCTGGCGTCTACGCCCTGTTGAAGACGGCGGTCACCAAAAGCTTGTTATGGATACCAGCACCCATCTTCGTCCACCCGATACCCCACGCAGTACGATCCAACATGGTCACTACGGAAACCGTTAGCTGATTGGTTCCGCCGTCGAAAGCGACCTTCGCATCGAGTTCAAGTGGACGGGTACTGGTTCGGACTGTCAGAGTTCCTATGAGCTTGTAGTTGGAATCGTCGATACTCTTCACGTCTGTGACAACATACCTAAAAGCTGGGTGCCGCTCCACTTCGAAGAAGTCCGCCGTTCGAAGATGAGCGTCACGCTTGGGTGTCTTGGTATCAACTGAACCGGCATCTACCAACAGCTCGCCCGCAACTGATCCATCACCGCATACCTTTGCCGAACCACCAGATGCCCGGAAGGTTCCTTTCACCTTTACAAGTCCCCACAGGGCCTTTGTGTTCAGCGCAATCGTGGTCGCGTCCTTTTCGAGGCTCCATTCGCCCACAAACTGGCTCAGATGGCCGGACTGAGCCGAGCTCTGGTCGATGTCTCCCATAATTGGGTCCTCCTACTGATGGATAGCGCTGGTCGAGATCCCTAATTTAGTATGAGCATACTAAATATTTGACCAACCTAAGCATTTGTCGGGATGAAGGTTCTTCCTCGTATCTGAGAACTAGAATGGACGAGTGAAGGGCGCAAGGCGAGACATGCCACCGAAGGAGTCAGCCCAAGGTTCGGATCTCTCCGCGCACGCATCGTCCGGCTCCGATTGCAAGCATCAAAGCACACAGCAGGATGAATCATTCGCTACCTGCCTGAAGAGCCTCATCCAACTATTACCGTCGCTCGCACGGGGTCTTAGACGACGTAGAGGCTCCGAACTACCCTTCGATGGTGCCGATCTCGGTCCCAGGCACGGCGCAACACTCTCCCTTTTGAGGAACAATGGCCAGATGACGGTTGGACAACTCGCCCAGAGTCTGGAACTCACTCTCGGAACAGTTAGCGGAATTGTTGCTGACATCGAGAAAGCGGGACTAGCCGAACGTAGCGCCGACCCTAGCGATCGAAGACGGATCATCGTCACACTTCGCCAAGACCAGAAGGTTACCGTAGACACTTGGTTGAAGGATGCTACTGGCCCAATGGAGAGGACACTTGAGAGGCTCACGCCAATTGAGCGAGAGTCCTTCCTAAAGGGCATCAAGTTCCTGGAGGCAGAGCTCAATTCGCCTGATTCCGATCGTCCAGCGTGGGCCAATACTGGCCGACGACGCTCCGCTAGGCGACCAAGCGATGTTATGCATGAGACCAAGTAGCGACAACTGCCGAATCCCAAGGCCGATGTACTCCTCAGGATCCTGAGCGTGATGAAAGGTGCAGCCAGTTAACAGTCTCCATTCGCATCAGTCGTATTCAGCTAGAGACCACCGGAATTGGGAAACTCAATGCAAACTTGATGGATCGCACGATAGAAGAAGGCAGGTGTGGGGTGATCATGGCCGGCCATGATCACCACCTGGTCCGACGCTACGCAGCAGCCTGCCTAGTGCTTCCGCTAGGTCCAACCTGCAAGCCTTCCGATTATCGCACCATGGCCGAATCGCGTCTTCGGATCGACAATTGGAGCTCTCGATAACTTCCGAGATAAGCACCGAAGGAGTTTGGACCATGCCACGTCCGATAACACGGCTTTCCTGACACTGACGGCCGAGGAGGACGAGTCGTTTACCAGGACAGAGTATTTCCATTCACACCGATCGCACCTTCCATAACAACCAGCTACCAAATTGGTGGATTAAGCTGGACACAGCACGAATGTCTAGTCGCCAGTGGACATTGGCCCCGGACACCATCACATGGTGCTTTCGAGCGCAACGGGTCGGCATGAGCATCTTGATTCTCCCCATCGTTGTGACACTCGATAGAAACATCACAACGAGCATCTGCACCAGAAATCGGAATCGTTCGTACGGCATGTGACATATGCCCATCTGACAAAGGAAGCGATTGGCGCAGTATCCGTCGCAGTCGTAAGCCCCGTCGACGCTCGAACCCAATGCTTGGTAAGGCAGGACGTCCGACACCAAAATCTCAAGCCGACCCAACTGAGCTAGGTTTTCGCTCTAAGTTGGTGCGGGTAGGGATGGTTTATGATCCCACGCATAGTGACGCTTTCATAAAGTCGGCAGGCAAGAGCCACGCTCCGTTGCGCTCACCTTGACATCGGCTCATTCTCAGTGTAACTTTAGCGATTGCTAAGAATTTTCTTCGGAAAAACAATTATCTAAAGCAGGGAGATCGCTCTATGCGACGACTAATAATTGCTTCAGCGGTAGCGCTCGTCGGATTATTTCCGATAGCGGCTACCGCCCTCACTGGGTCAGTAGCAAGTGCTTCACCGAGTGCTTCGCCGACCTACAGTCCCGTGCCACTGGACTTGGCCAATCTGATTAACAACTCCTCCAGTGGGATCAGCCTGAGCACTCACTTCGAACAGACTCTTTTGGACGCCTCGGGGAACTACTGGGTGGATACTACGGATGGAAAGCTGATCGAGATCAGCGGTTCGGCACCGCACGTCTCGATCGGCTACATAGATGTCGGTGGATCCCTTTTCGATGCAGTGGCAGGCCCCAACGACCAGCTCTTCATAATCAACCAAGGCAGTAGTTCCTGCCCCGTGGAAGTGATCAGTGTGGCGCCGAGCAATCTGACACTCAATCAGTCCACTCTGCAGTTCTCATTGGGAACTGGCCCGACCTGTATCACGCCTCTAGCTGGCAACAGCTTCGGCAGCTCGAGCTCCTACTCGATCACCTCCGATGGGGCCAATATCTTCTTCACTCAGGACACAAACCAATCCGGCATCAGTGGGGGCAACTCGACCCTATGGATGATCAACCCAAACACCCTTGTCGCAACGCCATACCCACTTTCGGTCAGCATCGACCAGGCCATGACTGTGGCGGGGGGCTACCTCTTTGCTGGCAGTAGTTCGCACAACCGCGTCTACCAGTTCAAGTTGAGCGGAATGTCGGGTGCTCTCAACACACCAGTTGATACCTACACAGTCAGCGGATCAGGCAGTCTCGGAGACTTTCAGTACGTGACGGCACCGGCTGGAGCCAGCTACTCAAATGAGCTGTGGTTCGTTAGGGAGTTCACTGGCCAAGTGGGATACGTACCCGTCGCCTCGAGCCCATCTGCGAACACCATCGCCGGCACTGATTACCAGGTGGCAGGAGCGCCCAATTCAGAGACCGAATCCATGACGCTCGATCCGGCTACAAACAATCTCTGGATTGCGTCTGGAAATGTCAATGGCATTTCCTTTCCGAACGTAAGTTTCGGCTACTTCAATCCGGGGTCCTTACCGACCTCTGGAACGATTAATCCAACCTTCGTGAACACCCCGAACAACGTCAGCTTGAGCGCTGACGACTTCGTTTTGGAGAATGGTAACCCCACCTACTTCGACAATTCACCACTCAATGCACTCACCAAGACCGATAACGTCGGAGGAAAGACCCTGGACAGCCAGAGTTTCAACTTCACCATCAATCCTTCAATCGCCAGTACCTCGCCTATAAACGGTTACGGCTCGTATGAACTCATCGATCCAATGCCAACCGGGATTACAGTCACTGGCGTCTCGGCGCCCATGGTGATCCCGCTGGGCCAATCCATCGCAAAGTGGAACTGCACACGCAGCAAAACCACTTCGACTGCAGGCGGAGTCGGTACGGTAAAGTGCTACCTATTCACATCTCCCACAACGCAGTTTGTAGCGGGGACGCAGCTACCACCAATAACCATCACTGCCTATACCACCGGCACGGCAGGCGTACCCATCACTAACACGGCAACGCTCAGCAACTTTCTACCGATCAATCTTTGCGGTGCACCGGAATCGTTCAATGTGAATTCAGCCCAGAACGCGCCCCCCACATGTGTGGTTGCTCCAGCTGTAAGTGCATCCGATACCATCACTCCCTACTCGGCACCGGTTACACCTCCGGCTGCACCTTCAGTGATCCTCACCAAGACGGCCGCGCAACCGATCGTCTCACCCGGTGGAATCGACAGTTTCACCATCGCAGGAGCCTTCACGGGTAACATCAACGCACCTGCTACGGTGACTGATACCTTGCCAACCGGCCTCAGCCTGGACGGAACTCCTTCCATTACTGGATCTGGCTTTGCCTCCGCAAGCTGTTCGACCGCTGGAAACACCGTCACCTGTACCTTGGTTCCATCAGTAACAGGTGTCTCAAGTCCCGCAATCGGCATCGTCACGGTGCCGGTATCGGTGAACTCAACAGCGACTGGAGCAATCACCAACACTGCGACTGTGAGCGACCCAGGAGACAACATCTCTCCAGTTTCGGCACAGGCGACTATCACGGTGACAGCACCCCCCGTGGCCGCTTCAGCTTCTGCGTCCTCTGCGCCTACCACTACCGTGGCACCAAAGGTGATAACAGTTCCTTCCACCCACACGGGTGAGCCTTGGAGCGCAGTGACTTACTGGTGGCTCCTGAGCTCGCTTGGGCTCGCCGGAACGATACTCATCTTCCCAGTCGGGAGACTCAAGAAAAAGGCGTAGTTCCGGCAGTAGGGTGAGTCAAAATTGACACACTCGTTCGGGCGGTGCTGGACTAACCAGCACCGCCCGAACTCAACTTTGCCGCCGATCCAAAGCGCTTTTGCTCAGCGCACATCTGATCTCAAGGCTTCCAAAATCCCAGCGACCGAATCAACATCCACTTAGAAATGTCGGTCTCGCCACCTCGGTCGGAAGCAAATTGCCAACCGCAGGCTCACTAGCATCACTCGAACTGGCGGGTATGCGTGGAGCAGAATCACGTAATGCCTGGTCGATAAAGTGGCACGACAGATGCTTTCCCCGCGATGCAACAAGACGTTGCCACCTACTTTGGTCTCGGCCATGGACCGATTGTCATTAGCCAGAAGTGATGCACTCGGCCGTAACAAGCCAGAGGTCGCATTCGGCCACTCTCGCACTGATTTCCCGGTTTGAACCCTCAACTGCTCGAACCATACCTTCAGATGGTCCAGTTTTGTAGCCCAGCTTCGTCGAAGTTATAAATCATTTGAAAATTTGCCATGGCGGTCGCAGTCCAAAGCATGCCAAGCGGAAAACTATGCCTCTCGCCGGCACAACTGGAGTTTCGCGGTCAGCCTTGGTGCGTATCCCAGCAGACGGACTCGTTCGAATGGGGATGACACCACTCATCTCTTTCTCGCCAGACATTACCGGATCCCATTCGGTTGACGAAACCAAAGCTTCGTGCTCGCTAGCCTGAGAGCCGTGCCATCGGACTACGACTTAGGCGACCCAAAACTATCCAGATGAGACACTAACTCACCTTTCCAGCACTGAACGAAGGAGAACGTCAACGGTATGCCGGGATCAAACACCAAGATCATGGAGAAGATTTGACCACCGACAGTAGAAATCGAAGAAGAAGGTTAGAACCGGCACTTTTATTGTCCGCAAGAACAATCAGGGAGGTTGCCTTCGGATTCATCTCCATAGTCCTCCCCGTCTACTGGCACGAGCAGGGATACTCGGTCGTTACGATAGGGCTCCTTTACACATTCGCCCTTATCGGCTCGTCGATCCTCTCACTCACCCTCGGCAGGTTCGTCGACCGGCTAGGTAGGAGAAGGATACTCGTCACCAGCAGCATCCTCTGGATCGTCACCACCCCGTTCCTCCTCGCCTCTAAAGACGTAACTCTTATCGGGGTTGTGATGCTTCTTGGGAGCATAAGCCCAACCGGAAAGGAGATAGGAATCTATCTTGGAGTGGAGCAGGCGATGCTCTCCCGACTATACGTAGGTCAGGCGCGCACCAACACCTACGCTTGGTTCAATCTCGTCGGTTACACCGCCACTGCAGTAGGTGCACTGCTCGCATCGGTAGTAGGGATCACTGCATCCACTAGTACGGGAAGTGGAATTGGCGCGACGATGTTCAGGGGCATTGTCATCTCCTATACGGTCGCTGGTGTGATCCAGCTGGCAATCTACGGGCTGCTCACTCCCTCCGTGGAGGCAGAAGCATCAAAGGCCGCAACTGACGGCACACACCACGTTCCAGAAAGATCGACGCGCCGCCTCGTCTATCGCCTTTCCAGCCTCTTCGCCCTTGACTCATTTGCCGCAGGCCTCATCGTCCAAGGAATTCTCGTCTACTGGTTCAGGGTCCAATACCACGTAGACCTCACGCAACTGGGTCTGATCTTCTTCGGCACTAACACGCTTTCGGCACTCTCATCTCTCGCTGCGGCGCGGATCGCAAAAAGGATTGGCCTGCTAAACACTATGGTCTTCACCCACCTTCCCTCCAACGTGCTCCTCATGCTCATTCCATTCATGCCGAATGCGACTCTCGCCGTCGCCATACTGCTAACCCGCCACCTGCTCTCTCAGATGGACGTGCCCACACGGCAGGCCTACTCAATGGCGATGGTGGATACCCAAGACCGCAGCTACCTGGCGGCTTGGACCAACGGAGCAAGGACGCTGGGCACGAGTCCGACCCCAGTACTTAGTGGAGCTATGCTCGCCACATCCCTCACCGGTCTCCCGTTTCTGCTGGCAGGGGGGCTGAAGATCATCTACGACCTATCGCTATTCGTCACCTTTCGGAAAGTTCCGCTGGACTTTTCCGAGAAGAACTGACGAATGGACATCTTAGAAGAGCCGAACGGTGAGCTACTTTTTAGGCCTGGATCAAGTCCTGATGTTCTGCTACGAGACTCTTCAGGGTAGATGCCATAGTTGCGAGCTCGGAGGCCGCTTGGAGTGCGTCATTCGATCCACCGGCGGTTCCTCTAGCGGCCCCTGCTGCCACCGAGATGTGTTCGCTGATCTGCTCGGAACCTTCCGACACAACTCGGACGTTCCGAATGACAGCAGAGGTGGTGATCGTCTGCTGGTCAACGGCCGCAGAGATGCTGGACTGGATGTTGTTGATCCTGCCAATAGTTTCACCGATACGTTCTATGGCCTCAACTGAGGACTCAGTGTCGCGCTGGATGGCCGAAATCATAGATCCGATCTCGTCAGTCGCCTTCGCCGTCTTTGTCGCAAGCTCCTTCACCTCACTCGCCACGACGGCGAATCCCTTGCCAGCCTCACCCGCTCTGGCCGCCTCAATTGTCGCATTTAACGCCAATAGGTTCGTCTGTTGAGCGATTGCCGTTATCACGTCGAGCACTTGGCCTATTTGAACAGACGAGTCTGCGAGTTTTGCGATGGTCAGACTTGTCTCCTCCGACTCGCGCTGCGCCTCGATCCCTACTGCCAGTGCCTCTGCTGTGTTTCGAGTGATGTCAGATATCGACGACGCCATGTCCTCAGCACTCTCTGCGACAGTCCGGGTGCTGTTAGTTATCAATGAACTCTTCTCAGCAACCAAGTCTGCCTGGGAAGACGCCTCATCAGCTCCCGTCGAGAGTTGACGTGCAGTGGCAGTCAATCGATCAGAAGATCCAGCCAGCACCTCAGCGTTCTTGGCAACCTCCGTGAGCAGTGCAAGCAGAGTTGCCTCCCTCTCCTCCGTCGAATGTTGCCTTTCGTCATTCTCGGATTGCGTCTTGCGTACTGTATAGGTAAGTCTCACCCCAGTGACAAAGAGCGTCAAAGTGGCGATGGCAATGGCACCCGAGCCAACCTTAGAGATGCTGGCGAAGAGAAGTATCACCAAGCCTGCACCAGCACCCACGCCGGGCAAAACGAATCCCCCCGTCTTAGACGGCGCTAGCTTCGAGTCGTGCGGCGACTGCTGCCAGGCTGCGATTGAGATCAGAAGAAGCGAGATGGGCCAGGCCGCAGCGTTGGCGATGTATCCCATGCGGCTATTCGGTTGGAGAAGGTTGTAGGTGTCACCGATGGCGTTGACCGAGACTGCCAGGGCAATCAGGCCAAGTACACGCCTGCGGTCCCGAGGCACAGCGGCCAGCCCACCTATGGCAACAGCCAGAAGAATTAGGTCTCCCGCCGGATACACCATGCTCGTAGCCGACGAGAGGGACCAACCTCCCACCGCCTTCAGGACTGGTCCGACTATGAATGCCGAAAACACGGTCGCCACACCGAGTGCAGCTATGACCCTATCGAGCCAGGTGGTCAAGGTGGGATCGCCCGCCTCCCGCTTTACGAGCGTGGTGATTCCCAAGAAGCAGAGCGGAAAGAAGATTATGTAGAAGGCGTCGGCAACCGATGGCGATGAAGGGCTTGCACCCCCCGAAGACTCTATGGTCAGGGCGATATCTCCGATTGCCCAAGCCATGCTCCCAATTCCGACGAAGAGGGGAAAGTTCTTCCCCTTTGCCACGTTCGCTCTCCAGGCCGGATCAAAATATCTGTAAACGGCAAAGGCACCGGCAGAGAGTTCGAACAGTGCCGTGCCATATCCGTCCACTGGTGCGTAGAAGGAGCCAACACTTCTTACTAGCAAGGACACAAAAAAAGCAGCTAGCAGTACGCCAGCTACTAGGAACGTCCATTTTGCACGTCGCCGCAGTTGATTATCACCGATATACGCAAAGGCATCTTTCATCGCCAGCTCCCATGACTCGTCGGCACCAATTAGCGGCAGGGTAGGAGCCCTACCGCCACTAGCGCGTACATGACTGATCGGCTCTGATATTGACATCTTTAATTGCCATATAAGGTAAATTGGAAAATTGTGCCAGATTCTGGTGAAGGCGAAGCCGATTCATACCGCATGGACTTGCCAATACTCGATTACATAATCCGAACCAGAGCGTGCTCGGCAACGCTTTCAAGAAAAAAGGGTCGGCAGAGCCAATGTTCCACTAATGGAATCGCGAGGCCGGCAGCTGCAACTTAGACGGAGGAGCTATCGATACGAAGTCGGCGACCCGGGAACTAAACAAAGCGAGTCGGTCGATAGCAGAAGATAAAGTTACGTCTTCTGGAAGCAGGATCTCTCTGCTCCATAGGAGGGGTGAAAGCCTCTCCAGATGGACAAGACGCTCGCCGGATACCAGTGCTCTATGGGCGGGCGACATCCAGACCGACTCCCTGTGATGGAGTCTTACCGCATCGGTTGTCTCCTCCGGGAATCCCCAACGTTCCAATGCCGACGAGCCAAGATCGGGATGTGATATCCCGTACGCCTCGATCTCAGCTCCTATGTATTCGGACTGCGCCTCCCTGGTCAAGCCGTTGTCTAGGTACGATTCGACGGCTCGGTAACCCACAGGGTCGAAGTTTGCCAAAAGGATGGCACCGAAGTCGTGGATCAACCCCGTCGAATATGCAAGGGCCGGATCATCTCCGTAGATCTCGGCGTGAAGCTGAGCCGCTACTGCAACACTCAGGCAGTGATTCCACGTCCGATCCTCGAGCGTGCCGATCTCCCTGATCAACAACAGTGCCGCCATCGATCTCAGTGTCCAGACGCCGAGTAGCGAGACAGCAAACTTCAAACTCGTCACTGCGTCACTCCGCCTGTAATGAGGTGAGTTGGCCAGACGTAGGACACTGTCGGCGAACAATTTGTCTTGTTCGATCATCTCCGCCAGCCTCGCCAGTTCGAACTCACCTCGGGAGATGAAATCAAGCAGGTCACCAGCGACAGATGTCGATCTGCCAAGCATCTCGAATTCCGATAGGAAACGCTTCAGATCTTCCCTCAAACTTCGCCCTTAGAACGTCGACCCTTGGAGGTGGGGGTGGACGTCGAAAGGCTTATCGGAGCATCTACGGTCCAGATGGACTGAGATGGTCAGCATCGACCAGACGACCGAGAACCCCCACCAGCCATTTAGTTCTTTATCGACAGTTGAGTTCCAAGAGTTGACTCGGATTCAAATTGGTGTGGACTCATTCGGCACGAATGCAGATCCATGTCCAGGAATTATCCAGCTCGGATGCAGGTCAAGAATCCGTCGCCTAGACGCCGCCAGCACCGATCTGTCCAGCGAATACGGATCCTCGGCTGGTCCGTCGCTGTCCCACCAAAGATGGCTGTAGACGACGAGTCCATCAGAGGTCTCGAAACCGACTGAGATGTCTTGCGGGGTATGACCTGGCGTCTCGATCAAGTAGACGGAATTCGACAAGCGGACCCCCTCGGCCTCCCTCGAATACCAGTCGTCAGCCTTGTAAGCGGCTTGGAAGTCATGAACCCTTGCCTCTGGAAAAAGCGCAACATTGACAGTGTGGTCTGGGTGGTGGTGACTGAGAACCACGTCGGTGACATCAGTGACTTTCACACCGAGCGACTCGAGCGGGCCAAGGATCTTATCCCTGCCGCTAACCATTCCAGGATCGACCACCGCAATCAGGTCGTCCTCTCGAACGAGCACGACCGTACCGGCAACGCCAGGCTCCACGTACCCAACTGTGAGAATGTCCACCCTGCAGGTGTCACCCTGAACTCCAAACGATTCAGCATTTGACATACTCCAACTATACGTATCTGTTCGACATAAATAAGCGCTGGCCTTCAACTCCCCTGCCTGGCTGGCCTCATCCCTACCAATTCTGATTTAGTTCGTGCTTCATCAAATAGGCGGCGTGCATTTGGCGAGTTCGGCACTCAAAAAGTTCACTCCAGCAGATGGTCCGCCGCATTTAGACTCTGAGAGGAGTCAATGAACGACCAGGAGGTTGTGTGCCCGATTTCCCAACTACAGATGGAAGACGGCACGCTGAACGTGTCTCGAAGGACAACGCCCTGATCAAACAGATCATTGATAGCAACTTCCTCGGCCACCTAGGTGTGATCCAAGACGGCTTCCCGATAGTTATGCCCACTGGATATGTAAGGATCGGAGATCAGCTCTACCTGCACGGAGCAGCGGCCAATCAAGCGATGAAACTTGCGGTCGACTCTCCACTTAGCTTCTGCATCACGAGCGTACAGGGCATGGTCCTAGCTACGACGATGTTCAACCACTCGTTCAACTACGAATCAGTCATCATCTTTGCAGTAGGTAAAGCTGTCACCGACCTCGAGCAGAAAGATGATATCTTGGTGAAGTTCGTCGACTCCATGTTTCCGCACAGGTCGGATCGGCTGCCGAAAAATACCAGGACAGAGCTTCTCTCGACTTCCGTGGTGGCCATCGACATCGACAAAGCGAGCGCTAAGGTTCGCACTAACCCACCTGAACTGGATGAACGGCCAGACGCCTTCGTCGGGACGGTCGAATTTGAGACTCAGGTTGTCGCATTTAAACCGGTTATTGGATCAACGCAAAACGAGACGGAGATCGACTCACGGCTCAGACTCAGGTCCAACTGACCATGGACAAACTCAGATGTTTGGTAGTCGGAGGGGGGTGAACGGCTCAATTAGCGAACTCATGATCGGGCGTTCGGGTTCACCATTCGGCACCTTGAGTTATGCCTACTCGCGCCGTGGATTGGTCGCGATGGGCTTCACCGACCGCCCCGATGGACTCCACCTAGCGACTTATGGTGTAAAGATCACAAGTGACAAGGATTCAGATCAGGTGCAAACGGCCCTTTTAGAGTACTTCAGCGGAAGATTTACCGCACTTGATGAACTAGAACTCGATCTCCCGAACACGAACTTCTACGACACCTGCCGACGAAAACTGCGGGATGTCAAGGCCGGAACAACGATCAGCTACTCCGGCCTCGCTACGTTGGCGGGTCGTCCCAACGCCTACAGGTCGGCCGCTACCGCTTGCTCATCCAATCCGGTGGCCCTGGTTGTCCCGTGCCACCGGGTCCTACCATCGAGCGGGAATGTCGGCAAATACGGCTTCGGAACCGAAGTTAAGGCGGGTCTTCTGAAGTTGGAGGGAGCACACTTTATCGATTGATGGAGATGTCCTTTGCTACCACGGCAAGTGCCGACAAACCCGCCGAGGAGTCCGAGCCGAGCAGAGAGACAAGTGACAGGACCTGAGCCGTTGTAGAGCCCAGCCGCTGCTCAATCTGTTCGAGGGACGCAGCTGTCGCGGCCTCGTCGGTCACGTCCGACGGAATGAGATCGAGCACATCCTCACATTTGGCAACGATTGTCATATAAAAGTCTGTGGCAATCGACGCCAGAAGTGCCATGTCCCATCTCCCGGTAGGTTTGAGAGACCTAACCATGCCGAAGAGCGGCGATATCCCAGAGACCTCTCCGACTCGGTAAAAGGTCCAGATCAATGGTCGGGACACCTCCGTGTGAGTACGGTTGGCGAGAAGCGAGAGCGGAACAAGGGCTGACATAAAGTCAAGACCAGCGAAGAACCGAGCCGTCTGCTCGTCGGCACCGATGGCGATCAACTGGCCGAGCGATTGACGGTAACCGGCTAATTCGGACCCGGTCAGCACCACATCAAGCGACTCGACAAGGTCATTTCCAAGAGCAGAAAGACTTCTTCGCTCAGAGATTCCGTCGAGGAGTTGGCTCTGGGAAGCCAGCCACCGAGCGATCGACGTACAGGTTCGCCCGAGTCGAGAGTGAAGTGCCACCTTGTCGGATTGCGCCATTGTCGAACCTAGAAAGAGAGCTGCAGCCCTCTCCTGTGCACCTAGGACATCGATGGATCCAGCGAGGGCCTCCACAATCCGAGTCGTTCCAACCGGCGTACTCTGCAACAGCTCGACTACCGGAACCATCCCACTTACGTTGACTATCAGGTTTGCCAATGCGGTCGCAGCTATCTCATGGTGCAGTGAGTGCTCCAACACCCTGTCACCGAACTTCCCTTCGACAACCGATGGGAAGTAGTCCCTGCACAACGTCGTTGCTAAATCGCTGTTCACTAGATCCGACTCCAGAATCAGGTGGTAGAGGTGGATCTTGGAGTAGGCAAGTAGGACCGACAGTTCGGGGCGCGTGAGAGATCCACCTTGTGCATTTCGGACCTCAAGTTCGGCCTGCGACGGTACGAACTCCACGACGGGATCCAAGCCGGCCTCTTCCTCCAAAAATGAAATGAGGGATCTGTACAGCTCAGGTCTGGCTTTGGCGTCCTCCTCAGCAACTGAGAGCGCCCAGTTCTGCCAGACATTATCCGACAGGACCTGCTCAGCAACTTCAGGTTCGGCCCCAGCGAGAAGGGCATCCCTCTCATCTGTGTCAAACTCACCAGAGAGCACCATCGGTGCCATAAGTATCTTCAAATTGACCTCGTGGTCCGAGGTGTCGACCCCGGCCGAATTGTCGATCGCGTCTGTGTTGCATCTTCCTCCAGCCAGGCAGTACTCAATTCGAGCCAACTGGGTCATGCCCAGGTTTCCACCTTCGCCTACGACCTTCACCTTCAACTGATCAGCATTGATCCTTATCGCATCGTTGGCCTTGTCGGATACGTCCAAGTCAGACTCGCTGTCTGACTTCACGAAGGTTCCGATTCCACCATTCCAAAGCAGGTCCACAGGCGCACAGAGGATCGACGTCATCAGTCGCGCCGGCTCCACCTGGCCCGGGGTAATCCCAAGAGCCTTGCCCATCTGCTCCGTAACGACAATGGACTTCTGAGAGCGATCGAATACTCCCCCGCCCTCCGAAATGAGTGACTTGTCGTAATCCATCCAGCTGGATGAGTCCAAGTTGTACAGTCGGTGACGCTCTGCGAAGGAGATCTTCGGATCTGGGTTTGGATCCACGAAGATGTGGCGATGATCGAAAGCAGCTATGACCCGCAACGTGTCGGAGAGCAACATCCCGTTCCCGAAGACATCACCAGACATATCGCCCACACCAACAACGTCGATCTGATCCACATTCGGATCGATCCCAATCGCTCCGAAGTGGTGACTCACGGATCGCCAGGCCCCTTTTGCTGTAATTCCCATAGCCTTGTGGTCATAACCAGACGATCCACCTGACGCAAAGGCGTCACCTAACCAGAATCCCCGTGAGATGGCGATGTTATTTGCAATATCGGAGAAGGTTGCGGTGCCCTTGTCTGCTGCAACCACCAAGTAGTAGTCGTCACCGTCGTAGCAGATGGTGTCCTTAGGTTTGACAACCTGTCCAGCTACAAGATTGTCGGTGATCGACAGCAGCGCCTCCATGAACTCGCTGTAGCACACCTTCGCCTTGGCGAGGATCTCCGAACGTTCTCTCGGCATCTTGCGGACTATGAATCCACCCTTTGCGCCAACCGGCACGATAACGGAGTTCTTCACCGACTGCGCCTTCATCAGCCCGAGGATCTCAGTACGGTAATCATCAGGACGGTCAGAGAATCTGATCCCACCTCGTGCAATCCGCCCTCCCCTCAGATGTATTGCTTCAGTCTCTAGCGAGTCAAAGAAGGTCTCGAACATCGGAAGCGGCTTGGGGAGGTCTCCAACCTGCACAGGGTCAAACTTGATGGCTATTCCGACCCTGTCGGCGTGGAAGAAGTTGGTCCGAAGTGTTGCATAGATAGCCGAGGCGATACGCCTGACGGAACGGTCGAAATCGAGAGAATCTATATGCGCTAACTCATTCTCCACACGAAGATGGGCCTCTCCCACCGCCTCTGCTCTCTCAGAAACACTTCGACTGAGACCGAATCGGGCAGCAAAGAGTCCATAAAGCGCGGCCGCCGCACCTGGACACTCAACCATCGCCCAGTAGTTGTTCCTCACTCCGACCGCTGGTGTCGAGAAACGGACGTAGTGCACGTATGCCCTTATCAGTGCGGCTTGATCGATATCCAGTCCCGCACGCAACACGGTCGTATTGATCGCATCGTCGACTGCCTGTCCTTCGAAGACCCTAAGGAGGGATACACGAAGGCGTTCTAGGTCCGACTCAGACTCCATCTGACCAGGCCCGAGAGCATATTTGGCCTTCACTCCGATCGTAACCAGCCAAGTGGATGTCCCGTGGATGTCGAGCGCGTGGGGCACTTCGTCTATCACTTCAAATCCGAAATTCTCCAGCTTGGGAACTATCTCTGAGAGATTCACCCAGCCGCCAACTTTGAAGATGCGAAGTGAGAAGTCCGATCCTCGCCAGTTGTTATGACTCCTTGAGATCTCTATGTCCCAGCTCCTCTGCTCCGACTGCAGCCTCTCAATGCAGAGGAGGTCAGACAGAGCCTGATCCGGAGTGAACTGCTCCTGGTAGTCGGGTTGGAAGGTGTTTCGATACTGGTGATGCAGCACCAGGCCACCTTCTCTACCCATCTCGGAGAGGATCAGAAGGCGAAGCTTTTCCGTCCAGGGAATCGTCAGAAGTTCGAGGCTCTCCTCCAGTTTTGACAGCTCCTCGTCGGTGATCACGTTTGCACCTCCGGAGATGACAAAACCGATCTGATAGCGTCGCCCTTGGATCTTGGAGGACTTTAGGTAGCTGCGATCAGCACCATAGGCGGCAATCAGCTCTGTCTCAATGCTCGCCTCGAGTCCATTGACGAACCTATCGGCCGGCATGAAGATCCAAACGTGGGCGATTCCCTGCCGGGATCCCGGTGTCTGGTGCACCCTAAGCTTCGGTAGCTCGCCGACCGAAAGGGCCGTTACACAGAGGTCCCAGAGTCGTTCGGAGGAGACGTTGATCAGCTCATCGGGCCCGAAACTTGCCAGTAAACTCCTGAGCGAGCGGTATGAGTAGGAGTTCGAGCTAAATCCCGATAGCTTGAGTACCTCCTCGAGTTTCGACCTGAGCCCAATTGCGTCCCACGCCGACCTACCCGGAATGTCGTCGCTGAAAACCCCGTAGTAGACACTTTCCGTTCCGTCGGGCAATGCAACAGAGATCGCTCTCAATGGTTCTGCTTTTATGATGCTCGAGTCTGCGGTGATCACGCACATCGATGCACGAATACCCCTCGACTCCAAGAACGCGTGGCGGACGGCCGAGGTGAGAGGGACTGCCAGTTCGGGGTGTCTTTCAGCGGTTCCTGAGAGCAGCATCACGCTTGAATCCGCACCGAGCGTATAACCCCCCGTAACGCGGAAGGATGTCAGTCCGTAATCCTCAAGGACGTTGGACGGGGTCGAAGATATCGATGCAGCGGCCAGTCGCTCTCTAAGTCCGGATTCAAGCGCCGCCCTGTCGCGTTGGTAGGCGAGGAGGTCGAAATAGGATCCCTTAATGCCCGCGACAATCTCGTCACGCTGTACATACGTGATATCGTCCTCGAGCTCAATATACAGAGAAGAATACTGACCGTACGTCACGTCCAGCCCAATCATCGAAGCATCGACAAGCGGATGCAATACGAGGTTCGTCTCCAATCCGTAATGGTGCACGAACTCAACGAAGGTGTCAACCAAGTACTGGGAGTCGGGAGTGAGGATAGACACCGCGGGTGGCGATACGAAGATCGATTTTCCTTGCCTTGTCGCTGCGGCAGAAAGCTCACCTTCGACAAAGACGTTGACTGCAAAGTGAGTGTCGTCGTCTATGTAGTTCTTCGTCAGCCACTGTGCCACTATGGACCTAGCCAGCTGCAACTCCTGAAGAGAGGAGAGCTCTTCGGGTTTTAGGCCCTGAAGGAATGCCTTTGCAAAGTCAGAAACTCCCGACTGCTCAGAAAGAGCCGGAATATATGTCATAACACTTCTGAACGCGAGATCCAGAATTTCAACATTTGAGTCGTCGAGCACCTATGCCCACCTCCCGCAGCGCCGTTGCTGTGAATCTCAGTGTAACTGATGTTGAAAGTGCTGCATAAACACTGCTTGGAATGTCAAAACAAGCTTCAGTGCTTCCTCAGCGAGGTTGGCTCATCCACACTAGGCAAGGAAGTGAATGCGGTAGGCTGCAGATTCAATCTGCCATCGCCTCCGACGCTGCTGTCAAAGGTGTCAAGATGGACAAAACCAGACAGGTCCGCCCTCGCCCGCCACCCGAGTCTTTCGAGGTCAGGCACCTCCTCGAAATGGCTTACTGGACCGACGCATAACCAGGCGATCGGCCTTATCCCTTCCGGCATGTTGAGTAGACCTGCGAGGAACTCCTCGCGGTAAAAAGAGACCCAACCCACCCCGATGCCTTCGGCGGTCGCTGCCAACCACAGGTTCTCGATCGCAAGACATACTGAGTAGAGTCCCACGTCGTCGATCGCATGCCTACCAAGTACTGCTGGAGCGCCCCTGGAGCCGTTGTAGCTGACTGCAATCCCTAAGGAAGACTCGAGAATCCCCTCGATCTTGACGCCCGCAAAGACCTCCTTACGGTCTGCGGGAAGGCTCAGGTTGAAAATCTCTCGCTCAGACACGACATGATTCCGGAAACTGGTCCTGATGTCACGGTCGAAGACCAAGGTGAAGTCCCACGGCTGAGACATTCCGACCGATGGAGCTGAGTGGGCTGCCCTGAGGATTCGTCCAAGCACGTCGGGATCAATTGGCTCGCCATTGAACTCCTTCCGGACATCCCTGCGCCGGAAAATGACGTCGTATATTGCCTCGTTCACGAATCCACCCTCTGACACAAACCAGCTCAGGTTCAGATCGGGATTCTAGGCCGGAGAGATCGCACGCCCCTCCAAACAGGGAGACACTACTTCCTAAAAGGCGCCGGTCTCAACACCGAATCCGTGGTCTGCTCACAGCCATCTACCTACTCCATAAGCTATTAATCTTCCTACTTGGCAGTAGGTAATGCTGTTAGAAAGTATGAATGGACCTACGTGACTATCGACAAGCAGGATTCTTGGTAAATCGAATCAATAGGCTACTACAGGCGAATCGTCTTGGCCAAACTTAGGTCAGGGCCATCAGGTACGGACAAGCTTGAACGCCTCGGCCAAGCTCCCTTTCGCCAGACCAGCCGAGGCGGCTACCGCCTCCAACCAACCCCTGACCATCGGCTCAATTCTCGAGGGATCGGGATGCTGGCTGGCATGGGCGAGGATCGCCTCCAACTTCTTGTCGAAAGTGCCTGTTACATCCTCAAAGCAGTCAGGTTCAGGAAACGCCATCAACAAAACGTCCTTGACTGAATGCGCTTCGAGCCCCTCTTCTATCAACTCGACGAAGGTAAAGGGATTTCTCGAATCCGGATACACAGCGGAAAGGGTCGCCTCGCCGGCGGCAAGATGGTCAGGATGGGACGAGAAGATCCTCGTGTAGTTACGCTCCGGAGACTGGCACAGGACCCTGTCGGGACGGTACCGGCGGATCACCCGAGATATATCTCGACGCAGGGCGGTAGTAACTTCGAGTTCGCCGTCTTTATAGCCGAGAAACTCAAGTTGATTAACTCCCACGATCTTGCCGGCCGCGGCCTGCTCAAACTGCCGGATGGATGGCATCTGATCACGTGGAATGGTTGGATCGAATCCACCTGCGTCACCGTCGGTGACTAGGCAGTAGATCACTTCAGTACCAGCAGACACCCATTTGGCCACACTTCCGGCGGCTCCAAAATCCACATCATCGGGATGGGCAAGCACCGCAAGAACCCTTGACACGGGCTCGATTTGATCCAAAATAACTCCAGGAGTTGAGGACGGATCCACCGCACAGATCCGAACATCTGACCCCTTGATACTACCCGATCACACAATTCGAACCAAAGGAGTGCGATGTTGTGGCTGTATCGGTGTCTGTATAGGGTTGAACTGTGGACACAACTCAGGATAAGTCAATTTGGCCGGAGCGCCACCTCAAAACTGGCGATCTACTTCCGACCTTCTGCCTCCCCGACCAGGACAACACAGTAATCTGTAGCGACGCCCTTCTTGGTCGACGATTCGTTCTATACGTCTACCCCAAGGACATGACACCAGGCTGCACAACAGAAGCGTGCGACTTCAACGATAGGCTCCAATCGATCAGTCCGGAGGCCGAGATCTACGGCCTTTCACCAGATTCCCCGGAGTCCCATCGGCGATTCAGGGACAAATACAAACTCGAATTCACCCTACTTTCCGACCCGAGCTTGGAGACCATCAAGGCGCTCGGAGCGTATGGGACCAAGACGAACTACGGCAGGGAGTATCAGGGTCTGATCAGGTCGACCTTCATAGTCGACAGGAGCGGGCGCATCGAATCCGCACTTTACAATATTAAAGCCAAAGGGCACGCCGAGCGAATCAAGTCCCTGATCACGGGGGTCTGAACGGCATCTAGTCCCAATGCGGCTAATTCCGATCGACGCTTCGGTTCCGATGTGCGGCATTGGCGGTGGCCCCGGTCCGGGAGTAGCTTTGGTGCATGGGAATGATCGCCACCATCGCTTCGCCGCCGGTGCAGCTGAACCAACTATTGACCGCCGTTCAGACTGATTGGCTCTCCTTGCTGATCGTGTGCGTGGAGATCGCATCGATTGCTCTCTACTTCCATGGCGTTAGGCGCCTAGAGCGCAAAGGCAGGAAGTGGCCGAAGGCGAGGACCATCAGCTTTGTCTCGGGCATCGTTCTCGTCTGGATCGCAACTGGATCCGGCCTAGCGAGCTACGACGACTCGGTATTTACGGTGCATGTGATCCAACATCTACTACTGATGAACTTCGCCCCCATATTCATCGCTTTATCAGCCCCAATCACACTACTGATACAGGCCGGATCCAGATCGGTTCAAACCCGCACCATCTCGATACTGCACACGAAGCCGATCAGGTTCATCACTTTCCCATTCCTGGTGTGGATCCTCAACTACGCCACCATGTACATCTACTTCCTGACCCCGGTCTACGAGCTTTCTATACGTCACCCTCTGTTCCACGACTACACCCACCTCCATTTCCTAGTGGTGGGACTGCTCTTTTGGACTACGGTCGTAGGCGTCGACCCATCCGGATGGAAACTGGGTAACCTTGCTCGACTCGGATTCATTCTCAGTGGGATTCCATTCTCGGCATTTCTGGGTATCGCCTTGATGGGGACCAAGAAAACGATCTCACCGGCGCACACGTTAACTGACATCCATTCGGGCGGCTCCGTCCTATGGGCGTTCGGTGAACTCACCAATGTCATCGCTCTCGTAGTGGTTGCGGCCCAGTGGGCCAAGAGCGACCAACGTGAGGCCGAAAGGATGGATCGGATACTGGACCGGGAACTTGCCGAGGGAGCGGGACCGGATTCTCGAATCTGACAGGTCCGCAGTGGGTCGGACCTCCTAGACATCAGGGAACACACTTTCCATGTCATCCATATCGCCACACGACTTAGCCTCCTCGTTTAACATCGCGAACGCTGTTCTTCGACGTGTAAACGAGTCGCCCTGACACACCACGACTATCCTCACTTCGCCGTTCATCCAATTCCCGCATCCGCAGCTATGTCGCGGCTCTCCGTTTATCTATGTCCAGCTCCTGACTGCTCCTTGGCCACATGGGCCACCAATTGAGACAGCTGCGACATTAGCGATGCCCTTCGCCGTTTCGCCACAGCCCTTATGACGCTCGTTCATCAATGCGCAAAGACCCAAATGACTTGATTAGCTCGGTCGAATTCCAGACCTGCATTGCTAGCCAGGGGGAGGGTTTGAATCCCGACCACCTCTGGCTTCGTAGTTGGCAGATAAGACCGGACTATTGGTGCAGTTTCCTAACTTACGGTGCACAGATCTATTTGGCCGAGCGGGTCTGGTCTCGCCTTCTAGATCTCCCAATACATCGATCTCCTGGTCCAATCTTTCAACACTCTGCCCTGCTCAACACACCCGTTTAGCGTTCGTCAATGACCAACTAGGTCCTTTCGAGTCCGCCCAAATCTTCGATCGGTCCAGCGATACCGCGCGGCAACCAGGCACACACGGTTGTTCCCAAGACGAGGCCCGAATCTCATCCGACTTATCGCTCCACAGGTGCAGAATTAAGCACTATCAACGTCTCTCTGCAGCTATCTTCAGATTTATGAAGTTGAGCACTACCGGTGAACTAGTGAAGTCCACCACCTAAGCAGCAGGTGTGCCGTTACGGTCCGAAGGCCATCTATCACGAGCTCGATTAATTAGAGACTGAGATCGGGCCTCCCAATTGTCGATGTGAGACCTAGAGGGGGCCCAGCTCACTTGATGGAGTTGTAGTTCCGACACGCGCCATGAAGGCAATCCAGCTCGAGCCGTGCGACGAAGCTCTTGGGCATATTTTGCTAATATGGCGAAGTCGGAGTTCGGCCCAGGGAGAGATCGATGGCAGAAGCAGTAATTGTATCAACGGCTAGGACGCCGATAGGAAGAGCATTCAAGGGTGTCCTTACCGCCGGACGGCCCGACGATATGGCGGGTTTTGCCATAGCTGAGGCGCTGGCAAAGGTACCAGGCCTCGATCCGTCCGAGATAGTCGACGTTATCGTGGGTGCGGCAATGCAACACGGCGAGCAGTCCATGAACATAGGTCGAAATGCTGCTGCTCTCGCCGGTCTACCCGATTCGGTCCCGGGAACCTCGGTCAATCGCTTCTGTGCGTCGTCGCTACAGTCGATCAGGATGGCCTTCCACGCCATCAAAGCTGGCGAAGGAGACGTCTTCGTGGCCGGCGGCGTCGAAAGCGTCTCTAGAGCGAGTAGCAAGGGTTTTGACCGGGAAGACATGAACCCCCGCTTTGTCGACAAGACGCGTCCGGACTACCTGAACGAGATGTACATCCCGATGGGATTCACAGCCGAAAATGTAGCTGACAAGTACGGAATCTCGCGGGAGCGAATGGACGAGTTCGCAAAACTCTCCCAAGACAGGGCCACACAAGCACAAGCCGATGGATTTTTCGACTGGGAGATATCGCCATACACCCTGCCCGACGGTACGGTGGTTTCACGTGACGAATGCCCAAGGGCGGGAACCACTATCGAGAAGCTCGCCCAACTCCAACCCGCTTTCCGACCAGACGGTAGAGTGACTGCGGGCAACGCCTGCCCGCTAAATGACGGGGCTGCGGCTGTAGTGGTCATGTCGGATACCCGTGCAAGGGAGCTCGGCCTGAAGCCGCTGGCCCGAATCATTGCGAGCGCAGTATCTGGCCTAGCACCCGAGATCATGGGTGTTGGTCCCATCGAGGCGGTCAGAAAGGCCCTCACACAGGCCAATATGAAGATTTCAGACATCGATGTGGTCGAACTGAATGAGGCATTCGCTGCACAGGTGCTGCCGGTCTGCGACGAACTCGGCATCTCCATCGAGGACCAGCTCAACCCGCACGGTGGTGCGATAGCGCTGGGACACCCATTCGGCATGACCGGTGCCAGGATCATGGGAACCCTAATTAACGACCTTCGGACACTAGACAAAACCTACGGGGTCGAGACGATGTGCATTGGCGGCGGACAGGGAATGGCGATGATCATCGAAAGGCTCAACTAAGAGTTACTTCTGAGATGGTTTGCACCTCCCCTTGCTCTACTTCAGAAATAGGGGAGGTGCCACCTCAAATGATCCGATTTTGTTGGTCAAGAGGTCAAAGCGATCCCAATAAACCCGGCCTCGTCTAGCGTGGTTCGGAGAATGGTAGAAGCAGGCCCCAAAGACCAGGCAACAGCAGATGCAAATGGCAAGACTGCAGCTAGGCGAACTCGGACTTCATCAAAAAAGAAGCCCGAGCCGCCGACGACTCTTCTCATGGTTCGACATGGGAAGACACCCACGACAGGAAAGCTATTACCGGGCAGGGCCCCGGGACTCCACCTGAGCGACGAGGGTAGGTCAGATGCGGCGACAATCGCCGCGCGGCTATTTGATGCTCATCCAAAACCAGTTGCCATCTACTGCTCACCTATGGAGAGGGCTGTCGAGACCGCATCGCCGTATGCCGCCCTGACCGGGATCGAACCAGTCCAAAACCGTGCAATCATCGAATGCGACTTTGGCGAGTGGACGGGGAGGGAACTCTCTGAGCTCTCCAAACTCGATCAGTGGAGAACTGTCCAGCAGCGGCCATCCCTGTTCAGATTTCCCGGTGGAGAATCTTTCGTCGAGATGTCCGACCGGATGAGGAGTTTCATGCTGGAAATGGAAGAGAGGCACAAGGGCCAGGTGGTGGTTGCCTTCTCGCACGCAGATCCGATTAAGGCGCTGGTGGCGGATTGTCTCGGAATGCATCTCGACCAGTTCCAGAGAATAGTGATATCAACTACCTCTGTGTCGATCTTGAGTATCGACCACGGGGTGCCGTATGTTGCTGGCGTGAACATTACCGCGAGTATTACCAAGGGGACGAACTGATGGGTGAATCTTACGAGTTTCCTTCCGTCGCATGGGTGACTGTCGGAGCAGTTGGCGAACCGGGGAACCGGGTATTCCTCCTCCAGGCGAACCACCTCGGCGAAACAGTTACCATCAAGGTAGAGAAGTTGCAGGTCAGCTCGCTTGTGGAGTATCTCAAAGGGCTCCTTGAGCGGCTCCCCCGACCGGGACACCTACCCGAAGACAGGGACCTTGAGCCACCATTTGAACCGAAGTGGGCGGCCGGGAGGATTGGGATCGCAGTCGATCCGGCTACCGAAATTATCGAGATCGAACTCGAAGAGCTGTCCGAAGACGAAGAGGATCGCGGAAGGGTCCTCATCGGCGTGGATAAGGAGCAGGCTGCATACCTCACTATCGAGGGCACGAGACTGGTGCAGTCTGGCCGTCCTCCCTGTCCGCTTTGTGGATATCCACTCGACTCCAGGGGACACGTATGCCCGAAGACCAACGGCAACTCAGCACCCATCATCTAGAACTACTCACATTGGGAAGTACCGAGATACTCGGGCGGCTCCCCTATGGATCGAATGCAACCCTCCTGCTTGAACTCACGTTGGGGGGCGAGAACATTCGAGCGGTCTACAAGCCAGAAAGCGGAGAACGGCCATTGTGGGACTACCCATCCGGGCTGTCACGACGTGAGGCCGCCGCTTATCAACTCGACACCATTCTCGGGCTCAATGCGGTGCCTGAGACGATCGTCAGGTCAGATCTCCCCTTCGGCCCCGGCTCACTGCAACGATTTGTGGAGGCCGACTTCACCCAGCACTACTTCAGCCTGCTTGACCAGGAGGGACTCCACTCACAGTTGGCACGAATCTGCGCATTCGACCTAATTGCCAACAGTGGCGACCGGAAGTCAGGGCACATCCTCCTCGAACCCGCAACAAACAAGCTCTTCGCAATCGACAACGGACTTTCGTTCCATGAGGAGCCGAAGCTGAGGACGGTCATTTGGGAGTTCGGTGGAAGTCAAATAGACGAGGACATACTCGAGGCAGCTGCCAGATTGGCAAGTTCTGTTCCAGACGAACTTGCCCTCCTTCTGAGCGACCAGGAGGTCACTTCGCTCAGAAGGAGGGCAAGGAGGGTCGCTCGAACGAAAAAGTTGCCGGTGGTCGAGCCTGATTACCGTCACTACCCGTGGCCCATTGTCTAATCCGGCGGCACGAATTTGATACCGGCCGTCCTTACTACATCTCCCACCAAACTATGGATCATGTAGTCTGTCATGCACCGAGGCAAGTCACAAAAGGGAGGGCTGAATGCCGGCATTGAATCTCACATCCAAGCTGCTCTCTTACGCAAAAGTGGCAAAGTTCAATGCCGTCTCGCTGACGACGTTGAATCAGTTCCACATTGGTGAAGAACAGCAATTCAACCTCCCAGCCAACACGAAGCTCCGTGTTGAGTTCGGAGACTGGTTCAATGGGAGGAGCAGCTGGCTCCTTTTTCGACTCAGGTTTGAAACTCCTTTTACTGGACTTACGCGGCCCGCTCTGATCCTGGGACCAGATATCGACGCTGCGGAGTCAAAGCTGATAACTATGAGGCCAGACGGTGATGGCGGGTACATAGCAATCGCCTACTACATCGGTCAGGCCTACTGTGCCCTCCGACCCTCAGTTCGAGCTATCTCTATTCCACAACCAACCGTCGAGGTCGCTGTTCTCAACCCTGGACTCGGAAAGGCGATAGCTGCCTTGTCGCTGGTCGACAACGCGGTTGGTACGAAAACCGAGTCGGCGAGGTCCACGATTGCTGACCTGCAAAGCTTCGCATGGCTCACTGCCAGGGATGCCCGAAAGATGGCCGGATATGTCAAAGACGCCCTTATGGGGGTCGAGTCGATGGTGGTGCCCGAATCGCCACCCACCGACCTGACTGAGTACGAGACCTGGTTCCATAGAAATACCGAAATCTCTACGGACACCTATGAGCATGCACGGGAACTTTCGGAGGCTTTCCCAATTCGTCCGAAGTTCTCGGTAGTGGTCCCTACCTACCGCTCGAACGAACTCTACCTACGAGACATGGTCGAATCAGTCAAACGGCAGATCTACAACAACTGGGAACTGATCCTGATTGACGACGGCTCCGGATCGGAAATCCTCACGAAGCTCCTCGAATCACTCCAGAAGTCCGAAGCGCGTCTCAGGGTCATCTCTCGGCACGAGAATCTAGGGATATCGGCAACCACCAACGAAGGGATAGACGCCTCAACTGGAGACTACGTGGTCTTCGTTGACCACGACGACCTTCTTGAGCCCGACGCACTCTTTTGGATGGCCGATGCGACCAACCGATACCCAGGCGCTTCATTGATCTATACCGACGAGGACAAGATCAACGAAGCTGGCCGGCTCTCGGCCCCCCACTTCAAGCCGGACTGGAATCCGCTGCTGTTTCTCGGTTACAACTACATAAACCACTTGACGGCCGTCGACGCAGAACTCGCCAAGAGGACAAGACTGCGGAGCGAGTTCGATGGCGCTCAGGATTATGACTTTCTCCTCAGGGTGACGGGCCAGATAGAGGACTCCCAAATTGTCCACATCCCGAGAGTGCTTTATCACTGGCGAGCGGTCGGAGGGTCTACAGCATTGGACGAAGGTGAGAAGTCCGACGCTCTCACCAAAGGCTTGGCCGCAGTCAGAGGCTACCTGGACGCCAACTTTCAAGGCGCAACTGCAGATCTCAAGGACCGCAAGATAGACGTGAAGTTCCCAGTTCCCAACCCCGCTCCGTCGGTGGCGATAGTAATCCCAACGAGGGACGGGTACCTCCTCCTAAAAGAGGCGATAGAGACCTGCCTCACAGTCACTGAGTACCCCAACTTCAACATATACGTGATCGACAACCAGAGCACTGACCGGTCTACCCTCGACTATTTGAAGGAGTTGAGCGACGCCCACAAGGTGAAAGTGTTCCCTTACGATGCACCGTTCAACTTCGCCGCAATGCACAATGCGGTCATTCCACTTCTCGACGAGGACCTTATTCTCCTGTTAAACAACGACACGAGCACGGTCTCTCCGAACTGGCTATCAGAGATGGTAGGTCTGATCGACCGATTTGCCACGAAGGTAGTTGGGGCGAAACTCCTCTACGGAGACGGCACGGTCCAGCACGCTGGAGTAATGGCAGGGATGGGAGGCGGAGCTGGACACTTTGGGCTGAACGTCCCCCAGGACGACCCCGGATACCAGCGACGATTCTCGCTCACCCAGAATCTCACGGCGGTGACAGGAGCGTGCCTACTGATGGATCGGAAGGTATACCTGGAAGTTGGCGGAATGAACGAGGCAGAACTCCCGGTCGCGTTCAACGACATCGACCTCTGCTTCAGAACAATTTCCACCGGATACCGGGTGGCGTGGACTCCTAAAGCAGTACTGATCCACCACGAATCCAAGACCCGTGGTCTTGATGGAGATGACCCATGGAAAACGGTCAGGATCCAAGGTGAAGTTTCATACCTCAAGTTGACTTGGCCCCAGTATGTGCTGGATGATCCGAACTACAACCCGAACCTCGACATCTTGGGAAACACCTTCAACAATGCCAGAGAGCCGAGACTCCCCTCGCTTGCGACCTTCGTCATTGCACACTTCAAAGATGACGGGAAGGATATCCACGACAGTCTCGAAAAGCTCTCCTTCAATCGAGCCGAGCAGCTTCGGCATCGATATGGACTGCGGTTGGCACGGGATCCCATGGAAGCTCGACGTAAGAATCTGCCGATGACTTGAGAGCCCACCCTCGTTGGGAATGAGCTGCAAGACAACCCCCACTCGTATCGGAAGGTGGTTTACCACTCTATCCAACCAATGCGTTATGGAATCCAACCTGGGACGGAACAGACCAACTCCAGTCCGTCTAACTCTGACGCCTCAACCAGTGGTGCCCGCCACTAAGTCGGGACACCACCCAGATTAGACGACTCAGAGATTGCACTTTGCGGCCGGCAACATTGACTCGTCGACCGAGGTCTATATATTGCTATTTTCAAATCGACAAAGCCTCGACCTGTCGCCGAATTGAGGAAGAAAAAACGGTCATTCCGGCACTTTGAGGAAGACACTAGGGCGTCTTTACCGAGAGGTAAACGCTACGCATCCTCCTACATTCTGGGCTCACCTGCGCTCGGGACCAAATTCGCCTCGGTTGAGAACTTCACCAATTAGGTCTGACATGGCAGCAAGTGAGAGTCTCCGAAGCCTCCCAGTTTGCACAATGGTCAACTCCCCGAGCGTTTTTCAGGTCAACTCAGACGGCCAAGGCAGAGGCCCATTCCAAATTCCAACATTAGTAAGTACCCGGGGCGGGAGTCGAACCCGCATGACCTTGCGGTCCGGGGGGTTTAAGCCCCCTGCGTCTACCATTCCGCCACCCGGGCCGGTGCTAGGACCTGAACCTGAAGACACCCATGTCAAGAACTATCTCGCCACCTTGGGTCTCAGTTCTGAACAGTGCCCCCTCACTCTCCTCCCAGATGCTCACACTGAGAAGATCACCGGGGTATACCGGTGAGACAAACCTACCGGAAATTAACCCGAAACGGCCAACGTCACCGTCACAGACCTCATTGAGCAGTGCCCTAGCGGTGAAGCCGTAGGTACAGAGCCCGTGCAGGATCGGCCGCTCGAATCCAGCAAGTTCTGCGAATCCTGGGTCGGAGTGTAATGGATTACGATCACCCGAAAGTCGGTAGATCAGGGCTTGATCGAACGCAGTTTCATAGGTGATCACCAGATCAGGATCCCTTGGCGGCAGCTCTACGGCCTTGATCGGCCCACCTCTTTCGCCGCCGAAACCGCCCTCTCCCCTGATGAACGCAGATGACTTCAACGTGAACAGATCGACTCCGGAACCCTTATCCTTGGTCACAGTCTCGGTGACCACGAGCGCCCCAGAGCCCTTGTCGTAGATGCCGGTAACCTTGGTCCTAGATACAGCGGTCGCAGCGGTTGGCAGGTTGGAATGAATCTCCACGTACTGCTCTCCATGGAGTAGCATCGCGGGATCGAACTGGCCGATACGAGTCCACAACGAAGTCGGTGGGCGTCCGGACGCGATCACGGCAAAGGTAGGAAGTACGCTCAGGTCTACACCAATGGAGTTCTCAGTCGTGAATTCCAGTTCTGAAGTCGATGCACCCACACCGAGAGCGTAGAGCATTACATCTCGTTCATCCCAGGAGTTCTCGTAGGGTTCGCACTCGTAACCGACTGCATCGATATTGATGGACATGGACCTCCAAGCTATCGGGCGGGTAGCATCTAACTCGTGACCCAGCGAGCCGCAATGGCAACGGTAGAGAGTTCCGAGGGACCTACCTCAACAGCGAATCCTAGCAAAGTGACGGCGGGAAACGAATCGATCGACTCAACATCGATAGATCACTGGGGTCGTTCGGAGGATTTCCGCAAGGCTCTCAGATCTGCGTTCGATCCCATCTATCGCTACTGGTTCAGAGTGGAGTGGGAAGGCCTCGATAAGATTCCAAAGCAAGGTCCAGCCCTTCTGGTCGCCAACCACTCAGGTGCACTACCCCCAGACGCTCTTTCGATAATGCAAGGAATCGAACAGGGCATCGGCCGTCCCGTATACGGCCTCGCCGACAATCTGTTCAGGACGATCCCCGCACTGAACATAGCGTGGTCGAGAGGTGGGGGTGTCTCCGCAAATCCTGACAACGCGTATCGACTTCTTGCAGATGAGGGCCAACTGGTTCTTGCGTTCCCAGAAGGGATTCGTGGACCACTCAAGCCCTTTTCCGAGAGGTACACGCTCCGCCGCTTCGGAAGGGGAGGTTTCGTCGAGACGGCCATGAGGGCCGGAGTTCCGATTATTCCGATCGCCGTAGTAGGGGCGGAGGAGTCGATGCCAGTAATCGCCCGCGTGCCGATACCGAAGTCCCAGATTGGGATCCCGTACCTACCAATAACACTGAACCACGTCCTATTTGGCCCAGTGCTCGGCAGCGTGCTCTGGTTTCCCGCCAAGATACGTATCCGGGTACTTGAACCAGTAGTAATTGATGCAGAGCCAGGTGAGGCACGTTATTCGCGGTCCAAAGTACTGGAAGAGTCGACAAAGATCGAAGAGCTTATAAAGCGCGCCATCACGGATATGTTGCGGCGCCGCAAGAATGTGATACTCGGGTAGATCGTGCCACGTAGAGCTCTCGTGACCGGTCTTTCGAGCTTCTGGGGCTTCCGGACTGCCAAACAGCTCGTCGAGTCTGGCGACTTCGAACTTGTGGTAGGTGTCGACTCCAGTCCACCACCTGAACCACTCGACGGGTTGGACTACATCAGGTCCGACCAGTCCTACTCGTCGCTCGCAAGGCTCGTGAAACGGACCGAGGTGGATACCATTGTCCATACTTTTCTGGTTCTTTCGAGTGCCTCGATCAGTCGGCGGGCTATGCACGAGATAAACGTTATCGGCACCATGAATCTGCTCGGAGCTGCGGGACAGAGCGGCTCAAAGGTGAAGCAGATAGTCGTAAAATCCTCCTCCTTGATATACGGCTCCAGTTTCCGGGACCCTACATTCTTTACCGAGACCAGCCCACGCGCATTCTCTCCCAGAACCGAGATCGAGAGATCGCTGATCGAGGCCGAGGCATACATACAGGAGTTCGCCGAGGATAAGCCCCATGTCGACCTGTGTGTCCTCCGGTTTCCGAATGTGATAGGCCCTACAGTCGAAGCCGACCTGTCCCAAGCTCTGATTCGGGGTGTGGCCCCAGTCGTGCTGGGGTTCGATCCACTTCTCCAGTTCGTCGACGAGGAGGAGGTGCTATCGGTCATCCGCTTTGTCACTGGGAACTCGCTCTCAGGCGTCTACAACGTCTCGGGAGACGGTCGCATACCATGGAGCAGCGTATACACCGAAGCCATGGCCAGACCGCTTCCGATCTCGCCATTAATGTCGGAGCAGTTCACCCGACTCTATCAAGCTTTGGGTATAGCCAAAGTCCCACGCGAACTCATAGATCTCCTCCGCTTCGGCAGGGGTATCGATAATCGCAAACTGAAGAATGCAGGATACGAATACGGTCAGACAACCTCCGAAGCTGTCAGATCATTTGCCGAGTATGCAGCATCGCTCAGGTCGGAGCCACCTTCGATCGAAGAGCCAAAAGCTATTATCTGATGTCAAACTTCGCGGGGATCTTGAGGTCCTTGGGCAACAGCGCGCTTCGCACTCGAAGTCGGAATATGACGATGTAAATGACCAGCGCCGCTCCTCCGAGCATCGCTGGGGTTCCCCTAAACCAAGCGGCCACGCCGAATAAGGCAGACATTCCGAGACCTGTAGCCAAGCCGGCCCGATTCGCCTTTGCCCGAGCAAAGACGTTGTGGTAGGCGTCCTTCGAATCCACTCCGAGCATCAGAAGCTCATACAATGCCTCACCGGCTTTGGTTTCAGGGAGCTTATGACTCTTTGTCTGGCTCGCCCACAGAAGTACCAGTGCGGTATTGAGGACCGTTGCGCTGATAATCTCTATCAGCAGCTTTCCACCATTAAACGGCAAGAAGAGCAGCAGCAGTCCCTCCAGTGGTGCGAGCACCGAGAGCTTCGAGCAGACCTGCTCAAGCTCCCCCTCCTTCCATCTGGGCGCACCGTTCATCGCACCAACCGACCTTTCGAACCGTTGCAACACATTTTAGTTCGATTCCTCGGCAATGCATCTAGCAAACTTAGACCTGCAACACCTACCAACACTTCAGCCAACCGATTCGACTCCTTCAACTATTGTGGCTCTGATTGGGTAACAAGCCCGTGGTCCAGCGACCGAACTCGAACCCATAGGTGGAGCAGGATGAAGTTCACAGACACGATTATCACTTATCATCAAATCGGACCTGACGGCGCTTTAGTCAGCCGTCCGATACCTGAGTCACCGTTCCTTGAGACCGCAGTGGTGCACCCCTGTGTCGTTCAAATCCGATTCAACCGGAGTCAGGCAAGAAACGCCATATCGGGCCTGATGGTGGACGAGGTGGAGCGGGTTTTCGACGTGGCAGAATCCAACGGCTCCGAGGTAAGGGCAATTATCCTCTCAGGCGACAGCAAGGCATTCTGCGCAGGAGCAGAACTTGAATCGCTGCGTTCGGCCAAGCGGCAGGCCGACTCGGGGGATCTGCAGAGCGCAAGAGCGCTCCTCGAGAGGGTATATCAGGTCTTTCTGCGCCCGCTGAGATCCACAATTCCGACAATCGCCTGCATCGATGGTGCAGCAGTAGGCGCCGGACTAAACATAGCGCTCGGCGCTGACGTTCGGATAGCGTCCGTTGGGGCATACTTCGAGAGTCGGTTCCTCAAGATCGGACTGCACCCAGGTGGAGGGCACACGTGGCTGCTGGATAGGGCGATCGGATCCGCCAATGCAAAGAGGATGGCGCTTTTCAACCAGCGCATCGATGCCGCCGAGGCTACCCGAATCGGACTTGTCCAACTACTAACCTCCGATCCAGTTGAGTGCGAGAGGGCCGCTATCGAACTCGCCAGACCACTATTAGATGCGAATCGGGACCTGATGTTAGCAATAATGGGTTCGCTCGGGATGGCGTCACGATCTACGCACGAAGATACACTGCGGCACGAGACAGACGTCCAGGTGAAGGGGCTCAGTCGGCTAACTCTCTAGCGACATCGACAAGTTTCATCTAAGTATCCACTTTGTGATCAGGTCCTGTCGGCGATCAACCCACTCTTCGAACGTCATCGCATACCATATGTGGTCCTCCCACACGCCGTTTATCTCGATGTAGCGCTTTGCAAGACCCTCTTCGGCAATTGCCAACTTCTCGACGACTCTTCGACTCCTCGCGTTCCTGGGCAGGATTGAGATCTGTACTCTGTGCAGTCGAGCCTCTTCGAATGCGAACCTTAGTGCAACCACGACTGCCTCGGGAATATAACCCTTTCCGGCCTCTGCCTGGTCGACCCAGTAACCAATGGTGCAGTTCTGCACGGGTCCCCTCTGGACGCCGGAAATATTTGCCTCACCTACAAACCGGTTATCCACAAAGACCCCAAATGCATACGCTGAATCTCGTCGCCAGTCTTCGTCCCTAGCCCTGCAGAGCATCTCGAACCCAGCTTTACCTAGCGACTCCACCCTCGCGGACTGGAGTAGTGGCTCCCAGACGTTCAGCCAATCCTTACAGCGAATCCTTACCTCGATCCACTGGTCGTAGTCAGATGGCTTAAGCGTCCTCAGTTCGATACGTGCTCCTCGCCAACTCCTCGCCACCAACTCCCCCTTCTGGATTACAGATCGAATGGGGAGATCAAGCCCCGAAAGACGTCAAGATACGGCACGAAGTCTCCGGTTCATTCCAATCTCCACTGAGACCCAGGAGCCAATTGGGCTCCAGCCCCCGGCCAAATGGAAAGCCGAATGAGCATGCAGACACTTAACCCCAGCCCGGCTACCACCCACGCCGTCTCTGACTCTGCGAGCCGGAATCTCGAGTCCACTATTGGCAAGCAAAGAGTTCCTCCCCGACGAATAGACGTTCGACACTGCATCGAGCAGTTCAGCAGAGAAGATACCCTCTGCGATCTTGACACCCCCGGCTGCTTCCAACCGACTGACCTCGAGATTGATCTCGGGGTCCACCAGCCAAAACCAGGTGGGCATCGGTTCGAAGCTGACACCGAATGGATAGTTCTCGATGACGACGATCTGGTCGTACTCATCCCTAACGGCTACACGGAATGGGAATCGCACCCTGCGGCCAAGGAGCCCCTCGACCACCCGACGATCCTCTTCATCAGCTTCGAACGCTACGGGTATCGAATAGGTCTCCCCGGGGTCACTCATAGAAGTGGTCCCGGGATCAGACTTCAACACCTATTTCCATCAGCGCTTGTTGCGACGTCCCCGTCTTCTCAGAAGTATGACAAGCAGGAGGAGAATGCCTCCTGCGGCTGGTGCGAACTTCTTGAAGACGGACATCCCCGCTATACCCACGAGATCGACCGGCTCTGGTTCCCGACGAGGTGTCGGCTGGACCCTCTTCGGCTCCGTGGTAGACGATCCAGTGGAGTTTTCAGTTGCAGAAGATTGGTCACCTGAGGCCACATCGGTCTCGTCGGCGTTTGCCTCTGTGTCGTCCGACCCGAGCACGGTCGTCTCCAGCGAGGTCACGAACTGCTCGAGTAGTTTCGCACTGACATCTGCAAGCACGCCACGTCCGAACTGAGCGACCCTTCCAGAGATGGCTAGGTCAGTCGTTACAGTAACCTTGGTGCCGAACTCTGCTTCATCGAGCTTTGCCGTAATGGTGGCAGAGGCGTTTCCCTGCCCTTTGGTATCTCTTCCCTCTGCACGAAGCACGGCCTTGTGAGTGGTCTCATCCTTCTCGATGAAGTGGGCCTTACCCTTGTACGCTGCGGTTATCGGACCTACCTTGATCTTTACCTGACCAAGATAGCTGTCTCCCTCCATCCCATCCAGACTTGCACCGGGAAGACATGGTGCTATCTTTTCGACGTCGGTGAGCACCTCCCAAGCCTTGTCTATTGGTACTGAGACCGTAAACTCGTTGTTTAGCTCCACTTCAAAAGATCCTCCACTGTGTCGATGTCAAAACACTCGCCCTCGCAGGCAACTTCCTCTACGATCTCGGGGTGTGCAGCCATCAGAGACCTCGCACCAAGATCACCCTCATTCGGCAGATCGAACCATACCGATCTCGCAAGCCGAACCGGATTCCGCCTCTGCCCATTGTAGGTTGCCACAGCGATAGGCTTCCCGCGGCTCAGAACCACATTAGTCCAGCATTCGGTGGTAACGCTCGGTTGGTCGGCCAGTCCAACTGTCATAGCTTCATGGCCCTGTGCTTCGCAGTGCGACCTTGCGACCTTCAGACTCGACGCCATGCCGGTTTCAAAGTCAACATTCTCGAGAACTGTAAAGGCATCGGTGACTAAATCGGAAACATACGTACCGCCCACGACAATAATCCGCTCGTCGCATGGGACGTCTATGGTCGCTGCTAACACCCACTCCAAAATGGGCCGTCCGCGGAAATCAGCCCTCAACTTCCTCTCGTGTCCTCGAAACCTGCTACCAACTCCAGCAGCTAGAACGACGATTGCTTCAGACATCCTTCGGCTCACCCAATTCATCTGGAGCACTCCGGCGCACCGGAATACCAGTGTTGGTCAAGAAACGCTCCGGTGGATCGGGCCGTCCTGATCACGAAGTCTCGGAACTTCCACGTCAGCCCTGTTGGCTATGATCTCGGCCACTATCGAAACGGCGGTCTCTTCTGGAGAGCGGGCGCCTATGTCGAGGCCGATCGGACCCATGACCCTCTTCAGCTGCGCTTCATCAGCACCTGCTTCGAGGAGCCTCTTGCTTCTCTCGTCATGTGTTCTCCGGCTCCCCATGGCCCCTATGTAGCCAACGTTTGTCTTGAGGGCCTCGATAATCGCAGGTACGTCGAATTTCGGGTCGTGTGTTAGCACGCAGACGGCATCTGCAGCAGTCAAAGTGCGGCCAACCTTCTCCAGGTAGCGGTGCGGCCACTCTACCTCGACCGAATCGGCCATGGGAAACCTGTCGGCGGTTGCAAAGATCGGCCTAGCGTCACAGACCGTCACCTGGTATCCAAGCACCTTGGCAACTCTGGCAAGAGCCGCTGTGAAGTCCACAGCACCGAAGATCAACATCTTGGGTGCCGGCGCGAACACCTCGAACACCACGCCTACCTCTTGCGCTCGGGACTGCCCAGCCCTACCGTAGTGTCGTCGCGCTGAACGTCCAGAAGAGATCAGACCCATAGCATCACGTGTCGCCACTCTGTCAAGATCAGCATTTCCGAACGTACCCCAGACCATGCCCCGAGAATCCACCATGACGGAGGAGCCAATGACCGGGAGGGCCACACCGGTGTTCATCTCCTCGAAGTACTCCGAAGCATACTCATCGGTTTGGTCCTCGGTGGCAAAGACGGTTGCGACGGTAAATGCCTCATCCCGGTTCATCTTCTCCAGGATGACCTCAATAAAATCCGGGAGCTCAGGCTGGATCAATATATGGAGTGTGCCACCGCAGGTGAGTCCGACTGCAAATGCCTCGTCGTCGGAGTAGCCAAAAGTCACAGTACGTGCACATCCGATGACCGTCCCATCCCCCACGGGCATCAAACCTATGCTCGCCATTGTGGCTTCAGAGGCGCCCATCGCCGACATGGCCTCCTGGACCACAGCTCCTTCGACGCAACCACCTGAAACCGACCCGGCAACTTCGGCGTCCTCATTGACAGCCATAGTGGCACCGACATCTCTGGGGCCGGACCCTTCCACGGCCACTACCTTGGCAATAGCGACCCTTTTCCCCCTGGCTCGCCACTCGAGAACCTGCTCGAGAACCTCTTTCATTGCGAGATCACCTCCACCAACTTCTCTAAAGCGGCCACGGAGTGACCTTCTAAGAAGTTATCAACAAACGGAAGGGCCGCCGCCATTCCCCGTGCAAGGGGTGCATAACCCGGCATTGCCTTCAAGGGGTTTATCCAGACAATCCTATGGGCCACCCTCTTCAGTCGGGCCATCTCCTCTGCCAGCTCCGTAGGATCACCACGATCCCACCCGTCGGAGGATATAACCACGACACTCCTGCGCCCCATACCTCTAATCGCGTACAAGTCATTGAACTTTCGAAGGAGTTCGCCAAGACGGGTTCCTCCGGAATAGTCGACAACCTTGGCAGCGGCACCTTTGAGCGCCCTATCCGGATCCTTGGACTGGAGTTCCCTCGTAACCCTCGTCAGTCGAGTCGCCATGGTGAATACCTCGACTCGCTCTGTCCCCACAACCGCTGAATGAGCGAGCTGCAAGACGGGTTTGGCATAGGGTTCCATCGAGCCCGACACGTCACACAGAAAGACAACCTTTCGCCGCCGGTGACCTCTGTCTTTCATCGCCGGAAGACTTAGCTCGCCACCGTTTGCCATCGACTCCCGCAAAGTTCTGCGGAGGTCTATCTCCCTGCCACTCCGGCTCCTCACTAGTCGTAGTGAACGGCGCAGCGGCGGCGACCAACGGAACAACTGGATCAGTCGATATGCCATCTTTAACTCTGTCTCGTCCATCTCAGAGAAGTCCTTACTCCTCAAAACTTCGTTGTCTGAATAGCGGAGCGAAATAATTTGATCTACGGGCAGTTCATCAGCTCGGTCTTGGTCATCTTCGTTGCCAGATTCATCCTCCTCATCGGTCAATATCAGGACCGATGATGGCATCGAGACGGCCAGCTCCTTCATGTCCCCGACGCCACGAAAAAATCTGTCGAAACACCTGTCGTAGGTCTCAATCGACTCGGGTCGGGTGATCAGAGTAGACCTACCAGCCCAGTAGACAAGGGAGAGCTGAGACCAGCCCAACTCAGACAGCGCACGATGGAAGTGCTGGACCGACGATGGTGGTACCTTCAGCCCCTCTCCCCTGAGCGTGAATGCGAACCCAGCTACGATCTCGGCCGGGCGTGCCACATCAGGCCCCTCGGAGTATGGCACTCCGAACTAGTTCCGTCAGATCAAGCGATCGGATCTTCTCCTGATCCTCCCTGTACTTGAGCACTGCGCCAAGGCTGCTTCTTAGCGAAGCCTCACCGATCTCAATCTCGCCGAGCACCGCTAGCGACTGCGCCCAGTCGATCACCTCGGCGATTCCGGGTGGCTTGTATAGGCCAGCTCCTCTTAACTGCTCAGCCAGGGCTGCCACCTGTCCAGCCAGCTTCCGCTCAACCTGTGGCGCCCTTCTGGTGATGATCTCGACTTCACGGTCGAAGTCTGGGTGTTCGACCCAGTGGTACAAGCAGCGGCGCTTGAGTGCGTCGTGGACGTCTCTCGTTCTGTTAGAGGTGATGATGACTATAGGTGGCACCTCGGCCACAAATGTCCCCAGTTCTGGCACGGTGATAGAGAAGTCTGAAAGGACCTCTAGAAGGTAGGCTTCAAATTCGTCGTCGGCTCTGTCTATCTCATCAATCAGAAGAACCGGAGGGAGCCTTCGCCCGTCTTTGGTCTCAACGAGGTTTGCAGGATCTATCGCCCTCAGGAGCGGTCTTCGGATCAGGAACCTTTCGCTGTAGAGTTCGCCTTCAACGGCATAAGCATCGAGGTCACTTCTATTTTCGGCCTCTATCACCTCGATGGTTCTCAGGTGCAACAACTGCCTTGGATAGTCCCACTCATAAACCGCCATGGATGAGTCGACACCTTCATAGCATTGGAGCCTGATAAGTTCCACGCCTAACCACTCTGAAAGTGTCTTGGCAACCTCGGTCTTACCAACTCCGGCCTCGCCTTCCAAAAGGATGGGCCTGCCTAGAGATAGCGCAAGGAAGAGGGCAACGGATAGTCCCTCATCCGCCAGATAGTCAAAACGCTCCAGCTCCGAAGCCAACGCCTTCGGGGAATCAACCCCAAAGATATTTCCCGCCATCAACAATCCTTCCAAACCCGAACAGTGAGCGGGCCACGATCCACTAATCCCTATGAAAATAGAACGGACGGCCACAGGTCGGGATTCCCGATCTGGACCGTCCGCCCATAAAAGGAAGAGTAATTAACCGAGTTCGCTGAGTGCCCTCTTCGTCAGCACATGGGCGAGGTGGCGCCGGTACTCGACGCTGGCATTCAGGTCAGCGGGCGGATCTATCCCCTCATCTGCACGAAGAGCAGCGTCATCCAAGCTAGCCCCAGAAGCCAAAGCGGCCTCTGTGCCGGTGGCACGTAGTGGCGTTGCACCCATATTCACGAGCGAAACTCTCGTAGTGCCGTTGCGCACCGCCGCTACACCAACGATGGCCCAGTCCTGGGCACGTCGATTGAACTTCTGATAGGACCACGCCTTGATATCGGATGGAACCCTGATCTCGACGAGTACCTCGTCAGCACCAAGTGCCGTCTCAAGAAATCCCTTGAAGAAGTCGGTGGCTTTGATCTCTCTTCGCCCTGAGGGACCCTCGACAACAAGCACCGCATCTAGTGCCAGAACCGCCGCTGGTAGATCGGAAGCGCCGTCACCATGGGCAATCGATCCGCCGATGGTTCCCCTATGTCTCACTGACGGATCCCCGACCATCCCGGCCACGTGCGCCAACATAGGAGCTTTGGAACGCAGGACGTCCGAGATCTCGATATCCCTGTGTCTGGTTAGTGCGCCTATGGCAATCTGAGAACCCTCGTCCTTCACATAGGACAGTGAACCGATCCTGCCGATATCCACAAGTGTCGATGGAGTGGCAAGCCTCAGTTTCATCAAGGGAATGAGCGAATGCCCTCCCGCTATGAACTTCGCATCTTCATTGTTAGAGACCATCGAGATCGCCTCAGCGACCGACAATGCCCTCAGGTATTCAAAACTCGCTGGGTACAATTTTTCTCCTTCTAAACCCGACTCAGGCCTTGGTGGCTTGTATCGCCTTCCACACCTTCTCAGGTGATGCAGGCATATCAATGTTGATCTTGCCGAAATGCGAAAGCGCATCGACGATTGCATTCATCACAGCAGGCGGCGATGCGATCGCACCGGCCTCTCCGATTCCCTTCACGCCTAGCGGATTGGTAGGTGACGGTGTGACTGTGTGGTCGAGCTCGAAGCTCGGAAGCTCGGCCGCCGAGGGAACCAGATAGTCTGCCAGCGTCGCCGTGAGCAGGTTACCTGTCTCGTCGTAGACCGCCTCTTCAAAGAGAGCTTGTCCAATTCCCTGAGCCAAACCTCCGTGGACCTGGCCCTCAACGATGAGTGGATTGATACGATTCCCGCAGTCGTCTACGGCGACATATCTGACCAGATCGACCTTACCGGTATCCTCGTCGACCTCAACTACGGCGATGTGTGTACCGTAAGGGAAGGTGAAGTTGGGTGGATCCCACGAAGTGGAGGCCTCGAGGTTCGGCTCCATCCCATCTGGTAGGTTGTGAGCAGTGAAGGACTCGAAGGCTACGGCCGCCAACGGGAGCACCTTCTCAGGCGATCCCTTGACGCTGAAGTTGCCACCTGCGTAGTCGAGGTCCTCCTCGGAGGCCTCCAACAGGTGTGCAGCAATCTTCCTAGCCTTGTCGAGTACTCGCTCGGTCGCGATGTATACCGCAGTGCCGCCAACGCTGAGTGACCTCGAGCCGTATGTATCGAGCCCGAAAGGCGAGATCGCGGTATCGGAGTGAAGAACCTCGACGTCGTCGGGTGAGATGCCGAGCTTGTCAGCTGCGATCATCGCCCACGAGGTCTCGTGACCCTGTCCGTGCGGTGCTGTTCCGGTCACCACCTGGACCTTGCAGGTCGGTAGGATCCTTACAGTCGCAGACTCCCAGCCGCCAGCTGAGTAGTTGAGAGAGGCGAGAACCCTAGAAGGGGCAAGTCCGCACATCTCTACGAAAAAGCTGATCCCAATTCCTAGATGCTTCTTCGAGCCGCTGGCCCTCATCTCAGCCTGCTTCTTTCGCAGCGCATCATAGCCAGCAAAGTTCAGACCTTGGGTGAAATTAGCGGCGTAATCCCCCGAGTCAAAGACCAACCCCGCCGGTGAATTGTACGGGAAGGATTCTGTCGGAATGAAGTTTCGGCGCCTAATCTCGACCGTGTCGACCCCGACTTTGACAGCGAGGGCATCCATGGCGCGCTCGATAGCGTAGGTTGCCTCGGGCCTTCCTGCACCCCTGTAAGCGTCTGTAGGAGTCTTATTGGTATAGACACCGGTGCATTTGAAAGCGTACGCAGGCGTGTCGTAGACGCCATGGTACAAAAATGCTCCGAGTAATGGAACGCCGGCCGTTATCAGCTGCTGGTAACCGCCCATATCAGCGATAATGTCCGCCCTGACGCCGGTCAGCTTCCCATTCGCATCGGCAGCGAGTTCGATCCACTGAACCTGACCCCGTCCTTGAATGGTCGCCTGAGAATTCTCGGACCGCTCCTCAGTCCAGCGGACTGGCAACCGGTGCTTGCGCGCCAAAGCCAAACACAACAGCTCCTCGGGATAGACATCCAGCTTCGAGCCGAAACCTCCGCCAACCGCTGGTGCAATCACACGGATCTTCGACTCTGAGATGCCGACTGTTAGACCCAGCATGACTTTGAGGATGTGCGGTATCTGAGTCGCCGAATAGACCGTGTAATCCCCTCCCATCGGGGAAGGAACCACTGCTACGGACCTAGGCTCCATTGCAGCCGGGATCAGCCTCTGCTGGATGTAGCGCTCCTTGACTACGTATGCAGCGTTGTCGAATGCCGTTTTGATTCCGTCCGGGTTCGGATTGAGTTCCCAGACGTAACTGACGTTGGTTCCTAGTTCGCTGTGAATCACGACCCGATCGCTCAGCGCGTCCTCAAGGTCGACTACCGCAGGCAGCTGCTCATATTCGACATCCACCATCCCAACAGCATCAGCCGCCTCCTTCGGAGAGTTCGCCACCACCACAGCAACCGGGTCGCCGACGTAGTTGGCCGAGCCAGAGGCGAGCGGATAGTGGGCCGGACTCTTCATATCCGGAGTGACCTGCCAAGCAGACGGGATGGGTCCGGCCCACTCCGACTGCAAATCTGTGGCCGTATAAACCGCAACCACGCCCGGGGCGGCTTTTGCTGCAGAAGTATCGATGGACAGGATCTTCGCTCGGCCGAACGGCGATCTGACGACTCCAAGCCAAAGTGCAGCGGGAATCTTCAGGTCGTCAGTAAAACGGCCCTCTCCAGTGAGTAGCTCCGGATCCTCGCGTCTTAGCACTCTCGTGCCGATCACACCGGGTACGGCATCTTGAACAGTTGTCAATGTCAGGCCCCCATCTCAGACGCGGCCGCCAAAACAGCCTTGACTATGTTGTGATATCCCGTGCATCGGCAGAGGTTCCCCTCGAGTCCCTCACGCACAGCTGCCTCGTCCAGATTCGAATTCTCCTTGATAAGCGAGTACGAAGCCATTACCATCCCGGGGGTGCAGTAACCGCACTGGAGTCCATGGTTCTCCTGGAATGCTCTCTGAACTGCGTTCATGGTTCCGTCGGCAGACGCCATCCCCTCGATTGTCGTGATTTCCGCTCCGTCGGCCTGAACAGCGAGAACGGTACAGGATTTGACCGACTCCCCTCCCATCAGGATGGTGCACGCGCCGCACGATGAGGTGTCACACCCAACGTTCGTCCCCGTAAGGGAGAGATCCTCCCGAATGAAATGAACTAGCAAGGTTCTCGGCTCTACGTCCCGGGAAACCTGCTTCCCGTTGACCGTCAGAGTTACCTTCATCAACAATCCCCCTCTTCTTCATGGGCTACGAATCGATGTGCCTCGGACGAGACACGGGAATCCGCCATTGAAAACTACCACCGAATTCGTCTCAATGTGAACAGCGTCACTAAAAGCACGTCAAAGCATAACTTAGTCGAAATGCCAGCGCCTCACAGGGTTCAAGCCCAGGTCGACTTCAGTATGGCGGTCGCAGCCATGGGACCGAACAAGCTGCGCCATATCTGCTGGAAGAAGGTGTTATCCTTCTCGAAACAGCACGAGCTTAAAAGGGGATTGCCATGCACAGGCTCATCGCACTCTGGAGTCATCCGGAGGACCCAGAAGGTTTCGAGAGGCATTACAACAACACCCACATGGAATTGGTCAGCAAGCTGCCCGGTCTCGTCGCTGCGTCGTCGGCGAAGATCGCCAACTCGGACCATTATCGGTTGGCGACTCTGGATTTCGAATCGATGGAAGCGCTTGGTGGTGCAATGTCCTCCGAGAGCGGCAAGGCAGTCGCACAGGACTCAAGCGAACTCGAGAAGAAGTATGGCACCAAGTTGACCATACTCACTGCCGAGTTGGACCACAGCATTTAGGACACTGAGGGCCCGACACTCACTTAGGGTGTCCCGGGAAGGACCGCCAACCATCGAGTAGGTGACACCTCTGAGCAGCTCAACTCGAAAACGATGAAGCTAACTAATCTCTAAGGTCGGTCCGCGCCCGGCTGCAGAACCTCCATTTCGATCCTGCGTGTGCCACCAATCGCTCCTATGGTCGGGCGACGGATCAAAAAACAAAGCCGAGCACACCCGCGGACCGTCTGACCAGAACACGGTCAACTTACCGAACAGCACCTTTTGCAGCCATAATCGCCGACCAGACCCTTTCCCCTGTCATCGGCATGTCAATATGGCGAACGCCAAGGTGGCTGAGAGCATCTACCACGGCATTTTGAACTGCAGGGGTACTTCCGATCGTCCCGGACTCTCCGATACCTTTGACACCTAAAGGGTTCCTGTCCGTCGGGGTTACCTGATGAGTTATCTGGAAACTGGGCATCTCGGCGGCAGAAGGAACGGAGTAGTCGGCAAAGTTTGACGTGAGCGGATTGCCGTCTGCGTCGTATACGAACTCCTCGAAGAGTGCTTGGGCGATCCCCTGCGCGAGACCGCCATGAATCTGCCCATCTGCAGTGAGGGGGTTGATGATCGTTCCGGCGTCGTCGCAGGCAACCATCTTGTCCAGCCGGACCTTGCCAGTCTCTGTGTCTACCTCCACCACCGCTAAGTGCGCCCCAAACGGGAAGGTCGGCATCTGGGCTCCAAAGTCGATCTCTACCGAGAGATTCTCACCCATCTCGCTCGCCTTGTCATGTATGCGAGCCCACGTGACGGTCGCTGTCGGCGTACCTGCCACAGACATGCCCGACCCGTCCGAAGCAGGGACAACATCCTCTGGCGCTGTCTCCAAGATCTCCGAGGCGACCATTTTCGCCTTGTCTAGCACCGACTCGGCGGCTTCAAATACTGCCACTCCACCAACTTGCAGTGACCTCGAGCCGAATGTACCGACGCCCCTTGGAACCACGTCTGTGTCTCCAAAGACGACCTCAATCTTCTCCATTGGAATACCCAGCGTCGAAGACACCAGCATCGACCAGGTCGTAGCGTGGCCCTGACCCGTGGGTCCAGTTCCCGAACGAACCAGTGCGCTTCCATCGCTTCGCACCTCCACGCCGCCGAACTCCGGCGTGGGTACGACGTTAGTGATTTCAACATAGGAGGTGACACCGATACCGATCTGGTAGCGGTCGCCCGAGGCGCGACGCTGCTTCTGTAGCTCCCTAAGGCCCCTGTAGTCCGCCGCCTCGCACACCTTGTCCAAAGCACCGAGGTAGTCTCCGGCGTCATAGCTTGTCCCCATGGTCGTGGTGTAGGGAAATTCGTCCTTCCCAACAAGATTGCGCCTTCGGATCTCTACAGGGTCGATATCGAGCTCAGCAGCAAGGATGTCGAACATTCGCTCGATCGCAGCCGTCGCCTCCGGCCTACCGGCACCCCTATAGGCGACAAGAGGAGTCGTGTTGGTCGTGACAGCAGTAGCCCTGAAGTTAACCTTCGGGATTAGGTAGGTCCCCGTCGCCATCATCCTGGTAGCAAATGGCAGGATCGCGCCCAGAGCCGGATACGCACCAGCATGCTGCAGAACACTGATTCTGTAGCCGACCAGCATCCCCTCCTTGGTAGCACCTAGTTCAAGGTTTTGAAGCTGCCCGCGACCGTGTGCGAGTCCAACCATTGACTGAGACCTCGACTCGGACCACCTCACCGGACTTCCGAGTTTGTACGCAGCCCAAGCTACAAGTACCTCTTCTTGATAGACCGTAGCCTTGGCTCCGAATCCACCTCCGACATCGGGAAGCTTGACATGGACCATCGCCGGATCGAGATTGAGTCCAGCAGCGACTGCGTCCCTGACCGAGTGAGGAACCTGGGTGGATGAGTAGACGAGCAGTCGTCCATCGGCGGTGGGAGCGGCATAGGTTGCCCTTGGTTCGATGGAAGATGGAGCCAACCTCTGGTTCATTATCCGCTGGGAAACCACTACCTCGGCACCTTCGAACAACGATGGGTCATCAGGATCGTCCATGACAAAACAGACGTTGGTTCCGGCATCGTGATGCACTACAAGGTCACCCTGAAGTGCCCTTTCGAGATCGACCAATGGCTCAAGTGGTTCGTAGTCGACAAAGACCCTCTCGGCGGCATCGTACGCAACGTATGGCGAGTTGGCGATGATCAGGGCGACCGGCTCGCCAACGAACCTAACCACATCACTGGCCAACCAGGGGCGCATCATCGTGGGTAGGTTGCCTATCTCAGGGGAGCGTTCGGAGAGATCAAGGTCCTCCGCGACAAACACCGCGACTACGCCATCCAGCGATTTTGCATCACTGGTTTCTATGCTCGCAATTCGTGCGTGGGCGATGGTAGAGGTGACAAAGTGGGCAAAAAGTGCGTCGGGCTCCGATATGTCCCCAGAGAAGGTACCACCTGTTGTTAGCAGTTTGGCATCTTCACGTCGCACGACCCGATTACCGAGAAAACTCATCAAAACCCCCTGGAAGCAAGACTGAAACTGCGCATCCTGGAAGCGCCAGTAGATAGTCTTCGGCGATATTAGCAGTCGAAGCCAAGTTTGGCCCTTCGATAACGATTGCCGCAGCGGTTCCGACGTCCAAGTCAAGACTTTTTCGGTCCGGCAAACCCCACTTTCATCTTCCGATACAGTGAAGTCTTCGCTGGCAACCTACTTGGATGTCGGAGTGGACGGTAGCACGATCGTGCCCGTCTGTCCCTTCGGAACCATTCCGTATTTGGCTTCCGCCAATTTTGTTATCACTGACGCTCTGTTAAGCCGTGAAGCCTGAGCCTCCAACAACCGGTTCTCTGATTCGACCTGAGCTAACTGCACCTTGGCAGCGTTGAGTTGTGAGTGTTCAGAAAGTAGTCCGGTGGTTGGAAAGACCGCAATGAAGTACAGGGCGAGGATCGCGAGCAGTCCGCCCCAGAACGCGACCTTGCGGGCCAACGCTGTCTACCAGCTCTTCCTGAAGCCGGGAAACCTCGCTGAGCCACCAAGATCCGCTTCGATTCGAAGCAGCTGATTGTATTTTGCGACACGATCTGATCTAGCCGGAGCACCGCATTTGATCTGTCCGGCATTCGTAGCCACAGCGAGATCTGCAATCACTGAATCCTCTGTCTCACCCGACCGATGAGAGATAACCGCCGCATAGCCTGCCCTTTGGGCCATCTCGACCGCCTCCAGAGTCTCAGTCACTGTACCGATCTGATTCAGTTTTACGAGGACCGAATTGGCCACGCCAGACTCGATTCCACGTGCAAGTCGCTCTGTATTGGTCACGAAGATATCATCACCAACTAGCTGGACTGTCGACCCGAGTGCCTCGGTCAGCTCTGACCAGCCCGACCAGTCCTCCTCGGCCATCCCGTCCTCAATGGAGATGATCGGAAACCTCGAACAGAGGTCGGCCCAGTATTCGACCATCTCCCCAGGGGTGAGAACCCTTCCCTCTCCGGTCAGGTGGTAGGAGCCATCCCGGAAAAACTCAGTGGTTGCAGGATCCAGGGCGATAGCTACATCCACACCCGGCTCGCGCCCGGCCTTGACAATCGCTTCAAGGAGAATCGAGATGGCATCCTCGTTGCGAGCGAGATCGGGCGCAAAACCACCTTCATCGCCTACGGCGGTCGAAAGGCCCCTCGCCTTGAGGACCGACTTAAGGGTGTGGTAGACCTCAACACCAGTCTGAAGCGCCTCCGAATAAGAGGCTGCTCCGATTGGCGCAATCATGAACTCCTGCAGATCGAGTGAGTTGTCTGCGTGAACACCGCCGTTGATGACGTTCATGAGAGGTATCGGAAGTATCGAGGCGCCGGCTCCACCCAAGTATCGGTACAGCGGCATGCCAACTGACTCTGCAGCTGCCCTAGCAACTGCCATGGAGACGCCAAGGATTGCGTTAGCTCCGAACCTAGCTTTGGACGGAGTCCCATCCTCAAGGCACATCAACCGGTCAATGCGCCTCTGGTCGGTTGCTTCTTCGCCAACTAGAAGATCTGCGATCTCATTGTTGACGTGTCCAACGGCTCGAGTTACACCTTTGCCGAAGAAGGCGGCGGGGTCACCATCTCGAAGTTCCACGGCCTCGAACTCACCAGTGGAGGCGCCTGAAGGTACAATTGCCCGACCAAAGGAGTCATCATCGAGTGAGACGGAGACCTCCACGGTCGGGTTACCCCTCGAATCGAGCACCCAAGCGGATTCAACTGAATCGATAGCGGCCACAGAAACTCCTCAACCAGAAACTAGCCTAACACCACGGTGAGCAGGTTACAAGCTTCTGGGCCCCTAGGTGACCACTGCATGGGTTACTAATGGCAATGTATCCAACTGCTATCTGAGGAGACCGCAGAAGTGACGGATTCATGTGTTGAGCCTCGTCACGGTTCAGTTCTGTCTCCTCAGCTCCTCTGCGATGAGAATCTGGTCGACCAACTTCCTTGTTCTGGCTCGAAGTAGTGCTTCGACATCTGCCTTGACAGAGGTGCCTAGCGCTGCCGCTTGAAAGATGATGTCACCAAGAAGCTCCTCGTCAATCGTTCCAGTTGCGTAGAGGCTGCGACAAGTATCTAGTAGGGATTGCAGCAGATCAGTATCTGCAGTTAGATCGACTCCCACCGATAACCCCTTGCGGATCACCTTCTGCGCGTAAGAAAGAGCTGGGAGCGCATTCGGGATGCCTTCGAGAACCGAACTGCGGCCCTTCTCGACAAGCTTGAGCTTCTCCCAGTTCTCAACCACCTGCTCGGATCTTGTTGTCTCGACGTCCCCAAATACATGAGGATGCCGATAAACCAACTTCTCCCTCACGAGCTGTGCAAGGTCACCAAGTGAGAAAAACCCCTCCTCCCTAGCCAGATTAGAGTGGAAGAGAACCTGAATCATAAGGTCGCCAAGTTCCTCCTCCAGGTGTCCCATGGACGACTCAGACAACTCTTCTGACCTAGCGATCAGGTCGAGTGCCTCCAGGGTCTCGTAAGCTTCTTCAAGTAGGTGTCTACCAAGCGACTCATGGGTCTGCTCTTTATCCCAGGGACACTTAAGCCGAAGCTCCTTGATCACCTGCCATAGTTCGCCGACGGACTCGGCTTCGCTCTGCTGTTGGGATATCAGTAGGGAGGTCAGATGGTCCGCTGGAGGGTGATCACGCAGAAAATCACCTGAGCGGGCATCTACCAATATCTCCTCAGGCAGGCCAAGATGCCACAGGTAATCGACCCGGAAGTCATCTCCTAAGTCGTCAAGCATTGCCAGCAGGTCCCCGAGCAACTCTTCCGACCAGACCTGGCCTACGAGTGTCGGCGATGACCCTAACCGGTAAGGGCGGGCTAATAACTCCGAACCGTCAATGATGGAGAGTCCGTCGACGGGATCGAGCCCGGTCGCAAGGAGGGAGAGTTCGATGAAAGAGGTCGCAGGAAAGATTCGGACTTCGATCTCGGGGTCACTCCTCAGTCGCCTGACAGTCTCCTCCGCCACAAGCGGAGAGCCTGGGACTAGATAGCAGACGGTCTCCACTGCCGGACTTGGTGTGGCCTTGAACAGTTCACCTCGAAGCTTGGTGACAATCGAAGTGTACACAGCATCAAAGTCCGGCTCACTTCCATACTCCTCGTCGAAGCTATCAACCCTGATGCCAAAAGTGGACAGTTCCACAGCCAGCTCAGCCGCTCCAGGGTGTTTGAGTGTCCTGAAGAACACCCTGGTGGCGGACTTAAGTATCTCGAATTGGCCCCTGGGAATCGAGGGACCTGAATCGACTCCCAATCCCATTACCAGTAGCGTAGGCAACCTTAGATCTAGCTCACTTGCTGAAAGTTTAACCACAATTCGAGGCTAACTCCCAGTATCGTCTCGACATACGGATCAACCCATCTCACCAAACGCGATCTCAGGCGTTGCATGCTCTACGGGGCTACTCTGCTCCACTGCCGACCGCCGAACTGTAGGAAGGCTTAGGGAGGCGACTGTACCTAAAAGTGCTACAACGGCCGAGATTCGCAGTGCAGACATGAACCCATGAGTAAGGGCGACCGCTGCCACTGTGTGCTGGAGGGCCAAAGGTAGTTTGTGAAGGTAGCTGGTAGTTGAGCTTGCTGCAACCGTAGCTAGACCCGCCAGACCGATAGATCCGCCAACCTGCCGAGAAGTATTAAGTAGTCCAGAGGCTAATCCAGCCTCGTGCGCCTTGACCCCACTCGTGGCGGCAAACGCCAGCGGACTAAATGAGAGTCCAGCGCCGAGAGTGATCAGGATGCTAGGTACCAATACATGGGTCAAGTACGGGGAATCAACTCCCAAAGTGCTGGTAAGTGCGAGTCCGATGGCTGTCAGCAAAGTTCCGACCAGAAGTATTCGCCGCGGCCCGAGTTTGGTAGTAAGTCTCGAGGAGATCTGCGCTCCAACGATGATTGCCAGTGTCTGTGGAAGGAAGACGAGGCCGGTCTTCATCGGAGAGTAACCTCGCACCTCCTGGAAGTACAGCGAGAGAAAGTACCAGCTAGCGAAGAGTGAGCCGCCGACGCACAACATCACCAAGTTCGCAGAGGTAACAGAGCGCTTCTTAAAAAGTCCAAGGGGCATGAGTGGAGATTTGGCAACTTTTGCCTCATGAAAGACGAACCATGCGAGCGATACCACGGCAACTGCGAAACTTCCGAGCGTCGTCGAGGACCCCCAACCGCTAGAACTTGCGCTGACGAGACCATACACGACTAGCGTAAGTCCGCCGGTGACGGAAAATGCACCGACAATATCCAGCGGACTTCGGTCAGTCGACCTTCTGACCTCGGTAAGTACTATCACCGCAGCGACGAACGCAACGATACCTACTGGAACGTTGATGAACAGAATCCAGCGCCACGAGACCAGCTGGGTGAGGACTCCGCCGAGAAGTGCGCCAACTGCTCCTCCTGCACCTGCAACTGCACTCCAAGCTCCGAGCGCCTTAGCCCGGGCCCTCGGATCCGTGAAGGTAGTAGTAATGATTGTCAGGGTCGCCGGCGAGAGGATCGCTCCACCAAGTCCTTGGACGGCCCTAGCGATCACGAGCATCGACTGGGAGGTTGCAAATCCTCCGACAAGACTTGCAAGAGTAAACAGGACCATACCTACGAGATAGATCCTCTTTCGACCGTATATGTCTGCCGCACGCCCTCCAAGGAGAAGGAAGCCAGCAAAGGTGAGGGTGTACGCGTTGAGAATCCACTGGAGACCGGTCTGGGTGAAGCCGAGAGAGGCCTTGATCGACGGTAGTGCAACATTCACTACCGATACGTCAAGAACAACCATGAACTGGGCGACACACACCACCGCAAGAATCAGCCAGTCTGGATGAGTGCGACCAGATCCAGCGTCAACGGAAACCGATTTGGGCGCGTTCTTCACTTGTAATCTCCTTCTGAGGTTGAAGAGTTCGAGCAGACCTCCCCGGAATTCCCTATGCGACAGACATATCAGCCGTCCCGGGGGAGCAGAACTACGCTCTGACTATATAACAGCAATCGCCCACTGTTGTTCCCGATCTACACACCCTTGCAAAGAGAGCCAATTGCACCCCGGACCGCTCCCAGATCAGACAGATCAGCCGGTGAGTGGGCGACTTACAGCCTATCAACCGGCAGATCTCGATCCGAATCTCACTTTTCAATCCTGTCGCGTGACGCCGGAGGCTAAATCGGAGGACTCTCAATCACGCAAAGGATTGCGTTCCGAATCTTGTTCATACTCGGGACACAATCGACTCAGTCACGTGGAGAAGCGGTTCAGGAAACTCACGAGATGTCTCTCGATCTAAGGGTAACGACTGTTCCTCAAATGACTTGACTGACAGACAGTAGAAGCCGGATCAAAGAGTGCTAGACAAACTCTCGAAACGTAGATCTTGAAAGGGACTGTTGAGCAGACCTTTGTCGGAGCTAGCTGTCGAAGTGTTTGGCCCTTGTTGAACCAGAGTCAGGGCATTAGGCGCCAGCAGTAGGCGGCTTGAAGATGTTAAGCGCAGCATTGGAAGGAGGCGAAGGCGGAACCACTGCCAACTGACCAGACACTCTCGAGATCGTTCCGTAGGCAGGGTTGACCTTGACCGATGAATGGTTAGCCAACTTCGAGATCGCCGCTCCAAGGAGCGTATTGCCTTTCGTGCCGAGCACCTGGGCAACGAGGACGGGAATCGCTTGCCCGAACGTAGGAAGAGTCGCCGAGGTGACTTCGATGACTGACCAACCATTGTTTGTCTTTACGGGTTGGGACACAGTTCCCGGCTGCAGCGCTACTACGGCTTGAGCGAAAGCCGTTCCGAGCACCCTCTGGTAGTCGGTGGCGAGTCCACAGCCGATTGCTCCCCCTCCGGCCGCGGTATTGGTGTCCTTTGAGTCGGCCCTTGCCACCGCCGCAAATGAGGCTCCATTTTGCAACTTGGCAATCTCCGACAGAGCTGCTGCCTGAGTAGGGACCAGGATTTGAGAAGCACAGTACTTCGTAAGCGAGACGCGGCTTGAGTTGTAGAGAGATACGAGCGAGGCCGCACTTATGCTTACATGCTCAAGCGATGCCTCGAGCAGCTGGATGTCGGCCGTATCGGTAATGGCGGTCAATTGGTACGGCTTGGGAAACTGGTTGAATATTGCGGCACCACCGTAGCTTGCCTGCGCCTCAGGCAGGGCGATCGCAAGATCTGACTTGGCAGGGATGATATGCCTACGCGCCAAAGCTTGCGAAAGCAGTGTCAGCGATACCCTCCGATTGAGTACCTCTGTGACGAATGTGGCGTTGTAGGTTCCCGGACCCTGACCGAATACCGATCCCTGACTTTGCACCACCTTCGAAACAAATGCGCTGTTAGAAGTGAGCTGTTGCAGTTCAGTATTCAGCTGCGAGACAGAGATCGTCTGACCGTTGACCACCGCCGCATACGGGGCGATTGAGCAGCCAGATGCGATCAGACCTATGGCCACCAATCCACCAAACCAGCGAACAGCAGGTCCAAAACTCACCAGATCATCCCTCCTCAGGACCGCGTAGCGCAGACGAGATCGCAATCCTAGCCAACATCATCGTCCCCTTCAAAGTTGCACACTCATCACGACGCATTGGAGACCTCCACTGGAGCGAGGATATCGACCAGCTTCTCCGCCGCATCTATCATGTTCGAACCACGTTGGACAGGTACAGCCAACTGCTTTTGCGCGTCTCGATAAGTCGCATTTGGCAGCAGCCTCTTGACCCTCATCTGAACTGACGTGGGCAATCCTACGGGCTGGATCCTGAAGCCAGACTGACCCGACAGGCCAAGGTTCACGAACACGAACTCGGTCACGCCTATCGCAATAAGCCTTGTCCGAAGCCTCGTGATCTGCAGCAACCTCCCGCACTGGTCAGGAATTGGTCCGAATCGGTCCAGGAGTTCACTTGCCACCGCATCTACATCCTGCAAACTCCGAGCATCTGCTAGACGCCGGTAAATTGAAAGCCGCAGATCCTCTCGTTCTATGTAGCTGTCAGGAATGTTGGCTACAGCTGGGATATCCAAGTTGATCTCCGGTTCAGGTTCCGGCTTTTCGCCCTTGAGTTCGGCGACCGCCTCCTGAACCATTTTTACATAGAGGTCGTATCCCACAGCGGCCATATGGCCTGACTGACTCTCGCCAAGCAGGTTGCCTGCGCCACGGATCTCTAGGTCACGCATGGCTATACGGAATCCACTGCCAAGTTCGGTGCTCTCGCCTATTGTGCGGAGCCTCTCATAGGCCTCCTCCGACAGGGAGACATCCCGGGGATAGAAAAGGTATGCATAGGCGCGTTGGCCCGACCTCCCGACCCTTCCCCTCAACTGGTGGAGCTGACCAAGGCCCAACAGATCGGCTCGGTCTGATATCAGTGTGTTCACAGTTGGCATATCGATCCCAGATTCGATAATCGTCGTGCAAACGAGCACGTCATATTGGCCATCAGCGAAATCGAGCACCACGCGCTCCAAAGTGGACTCATCCATTTGACCATGCGCCACAGCTATCTTCGCCTCTGGTACCAGTGCTTGGAGCCAGGAGGCGACCGCCTCGATGTCCCTGACTCGATTGTGGACATAGAAAACTTGACCCTCTCTCAACAGCTCCCTTCGAACGGCCTCCGCCACAGCCAGCTCGTCAAACTCGCTTACGTGGGTAAGTATTGGCCTCCGATCCGATGGGGGCGTATTCAGGATAGAGAGGTCACGAATCCCGGTTAGGGACATCTCCAAAGTACGCGGGATCGGCGTCGCCGTTAGAGTCAGAACATCGACTCCTTCTTTGAACTTTTTCATCGCCTCCTTGTGGTTCACTCCAAAGCGCTGCTCCTCGTCCACCACCAGCAGTCCAAGATCTCGGAACTTGACGTCACTGCCGAGCAGTCGATGAGTCCCTACCACGACGTCAACACCTCCGTCAGTCAAACCTCTCAGCACAACCTTAACTTGTGCATTTGACAGGAATCTCGACAACACCTCGACTCTGACTGGATGATTGGAGAACCTCTCCGAAAACGTCTGGTGGTGCTGCTGAGCCAGCAGTGTCGTCGGCACCAGTACCGCGACCTGCTTCCCATCCTGCACGGCCTTGAAGGCCGCCCGAATCGCTATCTCCGTTTTGCCGAATCCCACGTCCCCGCAGACGAGACGGTCCATGGGACGAGACTTCTCCATGTCATCTTTCACTTCGGTAATCGCCTTGGCTTGGTCACGCGTGAGTTCGAAAGGAAACAGCGCCTCTACCTCTTGCTGCCAGGCAGAGTCGGCGGTGAAGCTATGGCCCGGCGAAACTATCCTCCGTTGGTAGAGAACTACCAGCTCCTGAGCTATCTTCTGGACTTCCTGCTTAACTCGACTTCGAACCTTCTGCCACTCGTTTCCACCGAGTCTCGACAGCGTCGGCTGTTCACCACCTACATAAGGGGTGATCGAACCCATCTGATCGGAAGGAACATAAAGTCTGTCCCCGCCTTTGTATTCGAGCAGTAGGTAGTCACGTTCTGAATCCCCTACGGTTCGCTTCACCATGCCTTGGTATCGGGCAACGCCATGTGCGTCATGGACGACATAGCCACCTATAACCAGCGCCTCGAAACTGACCTTTCCTGTCCGCCGTCGAAGTCTCGCCGAACGGTGAGCTCTACGTCTTCCCGACAGCTCAGTTTCGCTAAGAAGCGCGAAACGACCTTTTGTAGAGACGAACCCAGCGGTTAGCGGGAGGTTCGGGACAACCACGACCCGAGAGCCGACTCCGCCTTCGACGTCAGGTAGCGAGGCCGCGATCGATTCGCGGGTCAACGACGCCACTATCGATCCGGCTGAAAGTTCATTATCTGCCGCGATAATGACGTCGGATCCCGAATTGACCAGGTTCCTGATTCTCGAGATCAGCTGCTCGTGCTCCCGCCCAGTTACTCCCCATGGCCGGATGTCCATTTCGGAGCTGACCGAACCGCCAAGAAAACTGACAACGCCGTCGAACCTCGCCAACAGCCGCTCGAAATCCAAATGGAGCCGCTCGATCGAGGCGCCTTCGGGTACCTTCCATGTGGAGGCGAGCGAGAATGCAAGCGATGCCTCCTCCTCCACCAGGTCAATCGCCCTGCCACGCAATCGAGAAGGTTCCACCAAGACGACACTGTCGGTCGGAGCAAGCAGATCCGGAAGTAGTACGTCTGACTCAACCAACCAGGGCAACCACGATTCAGCACCGTCGAAATGCTCCCCTTGGGCGATTCTCTCAAGACTCGATGCAGCAAAACCGAGCTCCTTGGAAAGGATCTCGGCCCTACCTCTTGTCTGTTCATCGAGGACCAGTTCGGTAGTCGGGAAGATACTCATTGCAGCGACCTTGCCGAGGGATCTCTGGGAGTCGGTATCGAACTCCACCATCGATTCGATCTCGTCTCCGAAGAGGTCTATTCGCATAGCCGAGGACATGTTCGATGGAAACACATCAATGATCGATCCCCTGATTGAGAACTCGCCACGGTGCTCGACTTGGTACTCCCGCCTATATCCGTACTCCACCAACCTGTTGGCAATGTCGGCGAGGTCGATCTGGCCACCCCTCTCCAGCTTGATAGGAGTCCACTTCACAGCCTCTGGATTCAGACGCTGCAGGAGCGCCTTGACCGGAGCGATAACAATCCTCGTCTTCTCCGCTGTGGGCGACACCAGGGCCGACAGCGTCTGCATTCTGGTTCCGACCGTCTCGGCGCTTGGCGATACCCGCTCAAAGGGAAGGGTCTCCCAAGCCGGGAAGTGGTACGTCGCTCCCTCGTGGTACAGCGCCGAGACCTCAGTGAAAACTCTCTCGGCATCGTTGGATGTGGGAAGGATCACCAAAAGCGTACGGCCGGCTTCAAGATACTCGCCATAGGCTGTAAGAAAGCTGGACCAAGCACCAGATGGCAGCGTCTCTGCCCCGACACTTGGATCCTCGTCTCCAACCGACTTGCGAAAGACCGACAGCAGCGCCGAAGGGGTAAGGCCCCTATACCGCTCGGCCATTGAACTCCCCCATGGACCGATCCACACCCTCTTTCACGATCGACACAACCGCATCCTTGGCTATGTTGGCGCCTACGGCGATCTCCTCCCGTTCGAGGGCCGCTGGGCTGGAAAGGACCCAGTTCAGAACCTTCGACCGGTCTCCTGGGTGACCGATTCCGATCCGAACCCTGATGAACTCGTTGCCGCCGAGATGTGCAGCTATGGATCTAAGGCCATTGTGTCCTGCCAGTCCACCACCGGACTTCACCCTGACCACGCCCGGCGGCAGATCCAGCTCATCATGGATGACGATCAATCTGGCCGGGTCCATGGCACCGAACTTCCTCCGTAAAGGAGAAAGAACTCTACCTGACTCGTTCATGAATGTTTGCGGAAAGCAGAGGACGACCTCGCATTCGCCGATCCTGCCCTCGGTTAGGAGGACCTCCATCGATGCTTTGAGTTTGAATTCGACACCGAGTTCGGCGGCCAGAATCTCAAGAGCCCAAACCCCTGCGTTATGCCGGGTTGCACGGTATTTGGCACCGGGATTCCCCAGCCCCAAAACAAACCACCTTGAGCTTTGCTGGCCCAGTTGGATCACTCAACCTCGGCAAGTACCGCTATGACGGTGTCACTTTCTAGCACGCAGACGATGTTGGAGGGGAGCTTGATGGAGGCGACAGTAATGTGTCCCTCAGCATCGAACAGATCCGGCGTGAGGTCGACTGAGCCGGGCACCGATCCGGCGGGACCGGTGACCTCAATAGAGGAATGATGGATCTCGATCGTCGGATCCTCCGCCTGCACGCCGACCGTGGCGTTGATGATCTCGTTCTTGTCAATCTCCTGGAAATCGACGTGTGCGAGCTCCCGCTTGACGGGGTGTCTCTGGATATCTTGCACCCTGGCGAGCTTCGTACCAGTTGGAAGCTTGAGGGATATCATCGCACCCTTGGCCGAACGGCCGTGGAATGCATTTCGGAACTCCCGTGCGTTAAAACTGACCGCAACCACCGCTTCGGTACCGTAGACGATTCCCGGTACCATACCCTGAGACCTGAGCCTGCGAGACGACGATGAGCCGATCTCCCTGCCGAATTCCGCATTCACAACTACAAGGGCCACAGCCGTCGCTCCCAATAAATATCGTCATAAAACGTTGAAGTACCGTCCGGCACAACGAGAAGTAGATACTAGTCGTTCGGAAGTGAGTTTCCAATCGACGATACTCTACAACCTTGGGTCGAGTTATCAGATGAGATTGTCACCCTGGAAGATCTCAGAGACAGAGCTGTCCTCGAACACAGCTCCGATCGCTTGGGCGATAATCCTTGCAACTGACAGCACCTCAAGCTTGTCAAAGTATGCCTCGGGAGGGAGTGGCAGGGTATCAGTTACCACGACCCTGCCTATCTCAGATGCCTTGAGTCGGTCCACTGCCGGTCCAGAAAGAACTGCGTGTGTGGCCATCGCCCAGACCTCCGTGGCGCCCCTCTTCTTCAGTAGCTCCGCGGCTGCACATATGGTTCCAGCAGTATCGATGAGGTCGTCAATGATCACACACCTTCTACCCCTCAGGTCCACTTCCGTCACGATGTCGAGCGCCTCTACAACATTGAACGTGCCTCTTGGCCTCCTCTTGTGGACAAAGCCGAGGTCCAGATTCAGCAGCTGGGAGAATCTCGATGCGACTTTCACTCGGCCTGCATCCGGCGCGATCACAACCAAATCGGAACCCTCGAACTCCCGCAGGTAGTCCACCAGAACTGGCATCGCAGTGAGATGGTCAACGGGTCCATTGAAGAAACCCTGAATCTGCCCGGAGTGCAGATCGATTGTGATCACTCGATCAGCTCCCGCTGCAGCGAGCATGTCCATGACCAGTTTTGCCGTGATCGGCTCTCGTCCAGCAGCCTTCCGATCTTGGCGTGAGTAGCCGAAGTATGGGCAAACTGCAGTAATTCGCTTGGCAGACGCCCTTTTGGCGGCGTCGATCATGATCAATTGTTCGACTATGGAGTCATTTACGGGTTTGGAATGACTCTGGACAATGAAGATGTCCTTGCCACGGACCGATTCGCCGAAGCGGCAGTGGATCTCACCATCTGCAAACTCTCGCAGAGACACCGCACCGGGTTCGATATGCAAATTCTCTGCCACCGCCCGAACTAGTTCAGGATGCGACCTACCTGAGTAGATCTCCAGCCTCTTCCTCGGGACAAGTTCCAAGTCACTACTCCAAAGTCGTAAATGGCGCCACGGTCGTGTTAGCTTCCACCTTGACGCCACTTCGGACGACAACGTACGGGCCTACATCACACCCGGGACCAAAATGCGCCGCATCAGCGACGACATTCCGGAGACGGGCACCGTCTCCGACCATGCAGTCTACAAGGGTGACGTCAGGACCTAGTTCCACTCCCGAGCCAATGACGCAGTGACCACGCAGAATTGTCCCCGGCCACACCGTTGTATCGGGAGCGATAAGTACAGAGGAATCGACATAAGTCGACGAAGGATCCACCAATGTGACACCTGCTGCCATCAACGCATCATTTATTCGCCCCCTCATCACAGCCTCTGCTGCGGCAAGTTGACCACGATCATTCACCCCCATTGCCTCCTTCGGATCAACCACACACTCGCCAGACACGCCGTAACCGGCCTGGGAGAGTACTGAAATCGTGTCAGTGAGGTAGTACTCGTTCTGCGAGTTGAACGGAGAAAGCCTCCGCAAAGAGGCAGGTAGGGGTGCTAGTTCAAAGAGGTAAATCGAGGTATTAATCTCATCGATCCGACTCTGCTCCTCTGTGCAGTCGCGATCCTCAACAATCGAAATGACCTCTCCTGAGGGCTTACGTACCACCCTTCCATATCCGGCAGGGTCGGCGACCTTTGTTGTGAGAATGGTCACCGCTGAAGAGGAAGAACGGTGAGCTCCGATTAGCTCGAGGAGGGTTTCGGAACGTAGTAATGGAACATCTGACGGTACTACCAGCACCTCTGTAGGGGAATCTGGTCCAGCAGTCACCGGATCCGGGAGCTTCGTCAGCGCCACTCCGAGCGCATCACCCGTACCGCGAAGCACCTTTTGCTCCACGAAGATCACCTTGGTGCCAAGGTCGTCAAGATCGGACTCAAGGACCTCCTTGCGCACCATCTCAGCTCCGTAACCCACTACCACCACCACAGTAGATACGACACCTGTGCCAACCACTGCCTCGAGTGTGTGACGAAGCATCGGCTTACCACAGATCATCGCGAGCGGCTTGGGGCGGGTGGAGCGCATTCGGGTACCCTGACCGGCTGCGAGTATCACTGCTGTCATTTCTGGTGACTTCATGTCTCTATCTTGCCACTCGCCGAATGCTAAACCGTCAAAATCCGAACAAAGTTACAAGGAAGAAATTCTCAGCTTTAGTAGCACTTATCAGCTCCCCACTTGAATGGCGTAGGTGGTGACGCTCTGAGAGTCGACAATGCATCGAACTGAAGTACCCACAATGGAGGCCGACGGAGCATTCGCCCAGGATTGGGTGGCCGAAGTTACCACTCCATTCACACTTGTCGGTTCGATCCCGTGAGAGAGGGGAAGCTCGATATCGACCCTTAGCGGACGACTCCCAGCCGGTTGATGATCAATAAGCACAACAACCCACCTGGATCCCTTGTTAGCTGCGACCACCTCGATGCCCTTGGTAAATCCAGTCACCTTGTGGATTCTGTATCCAGGACGTATATACCTGGAAAAGTTTCCGAATACGAAATACCGTTTGGTCTTGTATAGGGCTCGGTCACCATTGGTAGCTCCCGAGAGGTCGTAATAGACGAGTCCGTCATTCCTGCCGAGCGCATTGACTTGGCGAAAACAACCCGGCGACAAGCTCGGCGAACAGCCGAGATCTGGGGAGAGTGCAGTCCACCAATCAAACCCGGAATCTCCTCCGAAGGTGAACTGCTGATAGATGTAATGAGCCAACCAAATTCCGGAGGTTATCGTCGGATCGTATTGATATCCGAAACTCGCTCCGTCATAACAACAGATCTCGGTTGACCAGGAAGGACGATGTAATTTGTGTTCGAGTGATGCGAACGTAGAGAGCTGCTCATCTGTCGGGAAGTCGTAACCGTGATGGGCGAAAACAGCCAGATACTTCGAGACACCTTTAGTAAATGCCCACTTGGGGAGCTGTTCAGTAGCCTGACGGACAATGGTGGATGACTCGTCGGCCATCACATGACTCCACGGCGCACTCCTAGCAAGATCCTTCCCCAGCGTGATCACCAGATTGGCTCTTTCGGAAACCGGTACGGCCATTCCTTCCTGCCGGCATGCCTTCTGCGATCCTGCTGGTTCATTCATCGGAGAGACGTAATTGAGGTTTATCCCCAACTGTCTATGTAGTTGCACCGATACAGCCGTCAAATAGTGGGCAAAGGCTGGGATCTTCGAAGCTAGAAGGGTACCCCCACAGTTCGCACCGTTGGAGACGAACTGTCGAGGTGCCGAATTGACGAACCCGGTAAGACTCCTGACACCGTAGGAGTGAGCCTGCTCCAAGAAGAAGAGTCCAGCTGGATCTTTGCTAAGGTCGATTGTGCCTCTCGGACCCATCAAATTGGGCGGGGCCTTCCATGGCGTTGTAACGCCTACGCCACCCCCGCCGAGGTTATATCTAAAGTCGGACAGTTCGAGACCGGACGAGGAGAATAGAAGCTGTCCTACCTTAGCTCTAGTCGCGGCGCCGAAGCCATAAATTGGCCCCGACCACCATGCGCCAGACGCGCCCAGTCCAAGCACGGTCTGAGCGGCCCTTGGTGAGATAAGTACTATCCTGCCGGCCCGAGAGGGCAAGGACTGCCCAGAGGAGACCGTTGGGCCACCTCCTCCAACTGAGCCTTGGAATGAGAGCAACTGCGACAGCATGGCAGCCAGAGCCAAGATCACCGCAACAACGGTGACCTTCTTGGTCAAAGTACCCAAACTACCCCAATCAGTACTCCACAAAAGGTGCGTGATGAAGATCGCAAACTCAAAACTAGGTCCGGCAAACTTAGTGAATCCCTAAGTTGTCCAACTTATGCGACCGTCGGCATGAAATGAAGTTGCAAGAACACAATTGAATTGCTTGGCATAATCAGTGTGTCCCTGAGGTTTAGCAAATCTAGGTGGGCCTCCGAGTACTTCGGAGGAGTCCCTAGCCGACTGCTCGATTCTCGGCCGACCGTTGAGGAGAATTAGATGGAAGAGAAGGTCATGGTCCTCGGCGCCAACTGGTGTCCGGACTGTAAAAGAGCCAAGAAGTTCTTTGTCGATCACCGAGTTCCCTTCAGCTACGTCGACATCGAATTGGACCCGGCTGCACGATTCTTGGTTGAGGAGCACAACAACGGCAAGACCATCATCCCGACAATCATCTTCCCAGACGGATCCATACTCGTTGAACCCTCCAACTCTGAGTTGGCCAACAAACTGGAACTCAAACTCGAAGGAAGCCGGGACAACTACGACCTAATCGTCATCGGCGGTGGCCCAGCAGGTCTATCCGCGGCCCTCTACGCTGCCAGAGAAGGACTCCAGACCTTGGTTATAGACAGGAGCGGGCTCGGGGGCCAGGCCGGAGTGACCGAGCGGATAGATAACTATCCAGGTTTTCCTGAGGGCATAGCTGGGGCTGAGCTTGCCGATAGGTTTGTCGAGCACGCTCGTCGTTACGGTGTCGAGATGCTCGAGGCGGCGAATGTAACTGGAATAGAGTCTGAACCAGATGGAACGATCGATGTCCTCACCGATGGTGGGCGGAATTACTCCGCCTCAGCAGTGGTCATCGCAAGTGGCTCCTCTTACCGCCGGCTCGGTGTCGAAGGTGAAGACGACCTGATAGGTGCCGGGGTGCACTTCTGTGCCACCTGCGATGGCCCCTTCTACAAAGGTGCCAAAGAGCTTCTGGTAGTGGGAGGGGGGAATTCTGGGATCGAAGAGGGACTATTTCTCACGAACTTCGCGCAACGAGTTACCGTTCTCGAGGCAACTTCGAAACTGGCGGCCTCGAAACTGCTCCAAGACAAGGCGAGGTCGAATCCGAAGTTCGAGATACACACCGATACTTCCATCGATCGACTGATCAAGACAGATTCCGGTCGGTTAGGCGGAGTCTCCACAATCAACAGCGTCACAGGAGAAGCGAAAGTCTTTCATCCCGATGGCATGTTCATCTTCATCGGGCTGACGCCCAACACCTCCTTCCTCCCAAAAACAATCGAACTCGATTCCCGCGGATTCATCTGTACTAAGGAGAACCTAGAAACGTCGATACCTGGCGTATTTGCAGCTGGAGACGTTAGGGCCGGCTCCACCAAGCAGCTGGCTTCGGCCGCCGGCGAAGGAGCCGCTGTACTACTCATGGTGCGCAGCTATCTCGAGAGGCGCGGCGAGCTGGCTCGCCACCAAGGCTGACTAGTAGATGGACACTTTTTGATGAACTCAGACGGTGGAGCTGCCCGCTTGCAGAAATCCCACCATCATCAAGAGTCGAGCAAAGGATCTCTCAATCCTGCCTCTTCGAATCCCCTGATCCTAAGCAGACATGAGTCACAGTGCAGGCACGGCTTACCATCGAAGGACGGGTCGTAGCAGCTGTGGGTGATCGAATAGTCGACCCCCAACTCAATCCCGAGCCGAATGATCTCTGCTTTGGACATAGCTATTAGGGGAGCAACGATCTCGAGTCGCCTTGAGCCCTCGACGCCAGCTCTGGTAGCCAAATTCGCCATCGCCTCGAAGGCAGCAATGTATTCGGGCCTACAGTCTGGATATCCGCTGTAGTCGAGGGCGTTTACTCCTATGAAGATTCGCGTGCTACCAAGCACCTCAGCCCAAGCTAGAGCGAGCGAAAGAAATACAGTGTTTCGCGCAGGGACGTAAGTTACTGGAATGTCCGCAACGACCTCAGATACGTCGGCGTGCTTTGGGACGTCTATTTGACCCGTGAGTGCAGAGCCTCCGAAAGATGACAGCCCCACCGTTATCACGCGATGTTCGATAGCGCCGAGTGTCTTAGCAACCCGTGATGCCGACGACAGCTCGATCCGGTGACGCTGTCCATAGTCAAAGCTGATCGCATAGCAGTCGTACCCTTCAGCGATCGCCACGGCAAGCGCTGTGGCCGAATCCAGACCACCGCTAAGTAGCACTACCGCCTTAGACTCCGGAGCTGAACTCATGGGTATGACGTTAGCTCTAGGCAGCCACGACCCACTCCAGCCAGATATGCAGACACCACTTGCGTGCTTGGACCGATTATAAATCTCAGCTAGATGAGAAGGTTCCTTACAGGTTGCAAGTTTCTTGAGGTCGGGACCACCAAGAGGTTAGAACTGTAGAGAACGACTCACCGTTTCACCCTTCGAATTTCGGTTCCGAAGTACTAGTACCTGCTCGCTAAGAGCAACGATTCCGACAGCGCTGACCGAGCAGCGAATATATGACAACGCATCACCGACTCGGCCCAGTCCGGATCGTGTTGCTGAAACGCGTGGATCAATTCCCTATGGTGGTGCAACGACCTTTCCAACTGCTCAGCCGTATAGCGATGAAACGTCAGCCACACCAGACCGACCTGTTGAATACCTTCGGTCACTCCCGCAATTCGACCATCTCCCGAAGAGCTCATAATCGCATGATGGAAGGTGTCATTTAGGTCAGATAGAACATCAGCCCGACTATCGCTTTTTGACATCGCCGCCGCCTCCATAGCGCGGCTTATCGCAGTAAGTGTCCCTATCGATTCGTCGGTGATCTCAACGGCGGCGCGTCTGGCCGCATAACCTTCAAGATTGGCGCGCAAAATGAAGATCTGAAGGAGATCGGCCTGCCTCCAAGTGGCAACTTTGGCTCCCTTATTCGGGACGAAATCGACCAGTCCTTGGCTCGCCAGTCGACGCAGCGCTTCACGTACGGGCGTCCTGGAAAAGCTAAGTTCGGTTGAAAGCTCTATCTCCCGCAGCGCCTTTCCGGGGGGATAGTAGCCGTGCAAAAGGCGCTCTCGTATAAGTTGATATACCGCGTCGGATGCCGATGACCGATCGGGCCCACCATTTTCATCAGACTGCGACACACTTCACCATTTATGCAATATAAACACCGAAGTACAATCCGTCAAATGCCAAATACCCAGCGCCCGCTCGGCACTTAGACCGTCAGATCGCCACGGCATTGCCTCAGTCCCGACTTAGGCAATGCGACTCGGCCGCAAACGGACCGATGCCACCCGAATAGGCTGGGTAATCGATCATTTTTACTAGATCTGGCGCCACAGGAGCGAGAGGGAGTTCGATACATGCCTGATAAAACTGCCAGCGACACCTCCAAGCTCACACTTTTGGGTAACCCGAACAGCGGATACGGCTTCGACAAACCATCTGCGGATGGACTCGAAGTATTCGACAACAAGCATCCCGGATCGAAGTACGTAGTTGGTCTCGACTGTTACGAATTCACGTCTGTCTGCCCGATGACCGGACAGCCCGACTTTGGCAGAATTCAGATCGCCTACATCCCCAAGGATCTATTGGTCGAATCGAAGAGCCTCAAGCTGTACCTGTTCTCCTACCGCAATCACGGTGCTTTCCACGAGGACTGCGTGAACTTGATCGCCGATGATCTGACCAAAGCGATGAGTCCGCTCTATTTGAGGGTCTATGGAGACTTCAATCCGCGGGGTGGCATAGCTATCAAGCCAGTTGCCACAAGATTTGCCGAGAACCTCAACGGCGATACATACAGCGAACTCACAAGTCTTGTAGCAGGTTACGATTCCGTCACCAGAACTGGGCACCGTTGAAACAGCCGACTGCAAATACAGCAGGAATGTCACTGACCGAACGTAGGCGATATGCTGCGATCTCCGCCTTCGTCGTCTACGTTTTGGTGATCGTGGGGGCGAACTGGATGATCGCCAACGTAGGAACTGCGATACCGGGAGCGCACGTACTTCCTGTTGGTTTCGGCCTAAGTGCACCATCGGGCGTCTATTTGGCCGCCTTCGCATTCGTGGCAAGAGACCTTCTGCAAAGACTCACCAGCATGAGAATTGGCGTCGCTGCGATACTCATTGGTGCGGGAATTTCGGCGTTCGTATCGAGCACACATCTCGCATTTGCATCGGGAGTCACCTTCCTGATATCCGAATCGGCAGACTTTGCCGTGTACACCCCGATACAAAGGCGAAGCTTTCCCCTAGCCGTTCTCGTGTCAGGCATAGTCAGCGACGTGATCGACTCCGTTGTGTTTCTCAGCCTCGCTGGCATCCCGCTCGCTTTAGCTCTCAAAGGCCAGTTGGTTGGAAAGCTATGGGTCATGATTCTGGGAGGCTTACTAGCAACTGCGTTCCGCAAGCTTCCAATATTCCAGTACAGTTCGGAAGCTCAGACGGTCCCATAGCACCCACAGCCTCCAGTACCCCAGCGCTGAATTGAAAGAAATTGCGATTTACAGATGGGATCACCCATGTCAGACTCGTCCGCATTTAGAGGCATCGAGCATCGCAATGTGGGCTGCTAACTAGCTAGGAACAGGGCAGAGCCCACAGGGGTGCCCACGTGGTCAGCCACGCAACAGCCCCGCAGATCTCGTAAAACGCCACCTATTCAGTCAAAGCGTTCCTGGAATTCGCACAGAGCACGAACCGTTCATTCCAATCGTCGAATCATCCTTCGAACGCACTTCGGAGCTGGTCCAGTCCCACGAATCCGAGTCCGAGTGCCTCCATGTGGAATGACTTCAAATCGAACGCGCTTCCTTTTGAGCGTTCCGCAGCAAAACGGGCTTCCCGCCAGACCCGATGTCCTAACTTGTACGACGTAGCTTGGGCAGGAACTCCGAGGTATCGGTCAATCTCGCTGCTCATGAACTCACGGGATAGTCCGGTGACTTCGACCATGAAATCAACTGCCAGATCAGGAGTCCATCTTTCACCTGAGAACCTTCCCCATCCATCTGGTATCTCGTATCCATGGTGAAGCCCGATATCGACGACGACTCGGGCAGATCTGAATGCCTGAGATGAGAACATGCCAAGTCGGAACGCCGGTCCTGGAAACAGACCGAGCTCGTCCATCAAACTCTCTGCATAAAGCGCCCAGCCTTCGCTCAATCCCGACGTTTGGCCGAGCACACGCTGGAACGCGTTCAACCTGTTACCCAGGTATGTAATGAGTCCAAGCTGAAGGTGATGTCCAGGTACAGACTCGTGGTAGACGACGGTCATTTCATTCCACAGTGAGAAGTTGGACCTCCCCCTCGTCGGATACCAAGTGCGGCCCGGACGGGAAAGGTCAGACGACGGCCTCGTGTAGTACATTGCAGCTGCACCTCCAGGCGGAGCCAGCATCGCCTCACATCTCTGTACCGCTTCAGGAATGTCGAAGTGGCTCTGCACAAGTACAGCCATTGCCCTATCGATGACAGACTGATTCCAGCCAAGGAACTCAGCTTCACCAGTGATCTTCAACTTCTCATCATTGTCCAGCTGTCTGAAAACCTCCTGGAGGGGAGTCCCGGGAGATATCTCGGCTGCTATCTGGTCCATCTCTTTCTGGACTAGCCTCAGCTCTTCCCATCCCCACTCGTAGGTATCCTCGGGATCGAACTCCATGCCATTGAACTGCCTACAGCGAAGCTTCCATTCCGCTCCACCCGCACCGTCCCGATCCGGAGCAGACGGCAAATACTCATCCTCAAGATAGTTTGCGAACCTCTGTAGGGCCTTTGCCGCGTCCGCTTGAACGGCGTTGGCTGATGGACTCGACCCCGCCATTAATCGTCCAAAGAATCCGTATCCAGTATCGCCAGCTAGAGCTCGTGCTTGTCGCATACATTCGACCGCCTGCCTCCGCGATGCCAGTTCACCTTTAGATTTTCCCAGTTCAAGTGTGGAGATCATCTGTCCAATGAGCGCGGGAACAGATTGAACTCGCTTGATGAAGTTGAACTTCTCCTCCTCTGTGGTCTTAGCCATGAGATCAAAAGCAAGTCTCATACTCTGCAGCGGAGAGAAGAGGATATTCAGATCCCTCATCCAAACGCCACTTTCAAACAGTTCGATCTGGCTGTTTAACCTCTCAGACATCGAGTCAATAAGCATCTTGTCGGTCGGGTTGCCGACAACTATGGAGGTGACCTTAGAGAGGGTCTCCCTATTCAACCGGTCCAGCTCAGAAATCCCATCGGGAGAGACATCGGTGAGTCTTGCCTCGTCTCCGTCGGTCCCTCTCGCTGTACTACCGGTCGGATCCAGCTCGGTCAGCCTCTCGAGGTGATGTTCAGCCAGTCCAACTATCTCGAGATTCACTCCGCCCACCTCTTCAAATCCGCGAAAACCAATCGGGTCCACATTCGAAGCTACACCCACCCGACCAGCTACTTGATTACGAGGCTCAATTCAGATCCGCACCAGAGGAGTAGGTTTTTATCCAGCGACTCGAACCACCGAAATCAAAGCCAAATTTAAATTGGCACGAAGCAGAGAACAATTATCCAGACAATGCCCCACCTCACCAACCGATAAACGTTTAGAGTTCCACCTGTGGTCGAGTAGGTCGAGTCCAGAGCTTTCCATACGTAGGCCGTGATAGATCCAAGTAAAGGTAGTGGTGAATACGTCCTGCATCGTGGCAACCAATAAAATCGCACGCTGCGGGAGACGCTGGCGTGGTGAACTAAACCGCCGGAAAGGAGCATTTGCGCGTCTACGAAGCATCTGCCTGAGTCGCTCATGGGTGCTATCGCATTGATACCTTTTCTAATCCATTTTCTTGGTGAGCTCATCGATCAAGTTCACCAGCTGCGACCTAACATGGCCCTAGATTGACAGCCGTGAGCTGCAAAAAAGTCGCTCAGCTTCCGTGCAGTACTAGGTTGCATTCCACATCGATCAGGGCCATGGGTCCCACCCCGTCCATCGCGTAGTGGCACCGCGCTGTCACAAGAATCGGAAATCGTCGGGACAAAACATGTTGTGGCGCCGCCCGTCCATGATGTTCCAAGGCCAAGACTCCAGATTCCAAAGTGTAAAGGCCAAAAGGAGTGCTCACCACCTGGCTCCTGCTTTAGCAGCAAATGACATCGCGCTAATTCCAGCCTTACGCCAAGCTGCTTCCTCGCTTGTCCAACGCTGCGATATTGCACATATCAGGCTCGTCTTAGTAGACCAACCAATGGTCTTCTTCAGACCAGTGGTTGAGCCGTGTCCGTTCTAGGTCCATCATTCTATGCAAAACCATGCCTGAGCAGCCAGTGTTTGGATTATCGCTCACCCAACAATTTTCTATTGACAGTTTGGGTACACGTCGGCCCCTACGTGGGGCCCAGACCAGAGAACAACATCTCGATTATGTTCTCAGCAACGTGAGGACCCATATCCAGCCGACTGAGGAGACGATAGAGAATGGTTCCGAACAACATCTCAATCACGTCTGCGGCCGAAATACCGCTTCTTAGTTCACCACGCTCGGCGGCTTCTTCCAGGCGTGCAGCGATGCTCGACTCGTACGGTTCGGTGAGACGTTCGTACAGTACTAAAGCTAGATCGGGGTCATCAGCCGCTGCTGAGGTAAGTCCTCGTATCAATGAAGCACTATCCGGATCAGCCATCGCACCAAGGGCGCCTCTGAGCCATTCGGTCAATGAAATTCGGATGTCATCGTTCTCTGGTGGAAGTTCCTGTGGAAGAAGCACCAGTCCGTCGAGAATACAATCCGCCAGAATGGCACTCTTCGAACTCCACCACCGATAGATCGTCTGCTTTCCAACGTGAGCACGGGCGGCAATACTCTCGATGGTGACGCGCTCATACCCGAGTTCGGCAACCAGATCTCGCGTCGCTATCAAGATCGAAGTCCTCGACTGTTCGCTCCTCGACCTTCCCGGTCCGACCGATGGCATGCACTTAACCGTAGCGGAGCTATACAATGGATATTATCGAGACGCACCGTCTCGATAATGCGGAATGGAGCACAGATGTCCAAGGATGTTGTGGTCATCATCGGTATCGGTGGAATGGGCGAAGCAATCGCCAGACGTCAAGGACCGGGGAAGAAGCTCGTTCTCGCCGATTTCAACGAAGAGTTACTAGCTCGCCGAGTCACAGAGCTGAAGGCGGACGGTTTCGATGCTACATCCCGGCAAGTAGACGTTTCATCACGCGCGTCAGTGCAAGCGCTTGCCGATGCAGCTGCGGCGATAGGACGGGTCGACCAACTCATCAATACGGCCGGACTATCTCCCGCACAAGCACCTGTCGCGGCAATCGTGAATGTCGATCTGTTGGGGGTGGCCCTAGTTTTGGATACTTTTGCCACCTTCATAGCAGAAGGTGGCGCAGGCGTGATCATCTCCAGCATGGCGGGTTACATGTCCAGCCATCTGACAACAGAAGAGGAGTTCGCACTGGCTACAACCGAGCCAGAGTCACTACTAGCACTACCGATTGTTGCCGCCCTGAGTGACCCCGGCTCCGCCTATGGTCTTGCCAAGCGCGCCAATCAGCTTCGAGTTCGCCACGCAAGCATGGCCTGGGGTAAGCGAGGGGGCCGCATCAATAGCATCAGCCCGGGCGTCATCTCTACGTCTATGGGCAAACTGGAGCTAGAAGGACCATCAGGTACGTTCATGCGCGCCATGATCGAAGGGTCAGGCACGGGCCGTATCGGGACTCCGTCCGACATCTCTAATGTCGTCTCATTCTTGCTCGGCCCAGACGCATCCTTCATCACCGGTACGGACCTTCTCGTCGACGGTGGAGTCGTCGCCTCAATCTCCACTAGCCCTTCGACACTCTTTGCTCAGTCGACCGCATCGTAGGCGGATAGAAGTCACTCCCCCTACGTCTATAAACGCTGAACGGGAGGGCAGAGTTCGCCAATCTGATTCGCAGCTCTGCATGGTCGACCCGGGCCATCGCGGACAATGGTCCGCGCCCCCGGATCGGCCATGCAGGTTCTGCGAATGTGACTCGAAGGTGTCGAATCCCGTTTTCGCCAGAAATGAGGCAATGCGAAGGCCCCAGAAGAACATAACTGGACATTATTTACTGTCTCGAGTTGATGGTATCTGGGCCGTTCATTTAGTCCCAGATCACGGTGAATCCGCGGTAATTCAAGGAGTAAACCAAGTCAAGCGCGTCGGCAATTCAAGAGTTGCTTTCAACCTAAGATTTAATGACAAATCACCGTTGGTCCCCATAGTGCTTCACCTCGTCGACGGACTCCTAGGTGGGAAGTGAGGCGCATCACCGGGCCACAAATCCTCTGCATCACACACCTTTAGCGGGCAAATGAGGGCCGTGTCGTGGCCCGTGGATGCCTCAAAGATCTGATCTCATCGATATGAACACAACTACCAGTTCAGAGATCTCGAGATAGCAGTTATAAGGTGCCGATTTATCTAGCATGCCGAAGAGGGCCAAGCGTCTTACACACGACCCTCCACTAAACCCATCCGGCGGACCAAGCTGGCTTTGGCATTAAACAATCTGCCGGAC
>JABEUN010000072.1 GCA_013044385.1 Acidimicrobiaceae bacterium
AGGTAGGTAGGTAGGTAGGTAGGTAGGTAGGTAGGTAGGTAGGTAGGTAGGACTACCTACCTACCTGAGTTTCATGCGCTGATCCTCGGCCCCTTGGACGACAACCGCCAATCGAGGCCCACATGATGAGCACGTAACAGGTCTCATCCGGTGAGCCCGACGGTACCTACGCTGCAATGTCAGCCAGATGCCAACATCGGTTATTTTCGAGTGCACACGAACCACATCAGACGGAATCCCGGCGCTTGTGGATAGTTGACTCGTAACAGTATTTCATGTGCACGAAAATTGCCCAGTTACGGCAGCCATTATCGAGAAGGCTACCGCGTCCTCTATCGACTTCCCCGGGCCAAGTTGCGTTTTCACTGGCCCGGCCCGTGTGGTCAAACAAGCAAACTCGATCGACAGGGTCGAGTGCGCGACCCAAATCTATAGACCTCTGAGTTGCGACCTCCGAGGACACATGACGGCGCTTGAAACCGGTGAGAAGTAGGGAGAGCGCTCTTCAGTAGGCTCTCCGTGATGGATAGCCAACAACTCCGAGGTGTATCACTGCGGAGATCAGAGCCTTGGAGCACTCGCACTTGGCAGATAGTTGTTTCAGTAATTGTCCTATGTGGGATGGTTCTGGCGGTCCAGGCAATCTCGACTGACCACATCGGCTCCGTTGTCGAATACGACGACGGCGTCTACTTCGGAGCTGCACTCAACTTTATCCACGGAGTCCTCCCATACAAGAACTACGTTTTTCTCCAACCACCCCTCATAGCGGTATGGCTCTCGCCGGCTGCAGTGTTGGCCAGCAAGCTTGGGGTCCGGACGGCCTTCGAACTGGCTAGGGCGTTTACCGATCTGATCAGCCTGCTGAACGTTGGCTTAGTCGTATTCCTGCTTCGCAAACGAACCAACTCGGCCATATTTATTGGGACATCGATAATGGCGCTTTCGATCTCGACGATTCAGGCCTCTCAAACGGTTCTAATCGAGCCGTTTCTCGTATTTCTTTCGCTCTTATCCGTCATTGCACTACTTTCCGGAGAGTCGATCACCCAAGATTCAAGAAGACTCTGGTTATCTGGAGTTCTCTTCGGACTAGCCGGCGCCACCAAAGTCTGGGCAATAGTTCCAGTACTGGTAGTTTTAGTGATCACCTGGCGAACAAGGCGAGATTTCGCGGTCAAAGTCGCCGTCGGCACCGCTCTCGGGTTCATTGCCACGGTAGGACCACTTCTCCTGACGGCACCATCTCAACTAGTACGCCAGGTCGTGTTGACTCAGGCAATCAGAGGTGCAAGCGGAGAGAGAGTTCCAAGCCGAATTGCGAACCTGCTAGGAATCTCATACCTCTCCGACCTAACCCGGACCTACACAGTCATAGGTGGAACCGTGGCTATCGTGATTGCCTTGGCCGCCCTGTTCGTAATGAGGCGATCCTACCAAAGCATCAGCCCGACCTCGCGAACTTCCCTCGGTCGAATTGCACTTTGGTCGACCGTAGCCGTGGGGACCAGCCTGTTGATCGCCCCGTCTTACTACTATCACTACGGCGCATTCCTTGCACCCTATGTTGGCCTGGCAGTCGGTACTTTGTATCGACCTCCGCGCTGGTTGTCCAAACATAAAATCGAGGCATCAAATTGGCGGCATCTTTATGCTGTTTTGGCCGTCGCCATATTTTCACTCGTCTGGCTTGGCGATGTGAAGCAGGCCACCATGCCACCGATAAGGGCTTCAGTGGTCACTGAATCCATGGCGAAGATGCTGTCTCCGGTCCACGGATGCGTTGTCACCAACGACCCTGCGATCGCCATACTCGCTGGCCACTACACATCTGACCGTGCAGGCTGTCCACCCGTTGTCGATTGGAACGGGACAGAGCGATACTACGTAAGAGGTATTTCGGGCGAACCCCAGGACAACCAGAATGTCAAACTCCAGTCAACTATCACAGGCTGGTTACACGCCGCCGATGCCGTCATTCTTGGCACAGTGGACGCCGGAATTGGAAGTGCAAACTTGAGTTACTTGAACCATCATTTCAGGTCAAGATTTTTTCAAGCTGCAGGTGTAACCGTTTACGTGAGGAGCAGACCCAGGTAGGATCGACCGATTTCATCTGCGGGGTAGAGGGACTACTCGGCATTTAGGTCCTGGTGCAATTAGTCGACTTTGTCCGATTCCTGGCGAACCACTCATCTGACTCTGGGATAAATGTAAGCCGAATCCGATGATCCTACGGATCGACGGATTCGGCTTTGCGAATCGAATATGCGTTGGAAAGTATGAAATCAGATGGATGGATGGATGGATGGATGGATGGATGCGTTTACCGGGCCAACAGTATCGACTTCTCCGGCATCGGTACTCCCCAACTGGATGACACGGTACTAGTGTTGCTTGTTGGAGCGGTCATAGCGATCTCCATAGCTGTCAATCCGAAGATCCATTCGAGCGTTGATGCTTCCAGCGACAATTTCGGATGGGTCACGGCGTCGGTCGGAGTACGTGCTAAGTCAATTTCAAGCCGCAGTGACCTCACGGATGCATCGACCTCAATTGACAATACTCTCACTTGGTAGAACCATATGGCTAGAATCTAAGTCCGGAAGATGGAGCCACCAAAAGTTTGAACCCCAATGACCCCAAGCTCATTACCTCCGAATCACTCGAGTCCCAGCTAGCCGACCAAGCGGTCGACTTAGTTCGTCAATGGACTCGTAGCTCTACAGATCGCCTACCCAGATCCGAAATCAAGGCGGCAAAACGACTCCACCGAGTAACTGGTGATCCGGCCTCGCTAGCTTTTTCTATCGCCTTTGCGGACAGGGTGTTGAGGCCCGAGTCCGCTGTTGTAGCTGCCGAACAGCTGAGGCAGATTACAAACGGAGCAAGACCGCGCTTTCTTGGATTAGCAGACCTGGTTCTGCTCAAGATTGGTGCTATCGCATCGAAATATGTACCCAGAATCGTCATTGCTGCAGCGAAAGCACGTCTCCGCCACTTCGTCGGTGACCTTGTCGTCAACAAAAATGACCCTGAACTGTCACAGGCGCTCGCACGGCTTCGGTCAGAGGGCTTCAGGGTAAATGCAAACATCCTTGGTGAGATGGTGCTCGGCGAGGCAGAAGCCAACCTGAGACGCAAGGCAATAATTGACCTACTCGACAGGGAGGACATCGACTATGTATCGGTAAAAGCCTCCTCAGTCACCTGCAGGCTAGAGCTGTGGGCGTATGAACACACATTGACTCGTGTCAAGGATGCAATCCGCCCAATCCTACGTAGAGCAGCACAGTTCGAGGTGTCCAAGTTCGTCAATCTTGATATGGAGGAGTACAAAGACCTCCATCTAACTCTCGATACCTTCATGGAGTTGCTACGTGAACCGGAGCTTATGAAACTAGAGGCAGGCATCGTTCTCCAGGCGTACCTACCGGACTCATTTACAGCCCTCCAAGAACTCAGCGCGTGGGCGACGGCTCGAGTGAAAGATGGCGGTGCCAGGGCCAAGGTAAGGCTCGTCAAAGGTGCAAACCTGGCAATGGAGCGGGTGGACGCCGCGACACACAACTGGGAACAAGCTCCTTATTTGACCAAGCAGGACACCGACGCAAACTACAAACGGATGGTCGACTTCGCACTTGATCCAACTAAAGCAGAATCGTTGAGGGTCGGAATCGCATCGCACAACCTTTTCGACATTGCGTGGGCATACCTCCTTTCCGAGTCGAGAAATGTCTCCGGTGCAGTCGACTTCGAAATGCTGCAAGGCATGGCCCCGGATCTGGCGAGAAGGATTATGAGTGCGACCGGCCACATGCTCTTATACGTGCCGATCGTCTCAAACAAGGACTTCGACACGGCCCTCGCGTACCTGTTTCGGCGACTTGAGGAGAACGCCAGCGGGGAGAACTTCATGAGACATGCGGCTGATCTTGGTGATCCTGGTGTCTTTGCAGCACAGGAGAGTCGCTTCAGAAGTGCACTGGCCACAAGATCCGAGGTTTCAGCGGTCCCCAGACGCGACGTATCCATTCGGGCCCAAAGCACTAGCTTCTCAAACTGTCCTGATTCAGATCCCACCAACTCCGTAACGAGGGACAACCTAGCTCAGGCCATCCTCGATCCTCCACTTGTTCAGCTGCCTCATCGAGCAACTCCCACGGACATCGACTTTGCGATCGAATCCGCATCAGAGGCAGCGCACAAGTGGCAGGCATTGTCCGCTGAGGACAGGGCAGGAATGCTAATGGCGGCTGCGTCACAGATCGAGATAGATCGCGATCGGCTCATTGCCATAATGGCCCATGAGGCCGAAAAGACTGTCTCAGAGGGGGACGTAGAGGTCTCAGAAGCGATCGACTACGCCAACTATTACGCAGATCAGCTGAGGTACCTCAGTTGCACAGACGGTTCGACTTTTACTCCATTTGGCGTAGTCGCAGTAGTCCCGCCGTGGAACTTCCCTCTAGCGATACCAATTGGTGGGGTATTTGCAGCCCTAGCAGCGGGTAACGCAGTCATTCTGAAGCCCGCACCTCAAACGCCAAAGACCGCCTACTTTGCGGTCGAAGCGTGTTGGAGGGCCGGCATACCGAATGAATTGATCCAGTTCTTGAACTGTCCAGACGGACCCGTGGGAGAGTATCTCATTGCCCATCCAAAGCTCAACGGCATAATCCTGACGGGTTCCATTGATACCGCTGGACTTTTCAGAGGGCTCGCTCCCCATACGCCGCTATTTGCCGAGACATCTGGCAAGAATGCCATAGTCGTGACCCCGGCAGCCGATCTGGATCAGGCTGTGTCCGACCTGGTCAGGTCTGCTTTTGGTCACGCAGGTCAGAAGTGCTCGGCTGCATCATTTGCGATCTGTGTCGGAGGTGTCGCAAATTCGCCTCGCTTCCGAAGACAACTCAAAGACGCCACGGAATCTCTGATTGTGGCCGATTCCAGTCACTTGGAGTCGGCGATGGGCGCATTGATCGGACCTCCAACGCCCAAATTAGAACGAGCGCTTAATGATCTTGATCCAGGTCAGTCGTGGCTGGTGAAGCCGAGACTGCTCGATCCCAATGACAACCTGTGGTCTCCCGGAATCATAGAAGGCGTAAAAGCTAACTCTTGGTTTCACAGAACCGAGTGCTTCGGACCTGTCCTTGGCATCATCGCCGCCTCGACCCTTGAAGAGGCGATCGAGATTCAAAACGGCACAGACTTTGGATTGACCGGAGGCATCGAATCGCTCGATCCGACCGAACAGTCAAAGTGGCTGGAGAGGGTCGAGATCGGAAATGCTTACATCAACAGACCAATCACCGGGGCGGTGGTACAAAGACAACCCTTTGGCGGATGGAAGGGTTCCGTCGTAGGTCCAGGTGCAAAGGCCGGCGGGCCCAACTATCTAACACAGTTTGGCCACTGGGAAGATTCCGGTACGGCTCCAGTGAACCTCGGACCTGCTGTCCCAGATGCCAGACGCATGGCGAACTCTTTGAACGGTGCTCTGACTACTTCAGAGCTCGAACAGCTCGAGTTCGCACTCGGGAGCGACGGATATTGGTGGAGGCACTACTTCGAGAAGGTCCATGATCCATCGGGACTGACTCACGAGTCAAACACCTTGAGATACAGGCCCCTACCGTCTCTCATAATCAGGGGAGCTAGCGGTTCGGACCCTTACAGGCTTGCTAGAGTCCTCGTTGCCGCAGCGTGTGTGGGGACGCATTCAGAAGTAAGTTTAGCCGATGCAGGGTTACTACCTCTAGCACCTCCCGCTGCGTACGTAGAGTCAACGGAAACGTTCATCACCCGAGTCGCAGCACGAAGCCACGCACGAATCAGGCTCGTGGGCGAAGAGAATCTGGAAGCTCTCTTGAAGGACCCGCACTTTTACGTTGACCATAGGCCGCCGGTCACCACTGGGCGTATTGAACTCCTGCGCTATCTCCGTGAGCAGGCAATCAGTACAACGCTCCACAGGTTCGGTAACCTTATGGGGAGTCCAGCGTCAAGAATCAACGGGCCGAGCCAAACTGCCACGCGGTAGACGACTGAACTAGTTCGCAAAATGTAATCTGCAGCACTTTGAGCCACCTCTTACCCCCAGCGTGCACGAGAAGACCTAACGCACGAGACAACTTGGGTCCAGATCATCTCAAACTTTTCAACGGATCTGAAATGGGCGAACAACTTGGGATACCGAAATGGTCTTTGGAGGACACGGCACCGTAGTCGGCGTCGATGCAGCGGCTTGCTATTGGCATGAAATATAGACGAGCCACCATGGATAGGGACCGTGCACAGATCGGCAGGATATTCGCCTCACTTAGCACCTTTAGGAAGGGTTTAGGACCATCTATTTCCCGGGGGTTGCGGTGCACGAAGTGACTGTGCGGTGGTGAACTTTGTAGTTTTGCACCTGAAAGATCCTGTCGGGCTAGGGAAGAGGGCAGGAATCTCCAAGGTGCGGATCATCGAAACTCGCCCAATTGATCGTAGTCCCAGCTCTAGGGCTGTCTTTGCTTTCAAAGGTGGTGCAACTCAGAGGTAAAATGCCTCGAACGACACGCAACTACCTGCGCCCATTTCAATGCATTTGCTGCAATTTCAGCAAATGCACGGTTTTATTAATTTGCTCTTGTTCAAGGGTGATTGACTTTCTGCCGACCGAATATCAACTCTCCAAAAGATCGCCTGATCCTTCAGTCAGTTCTGGGGAGGATGCGAAGGAGGCCAAATAGTGGCTCTAATCTTCAAGACTACGGAGGGCCGCCAAGGCGGTGCTCGACGTACTCGAGAATTACACCAGGATGCGGCTCAGCTCGAGACTATTTCTGCACTCCAAGCGAGAATAACTGAGCTTGACACGAAGATCTCTAAATTCGAAGCCGCCGAGGAAGAAGCTGAGCTAAATCGACGGGTCGTGCTTGGCACAAATGGCGCCCCACGTGGTCTCGCCTACGCAGATAAGAGCTCAGGCTGGAAGCTTGTGTACGCCAACCCATTTGCAATTGGGGTACTTCGATCGATCGAACCGTTCTTGGGCGTTCCCATATCCAAAGCAATTGGAACCCCACTATATGAACTACTCCCCTTCCCCCAGTATCGGCAAGAAGTACTTGAACAGTATGACAAACTTCCCGTATGGCAGCTCTATGAGGTAGGAGACGAGTGGATCGAGGGTTATCTTGCTCCGGCGTTCGATGCAGAGCAAACTTTCCTAGGGGTCTATTTTGCATTGATGCCAGTGACCAAGCGACAGACTGCGCTGAAATCCGTCAGTTCAGCCAGCGACCAGATGCTTGCAGCGATTGAAGAGATCTCTCGAACTGCCCAACGAGCAGTGGAATCGGCCGGCTCAGCGGTATCGTCGGTGGCAAATGCACAAGGCTCAATGGGAGATCTGATGGCCGAAAGTGCGGCAATCGCCGTCGTAACCAGTGACATTCAGGGTATAGCTCGCCAGACAAACCTATTGGCGCTAAATGCAGCCATCGAGGCTGCTCGCGCAGGTGGAGCCGGTCGCGGCTTTGCAGTGGTCGCCTCAGAGGTGAAGGATCTTGCCAGAGACGCAGGTCTTGCAGCCGAGCAGATTGATCAACGAGTCGACACCGTCCAGTCAGCAGTCAACAGAGCTACAGAAGCTGTAAAGGCGATCGCTGAAGAGGTGCAGGGGATGAAGGACCTGCAGGCAACTATCGCAAAGGCCGTCGAGGAGCAGACCAGAATCACTTCAGAACTCCAAGAGGTGGTACGTCGGGCGCTAGGAGGGTAGGCCGCATACCAGTTTTGCCATTTGCCAGCCGGTTAGCCTCGATACGTAGCGGTCGCATCGACTATTTCGAGCCGGAACCTGTTTAGGCCATCAAGCAGCGGACCTCGTAGAGAGCAGGTTCGAGAGCGTCGACAATCATCGACTTCATTGCAACAGTGCCATAACGACAAGGGCTCTCGCCAGACCGCTCCGATATTACATGCAACCATGGCTGGGAAGCTTGTGGTCGGAATAGAAGCATTTCGACCTAGGACTCCTTGACCTCTTATGAACAGAAGGCAGCTCCAGGGCTCCCTCGCCATAGGTTTGAGTTAAAAATGTGCAGGTATTTCAAGATATTGAGTCGATGCCCTCAGTTAGAAGCAAGTTACTTGACATGATTTCTCCAGCGACTCGCCGCTGGCCCAACCCACCGAAGGTATCAGATAAAACCCTACAGAACCAGGATTTTCGCAAGGGTTGCAGAGCCGTCCTCCAATGACACCAGCTGTTTTTCAGAGATTGCAGAATTAGGCTCTCATCCTTCTTTAGGGCCCATGTGGTAGTCGCCGAAGATTTCGACACTCGTATTTCCAGATCATCCTTGGTTAATCAACCCTGACTTCAGGTGGGCGAATTCTAAAACTTACGCCGCCACCCGCCCCTGCAGGTCACGGTCACCACCGACTCACACGCCATCGCCACGGTCCTAAAAGCAGCCGCAACACGGACTACGAGTGGCACCGCACCGGCTCGGGTCTCTCCTGCAAGTTCGCCTCAATGCTCTATAGTTCGTATAGGGTCGATCAGCGCTCGCAGTCGCCTGTACCGAAAATGATCTGCAACTTCCATTTGGCCCTCATGAGCAACGGTCCCACCGAAGCGGTCAACAACTTGATCAAGCGCATCAAAAGGGTCGGTTTCGACGTTCGCAACTTCCAGAACTATCTAATACGCGCACTGCTTTACGCAGGCAAGCCGAACTGGCGAGTACTCGGCTCGATCGTGGTACAATGAAGTTCAACCCACCAGAATCCGATGAGCCGGTCTTCTACACACGGGCCATTCCAAGGATCAAAACACCAAATACGCCCACCCGAAGTGGCCACTTCGAAAGGTCTGACCTACGGCAACATGGTCGGGCTGCCGGGATTTGAACCCGGGACCTCTTGACCCCCAGGCCGACTCATAACCACCGTGAGTAGTCGCCCGATGTCGTAATATGCCGTCTGACGTGCTCATATGTGAATTGAGCTTATCAGGCAATATCGGGGCAATCCACCGAATATCGGACGGTCCGTGACCAAAATGTGATCAGTACACCACTGATTCTGCATGTTTATTACTGCGTTCATTCTACCGGAAAGACTTCGAGAGAGCTCAGCGCGACAGTGTCACGTTGAGATTTGACGATGGTGGTCGACAGTTGAGGCTCGTTGAGCATACTAGTTCGACCTGGGACAGATCAGAGTTTCTATAAAATCCGGGCGCGTCAAAGAGCCAAATTACTCTGGACTCTTCCCAGGTGGGGTTGATCGGGATGCCGTAATATTGATCTATGACTTCGGAAAGCCCCTTCGAAATCAACGTCACGAGAATTCCGTCGACGGGTGACTACGCAGACTTTGAAGTTGTAGTCGAGCAAAATGGTGGCTCGAAAACGTTCGACGTTTCCATTTCCGGTACGTTGCAAGCGATCTGGAAAGTTCAAACAGTTGAGGCTGTCAAGTTACTGGCGCATCCCATCGGGAATTACGCTTCGACGCAGGAAGATCAACAGAGCGAGAAATATCGGTTCACATCGAACAACTCCGAAGGAACGCTCGAAGCCACGCTGGCACATATCGAGAAACTAGGGCCTGGGAAATTCAGGGACGGATAACCCTGGGAACATACACACCCACTACAACAGTTTAGGATCCGAATGGAGCACGTTCAGTAATCCACCGACACATCGAAGGCGATGACCTCAGCCCTACCGCGATCGACGACATTATCGACCGAGGATCTTGGGAAGACTGGTTCCGACTCGGTCGAGACCTCCAAGCAAACCCTGAACTCGCTGTCATCATTGGGCAAGTTTGCGCTCGGCACGTCTCGGACCATAGCCCACAGCGCTATCACTTTTGGAGTAAGTACACTCAACATCCTGATAGATCACCGAGGGTGTGTTCGTCACGGGGCAGAAGGAAACCGAAATTCCGCAATTGACCTGTTGGTAGGGTTGAGTTATGGCTGCAACCGTGTGGGAAGATCCGGGGGCGTTTCTTGAGCGCGGAAAGCGAGCGCCTGGCCCCACTCCCGATGAATGCACGATCACGGCCGACGGCACGCGTATCGACTCGCCAGTCGCCTTCTACCGAATGCTTCGAGACCTCGGCCTTCCCTATCCTGGAGACGAACTTGCAGCGCTAGAAGCTCAAGAAGCAACCTTCGTCGATGGATCATGCGTCGCCTCAGTTCACCCTGCCGGATCGAATCCAAGCCCGACGGCTTGAGAGTGCATAATTTGACACTGGCTGGCCTGCTTCTGCGAGGGTGTCTTGCCGTTGGCTAGGTACCGACCAACGGTGTAGGCGATAGCCCTCTGCCACCCTCGAAGGTTATCGGTTTGCTTTGCCCAATGAGAGAGTTGGAACCAGAAGTCGGAACCGAGATCGATCACCCACTGAATGAGTTCTTCTTCCGGTGTCGTTGTGGTCTGCTCGGTCTTCGGGGCGACAGAATTTGAACCCACACTCGCTGTCGTGTTTGAGGTGAAGCGCCGCTCGTATCCGGAGTTGTCATCGTGATGTGCCGACGGCAATCCAGTCGCCTCAAGTGGCCTTGGTGCGTCCTCAACGGCCACGACTGGTTCGATCTGATCGTTTGCCGACGCTTTATCCGAGAGCCGCAGTGGAGGCGCTGACTCGAAGGAGGTGTCGCACGGAGGCGGGACGCCACCGTCGTGTCGGGGTTCGATCTCGATGACGTCATCTGACCGATCGTCGATTGGATAATCGGTCAATCCGGAAGAGAGGGCGCTCTTGCGATCGGACTGATCTGCGAAGTCATGAGGCCACACTCGCCGAATCTTGTGTTCTGTGGCGGAACCGGTCCAATCACCTCTTGGTATGTCCAATTCGTCGAGTCGTTCCCATAGTGGTTGAAGTGCTCGCTGCCGGTCGTGGTAGAAGGCGGAGCCTCGGACTCGTACGAAGGTCCACCCCGCACGCTCAAGCACACTCTGCCGGTATCGGTCGTGATCCCAACGGTCTGGACCGTGCCAGGTGTCACCGTCACATTCGACTGCGACTCGCTGTTCAGGTCCTTCGATGACGATGTCAATGCGGTACCTGCCGACTTCGTATTGAGTTGTAACTTCGGTATATCCTGCACCCTGGATCATGCGAAGCACGTCGCGCTCGAACTGCGAGTCGGTCTTCTCCTCCTGGCGTGCCCTCCGCTCCTCATCCGCCTCGGAGAGGCAGTGCTCAAGGAGTTTGCGACGTGGGTCTTGAGCATTGAGATCGTTTGGCATCACCGAGTGCACAATCCACATCTGGTTGCGTGCGCGTGAGGCAGCGACGTTGATTCGGCGCTCGTCGGTCTCCTTGGTCATCGCGCCAATACGGCGCTCGGAGTCGTTCGCGACGACCATGGAGAGAATGATGACGTCGCGCTCGTCTCCTTGAAACCCTGCAGGCTCGCCAACTCGTAGCTTGCGCTCCTCCATGATGGTTGGTCCCAGTCGGTCGAGGAGGAGGTCTTGTAGATGTCGTGCCTGACCCTTGCCTTGAAGGGTTACGACGCCGAAGTCCATTTCTGCGTAGTCCTCGTCGTCGATCATCGTCTCGATGAGTGCACAGACTGCCTCGGCTTCCTGTTCGTTCACGTCATCATTAGGACGACGTGCGCCGTTCTCCACAAAAACGGAGGCGAGTGGTTTCCACCCTTGTTTGGGCGGCCGATCCCGGAGCGGAACGATCTCTCCGTCGTACCACTGATTGCTCGAGAACTCGATGATTCGAGGCAGACAGCGGAAATGTTCCCGAAGACGGACGACTTGTGGAAACTGTTGTCGTGCGAGATCGTAAAGACTGTTGTTCACATCGAAGCGCGTAGCGCGATCGACGATAGGGAGCAGATGCTGATCCATCAATTCGTGAGTAACGCTCTGATCGAGGCCGACATTCTCCGGGCTCGTCTGCTTCTCATCACCGACGACAATCGCCTGGCGGGCAAGAACGAGGATGGGAAGATTGAGGAGACTCACCTGACTTGCCTCATCAATGATGATCACATCGAAGGGCGGTACGCTAGTTGGACGGAAGCTAGCGATGACCTTGTGAATCGGCATGATCCAGACCGGCACGGCGTCCTTTGCGCGATCGAGTGCTGCACGGATCTGTTGTTCCCAACGGGCGGCGTACCGACCCGTGCCCTTACCGAGCTTTGCGTTGGCGGTAACGAACTCGTTGAGCGCACGTCGCCGACGGTCGTCGAT
>JABEUN010000073.1 GCA_013044385.1 Acidimicrobiaceae bacterium
TAGTCAAATCGGGGTTCGTAAATTGCCAGAATTGACCCTCCAACCTCTGAAAGATCGAGAGCATTGATTCGCCTGCTCGGAAGTGGACGTGCATGGTAGGTGCCTAATCTTCCAAAGGGTTACCTTCTATTATGAGGCGTTCACTTTTCACCGTCGAAAGTGTTCAGTTTTCAGGCGTTGTCGACAGCTTTGAGTTGTTCAGGACGAAGTGGATCTCCAGCTCCTTGTCAGCTGCGGGTTGATGAACTCCAAGTAGAAGGCGGCCAATTTTTTGGAAGTGTTGAACCCAGATGCTCTGGAGCAGGTGTCCACTTACCACGTTCATCGTCGAAAATAGCGAGGCCTTGTCGTCTCCCATCTTTAGGGGTGTTGACTACTGAGTACCTTCAAAGATCTGCAACTTGGGCACAATTAGCGAAAGTGAATACCTCGACCCAGTGACAAATGCCAGACACGGTCGATCCCGTTGCATTGGAATAACCGTGTGAATATCTGCGCCTTGTCATGATTCACACCCACCATTTTGGCCGATCTATTTTTCTACCACGCCTCGAGCCGCAAACACCAAGAGCGGGCGCACAGAACCGGACAGGACTGAAAGATCCTGCCAAGTCGAGCGCTCGTAAATGGTCATAGACAAGGCGGCGAGGCGACAGTGTTGACCATGTGGCTATTTTGTCCAGCTAGGCACTTTAACTGATGGACAGCTAGCGTGAGGATCAATCGGTTGCTGCCAGATCCACCTCTAAGATCAGTTTTGTGCCCTCAAGTCGAGCCGTTGCATCGCCGACGATAGCGAAATCCATGTAATCGAGCTGTGCTCTCTCGATGAGGGCCTTTCGTTCATCGGCTTCTACAGGAGGAAGCGTTCTCCGCTTGACGGCCTCCGCCCTCTCCCTGAATCTCTCGATCATCTTGTCTGGGTCGAAGTCCTCTGCCACACTCCGAAAGCTAATGGGAGCGATGGCCGGATCAGCCCGTCCAGCTTGGAATCTTTGCCTCCAGACGCTGTTTGCTGCCTTATGAGATAGTTCGATCTTTGGTAGTTGGACGAGACTGAACCCACTGAGTATTACAGATGTCCAGTAGGTGGTTAGAATTAGCAGCCAGAGTAGACGTTACCATCAGGAGTCGCCCGTGAAAAAGGGTCGCCATCGCAGATATGAAGAGGCCAGGAAGGCCAAAATGGGACCGACGGTCGCCAAGAAGCGCTGCGTTGAATGCGGCGGAGACGATGAAAATGGCCATGCTTCTTGGTGTCTGGCAGCTGTAGAGGAGTTTGAGTACTCAGAGTATGCCGATGAGCGTCATATTGTTGAAGGTGCGAAGGACGATGACTCCTGAACTATCTCAGGTCCTGACGCCAATCCGAAGTTGAGGTTTCCCGAATAGGCTTGGGGCGCTCGTTCGAACTAGGGGATTCAATTTGTTGCGCGGATTCGCGTCCGGAAAGATCTTTGGTGAATATCGACCAGGCAGAGGTGCGCTGATCGTCTTTCTGCATGGATGGGCCAGGACTAGTGAGGACTTTATAGCAGTCACAAGCCAACTGGTAGACGGGCTAGAGGGCTCAGATAGGCCCGTTCCTGCGATGCTGAGCCTCGATCTACCGGGATTCGGAGCCTCGCCTCCGCCTACACAAGCTATTGGATCAGATTGGTATGCGGAGATGACTGCGGAATCCGTTGAGTCGGTATGTCGGGAAATCGGTACTTCAGAGGTTCATCTTGTGGGTCATTCTCTTGGCGGACGGGTGATAGCGCACTACGCAGCTGCCGGCCGGTGGCCGATGAGCTCGGTTATTTTCGCAGGTGCTCCGCTGCTCCGCCTCAGTGCGCAATCTCCAGTATCTGCCAAACTCCGCTTTGCAAAGGCTTTGGCAAAGTATGGCTTGGTCTCAGAGTCAAGACTCGACGGGCTAAGGGATAAGTCCGGCTCTCCGGATTACCGGGCTACATCGGGGGTAATGAGATCTGTCTTTGTCACGCTGGTGAATGAGGACTATAGGTCGTACCTAGCCAAGATCGAAGTTCCCACACTCTTTGTCTCCGGTAGCAACGACACAGCCGTCCCACCCAAGGTGGCTGAGCTGGCTTCCGAATTAGTTTCGAACTCCCGAACCGTGGTCCTTGATGGAGTGGACCACTTCATTCCGACGCACGCGCCCGACCGTTTGGCACGACTCGTTGCAAACCACATCCTTGGAGCCGAACTATGAGTGTTCTGGATCAGTCACTGGTAAGTGTTATATCCATCGTTGGCCTTCTCCTTGGGAGTCCGCGCTGGTTACGTGTTGCTCAACGTGAACACTACGTGGCAGGCATGACCACAAAGTTTGCGCTGAGATGGTGGACCCTGATCGATAAGCCGGCTAACCCAGTTAGCTTCGTCCTTGCCGTAGTCGCCTCCGAGCTGACCATCAGACACGAGCTAAATCTGTATGACCTCCTAGGTCTGGCAGCCTTAACTGCACTCGTGGCCGTTTACTTTCCACTTGGCCTGAGCCTCAAAGGCAGAACCTCGAAGCTCGAATGGACTAAACGCCTCAAGCGGATAGCGGTTCTCTCCTATTTGCTGGTACTGGCTCTGACCACCATTGGGCTGACTTTACACATCGGACCCCTCTTCGCTGGACTTCTTGCGATGGGGTATCCCATGATCATCGATCTCGCGGTAGCGATACTGAAGCCATATGAGGAGGTGGCCGCCAGGAGGTTCGTCGAAACGGCAGCCAAGAAGCTCGCAAGCCTTGCCCCGAGGGTTGTCGCTGTGACGGGATCTTTCGGCAAGACGACCACAAAAGGCTATATAGCTTCTCTCTGCTCATCGACAATGGTAACGGTCGCCTCCCCAGCATCATTCAACAACCGTGCTGGTTTGTCGCGAGCGATAAACGAGAATTTGACCACTGGAACAGAGCTCTTTGTGGCGGAGATGGGGGCATACAGGGTAGGTGAGATCGAATCTTTGGTCGGTTGGATCAGGCCCGAGATCTCCGTGATCACTGCTCTCGGTCCTGTCCATCTGGAGAGATTTGGGTCTGAAGACCAGATTCTCAAGGCTAAAAGCGAGATCGTAAAGGGTGCAAAAGTAGTTGTTCTCTGTGTGGACTACCCCAAACTGGAGTTGCTTGCCAACGAGTTGGAGGCCGCTGGAGTCCGAGTCTGGCGCTGTTCTGCCGGAGACTTTAGAGCGGAAGTATGCGTGAAATCCGACGAGGAAGGGGGTCTGGTGGTCTACTACTCGCAACGTCGTATTGGATACTTGCCCCGTCAGGAGCTGTCTTCGGGGAATATAGCTTGCGCAACAGCCGTCGCGCTCGAACTGGGCATTTCGGAAGAGACCATAGCGCGACAGCTATTTGAGCTGAAGCCTCCGCCACACCGGCTCACCACAACAGTCGTCGAAAACTCTGGCATTTTCGTTCTGGACGACACCTATAACTCGAATCCGACTGGAGCTAAGCACGCCCTATCCGTTCTGGCTGAAAAGGAGGGTGCGATCAATAGGGTGGTGGTGACTCCGGGAATGGTTGAACTTGGCTACAAGCAGTACAGCGAGAACTACAAGCTGGGCCAGAATATCGCTGAGGTGGCCACCCACCTAGTCATCGTTGGAAAGACCAATAAGCGGGCTCTCCAGTCCGGAGCGTTCGACAGATCCAAGACAGAAGGCGCGAAGCTCAAAAAAGTGATTGATGTCTCGACGCGCGAGGATGCGGTGCGATGGGTGCGTGAGAATCTGCACAGTGGGGATGTCGTCCTATATGAAAATGACCTCCCCGACCACTTCGCCTGAGTGCTCTACATCTTTACTAGGGTCGGCTTGGTTGGTCGGCGGCGGCCGAACATTGATTTAGGCTCGTGGTGTTGCTAGTCCGGGTCGTACCGGACTGATCCATTGTCGATAGAAGTTTGGTAGGTGTTTGCGAATGAGACAGGTGGGCATTGTCTTCGGCGGACCGTCTCCGGAGCATGATATTAGCATTCTCACCGGGTTGCAGGCCGCAAGAGCACTCCGCAGTACTGGGGTTCAGGTTCACGGGCTGTTCTGGAACAAGTCGGGTGAGTGGTTTTTGGTGGATCCCCTTAAGGAGGCACAGGCATTTGCTAACGAGAGACCCGATGGCGGCCAAAGCCTGTATCTCAGGCTCGGCTCCGAGCCCGGATTTTATCCACCGGCGGGGCGTCTCGGAAGGGCCAAGCCGATCGAACTGGAGGCAGTGGTAAACGCTTGTCACGGCGGTCCTGGTGAGGATGGTTCACTCCAGGCGGTCCTTGACCAGGCTGGAATCGCTTACACCGGTCCGAGTGCACGGACCGCAAGTCTGGGAATGGATAAGCTCGCATTTTACGGTGTGGTCGCCCAGGCAGGGCTTCCAGCACTTCAACGTGTTCTCCTCGACCGGTCCACTTCAGAGGTACCATTTGATCCGCCTTTCATTGTCAAGCCGCGTTTCGGTGGCTCCTCGATAGGTATTGAAGTGGTCAGCGATCTGCCGACTGCGCAGATGCGTTTGGGGGCCAATGTGCACTTAAGGGCTGGGGCGGTGCTCGAGCCCTACAGGCCTGACCTGTTCGACATCCAGATTGCTGCACGCAACTATCCTGGGTTCGAACTCTCAGCAATCGAACGCCCGCTTCGAAAAGGTGTTTCGAAGGAGATACTCAGTTATTCGGACAAGTACATAGCCGGTGAAGGTATGTCCACTGCCCCACGTGAGCTCCCTGCGGCGGTGTCCAATGAGTTTGCCGAGCGCTTGAGGTCCTATGCGAAGACAGTTGCAGGTTTGGTTGGCATTAGGGGCATTATGCGTTTTGACTTCATGGCCGGGGCTGATGAGCAGCTCTACGTCAATGAGGTCAACACCATTCCAGGCTCGCTAAGTCACTACCTCTGGATAGATCCTAAAGTGGCGTTTGAAAAGCTGTTGTCACAGATGATCGAGGAGGCCCTAGAGGTTCCGAGCTTCAGTCCGGTCGTGGCAGGGGCTGACGGATCGGTGCTGCGATCAGCATCATCAATTGCAGCGAAGCTCGCTTAATTTTTGTGCCGATTGTATTCGCAGATCGAGTCGTGACCGGGACCTAGATTCAGTGACATGACAAGCTTCATGGACCGGATCCTGTCTCCCAGTGAGAACCTTGTGGAAGAGGTGCGGACACATTGGTGGGAGATGGCTAGTTCTAGCCTGATCTTACTGGTGACCGTTTTGGTGGTATTGGCACTGGAGCTGGGTTCACTTCTAACCGGGAGCGTCGGATTCCTCGTTGGGTCGGGGGCAATACTACTTAGTCTCATCTTTTGGGTTGTTCATTACGTGAAGTGGAGGACCAAATACCTGCTGCTCACCGACCGGAGAGTTGTTGTTGTAACTGGCGTGATCGCCCACCGGACCAACGAGATTCCGATAAATAGGATCACGGACATAAGGTGTGACCAAGGTGTGCTTGGCAGGATACTGAACTTCGGTTCTATAAATATCCAAAGTGCCGGGGCCGAAGGAACCGAGGGGATTGGCAATGTGTCAGCACCGTTCGAGCTTAGGAATAGGATCAACGCTCTATCTGAGATGAGTAGCACATCCGAGGCATTAGCTGGCCGAACAGGTTCGACTAACGACGCATCAGATGCTGTCGAGGCGCTCGAGAGGCTGGCGAGACTCTATCAAGCCGACCTTATCTCCAAGGACGATTACATCAAGATGAAGTCGAAATTGATTGGTTGACTTTAGATCCTGATCTGTCACAACTTTGAACATGCGGTAGTTTCGAACTGACGACCAATTCCGGGGGATTACTTGGAGACAGCTGCTGTAAACGGAATCGAAATCTGTTTCGACACCGTGGGCGATGAGTCAGATCCGGCCGTTCTCTTGATAATGGGACTCGGCGGACAGTTGATTGTCTGGGACGATTCGATCTGTGACGATCTGGCAGATCGGGGGTTTTTTGTCATCCGATTCGACAACCGGGATGTCGGGCTCTCCTCTCACTTTGATTCTCTCGGTGCTCCGAATCTGATAGAGATCTTCATGGGTGCCTATGATAAAGCACCGTACCGTCTCGCAGATATGGCGGCTGACACAGTCGGGCTCCTAGAGTACCTCTCATTGTCGGCCGCTCACATTGTCGGAGTTTCGATGGGCGGAATGATAGCTCAACAGATAGCCATAGATCATCCCGAGGTCGTACTTAGCCTTGCTTCGATAATGTCGACCACGGGCGACCGGTCTGTAGGACAAACCCGGCCGGAGATAATCGCTGCATTGGCAAGCGGGTTACCAACCACATTTGACGAACAGATCGAGAAGCAGATCACGATGGCAGAACTACTCAGCTCTCCGGGGTATGGATTTGACCCCTCATATGCGCTTGACAAGGCGATGCGATCCATAGACAGGGCGAACCACCCAGTGGGGACACTCAGGCAACTTGCGGCAATCTTCGCCTCGGGTGACCGGACAAGTGCCTTGGGGAAGGTCGCAGTACCGACGGTTGTGATACACGGCGATTCAGATCCGCTGATTGATATTTCCGGCGGAAGAGCAACTGCAGCAGCCGTCCCAGGTGCAAGGTTCGTGGAGATTTCAGGAATGGGACACGAGATTCCGCCAATCGTCTGGCCGAGGATCAGGGATGAGATCCTAAATAACATTGCATCTAGAGGCTGACTGAGATCCGGCCTCCCGGATTCTATTGGTATTGCAGATAGTAGAAAGGTCCCAGTATGGGCCCGTTGTCGGGTTTTCGGGTAGTAGAAATGGCTGGAATCGGACCGTGCCCATTTGCTGGGATGATCCTCTCGGACCTCGGTGCAGACGTGATCCGAGTAGATCGACCGCGATTCGGCGAGTCCGTTGCCGCTGGCGCAGCTTCGAAGAAGGAGGTGCTCGGACGCGGAAAGAGGTCGATTGCAATTGATCTCAAAGATGAGCGGGGTCGCGTTGCAGTGGAGCGACTCATTCTGACGGCTGACGCGGTGATAGAGGGATTCCGTCCTGGGGTGATGGAGCGCTTGGGACTGGATCCTAGGGCGCTTTTAGAGAAGAAACCATCTCTCGTTGTGGGGAGGATGACGGGTTTCGGCCAGGCTGGTCCCTACGCCGATAGGGCTGGTCATGATATCAACTACATCTCTTTCTCGGGAGTCCTGTCACAGATAGGGAGGGAGGGATCTTCCCCAACACTTCCGCTGAACCTAGTCGGTGACTTCGGTGGGGGTGGGATGCTCTTGGTGGTCGGAGTTCTCGCTGGGCTACTCAGGGCAAAGACTAACGGTATTGGCGACATCGTAGACGCATCTATGGTTGACGGCTCGTCGCTGCTGGCGGCAATGATCCATGGATTTGTCGCCGAAGGCATGTGGCAGGAGAGCAGGGGAACAAACCTGCTCGACGGTGGAGCACCGTTTTACGATGTGTACGAAACTAGCGATGGAGGCTACATCTCCATTGGCGCACTCGAACCACAGTTTTATCTAGAACTCCTCGATCTTCTCGCCCTTTCAGACCATCCAGCCTTCAAACGGCAGTACGACAGGAGTAATTGGCCGGAGATGCGGAGGGTTTTTTCGGTTGCCTTTCTGAGTGCGACTCGGGCAGAGTGGGAGAGTCGGGCCGAAGGACGAGACTGTTGTTTGACTCCGGTACTCGGACTAACAGAAGCACCAGAGCACCCGAACAACCTGCACAGGAATAGCTTTGTGACCGTTGAGGGGGTGCGACAACCAGCGCCAGCCCCCCGATTCGAGTCGAACTTGGATCGGACGCCTGAACCTGCGCCCTTGGTCGGAGCAGACACTGAAGCGCTACTACAGGATCTCGGCTACACTTCGAAGCAGATCGATGGCTTGCTATCCGCGAAGGTCTGTTTCCGACCAGTGAGGTAGCTATTGATCTTTCTTGGCGAGGCCAATTCGGGGCCGGTATTCGCGCAGCCGGAGTCCAACCTCCTTGTCCTTGGCCCGCCAAGGTCTGGTAAGACTACGTCCGTCATAATCCCGAATCTTCTTCTGCACCAAGGGCCGGCTGTAGTCACGTCGACCAAGTCTGACGTGCTCAAGGCGACTCTTTCCAGACGGACTCAGGTGGGACCCGTCTATCTATTCGACCCGACGGGCAGCGTTGTGGCCCCAGTGGGTGTGATCCCGGTTCGATGGTCACCGGTGGTTGCAGCACCCACCCTCGAAAGTGCCATCGCTGTAGCAGACAACATTGTGGATGTAGCACTCGGACGAGGCTACGGAGAAGGTTCACATTGGGCAGAGCGCGCAAAAGCCATGCTGGCCCCCGTACTGCTAGCAGTCAATCTTTCTGGCGGAGATATGCGCGATGTTGTTGGCGGCATCGACGAGAGGGACCTTCTTCGCTTCGGTGATTCGTTGGAACGAAACAGTGAACTGAGAGCGCTGCAGATTCTGTCGGGTCTTCACCAGACGGAAACCAGAGAACTTTCCGGGATCTTCTCGACTTGTTCAGGAGCGCTGGCCGCCTATCGGTCGAGGGTTGCGGTCGAGAGTTCAGTGAAGCCGAACTTCTCGGCGAAAGAGTTCCTCGATGCAAAGGGGACCCTGTTCATTATCTCCTCGTCGTCGGCCCAAAGGACAGTTGCACCAGTAATTGTCAGTATTCTCGATCAGATTAGAATTGAGCGGTATAGAAGGAGTCAAGAAACAACCGATTCTGGCGACGGACCACTACTGCTGGCGCTGGATGAATTGACGAATATAGCTCCAATTCCCGACCTTGCGTCGATACTGTCCGAGGGGGTTAGCCAAGGAGTAACCACGATCGGATGCCTGCAGGACCTATCTCAGGCGAGATCTCGTTGGGGAAGCGCATCGTCTGGATTTCTCACCCTCTTTGGCACCACACTGCTACTTCCTGGAGTGGCAGACTCTATGACCCTTGGTGCCATATCTGAAGTATCGGGGACACGTATGGTGCGTGAGTCGCAGCATAGCTATGACACATCGATCTCTTTACGGCGTCGGTCAACCATCTCGGTTCGATTGGTGGAGAGGAAGGTGCTAACCCAAGGCGAATTGTCCCAGATTCCGATGGGAAGCGCTCTGGTATTTGATTGGCGATCGCCGCCAGGTTCGGTGAGTCTTAAGCCGTTCCGGGCTCGTGAAGCCGGAGAATAGCAGGCAGAACAGCGGCATTGTAATAGTGAGACAGATGCTGAATTCGACTATTTGTCTCTAGTTGGATGACTATCAACCGCCACGTGGTCAGTCGGTTAGGCCATAGACGTCCCTGAAAGGTTAGGTGAACTCGGTGACCGGGCAGGTGAGCGTACGGGTCACGCCGGGGACTACTTGAATCGACTCCACCACGGTCTTTCCGATACCGTCTATATCGTCGGCATCCACCAGTGCGACTATGTCGTACGGTCCTATGACACCGTCAACTCGAAGGACCTGTGAGATTGACCGTACGGATGCGAGAACCTTAGCGGAGGAGCCGATCTCGGTCTGGACTAGAACGTATGCTTGCAATTCACTACCTTGGCTAGGGTGGGCGTCACAGTGTCAAACTAGCGCCGACTACCACTGAGTAGCAGAGTTTACGGCTTTTTCAACGATAACTTGTAGGAATTCGTCCGGTTATCAGCACACTCTCATTCATCTTCAAGATCGATCATTCGAATGGTTGAGTTGTAGGGATGCTTCAGATCGGATTAAAAGTTGGAATGCACAAAGAGCTACGGCGGAATCGGATCGGTTATAGGTTGGACAAGTACGGCAGGCGGGCCAGGTGGTGTGACTCTGACGAGTTGGATACCTTGAGCAGAAAGCGGGCGGTATGGGCGGCGTAGAGCTGGATACTGATGCGGCAATCGTGGTACTTCAGAGGATCCGTGAACATCTAGCCTGGCCGTCAACTAGGCGCCTGGACTATGGCGACGCTTACGCGTCGGCCAGAGTCGTCGCCCATTTAGTTGCCATGCTCGACCACGAGCCGGGCTACTTAGATCCGAAGGACCAACTTTTTGTTTTTACGGCGGTCACGCATTTGGATAGGGGTTATTGCTGTCACAACCTATGCAGGCACTGCCCCTATGTAAATGGCCCGAGGAGGCCGTCATGGTTCGCCATCGGAGGGTAGGGGGGTGCTTCTCAGTGTATGGCCCACCGTGTGCTTCAGTGGAGGTAACCCTTTGGCGTGCAAAGCTCGCCGTAAAGGGTTCTCGACCCAACGTCGGCGACGATACGACCAATCGTCGTTGGAGGTAGAAGACCTTCCTCAGAGAAAGTGCGAGCCACCAATTGTGGATCGTCTGTCGTAAAAAGTAGCTCGTAATCTTCGCCACCAGACAGTGCATCATCTAGGGTTGCTCCCGCTGCAATAGGGACCTCACTCAAGTCGAAGCCGACGCCAGAAGCGTCACACAACCTCCAGAGGTCTATCAGGAGCCCGTCGGAGATGTCTATGGCGGCACGGGTTCCGATCCGGCCGAGAGCCTCTCCCTCTCTAACTCTTGCTACTGGGAAGAGGTGGCGGTTCGCGAGGGAGGTCTCCATCTCATTTTGAGGTTGACCGCTTTGAAGGACCTTCAGTCCTGCTTGCGATCCCCCAAGTGGTCCAGTGACCATGATGGTCTCACCGGCAAGTGCACAACTGCGAAGCATTGCAGATCGGTTATTGATGCCGAAAGCAGTTACAGATACCGTCAGGGTGTTCGACGCCGAAAGGTCTCCTCCAATTACGGCTATTCCGTATGTCTCGGCCGCACTCTTGATGCCAGCGAGAAGATCGAGCAGGTCCAAGGACTTTGGGGCAGCAATGGTAACGGTTGCAAAGAGTGGAGTGGAACTCATTGCGGCCAGATCGGAGATATTCACAGCGATTGCCTTGAATCCGACAGCCCGTAATGGGAAATATTCAAGGTCGAAGTGGACGTTTTCGGTTATCAGGTCCGCGCATATGGAGTATCTATTTTCTTGGAGTTCGACCACTGCTGCATCGTCTCCAGGTCCGATCTCCACCATCGCAAGGCCTGGACCACTGCCGATGGATGGCCCATGTGTCAAAAGCCCTAGTAGATCGGCCTCGTTCCATCCTTCGGACAAAGACACGAACCTCCCGCTTTGGACTTCCGACTGATGGACTTTACCGTCGAGACGGGGTCATGGGGTGCTGCCCGCTCAAACATTTTTGTAGACTAGCGCCACTCCGATCGCCTACCATGTACAGAGCATTTTAAATGCGTTTTTATTCTCGCAGGAGGGACGCCGCATGGCTGAGGTAGGTACCCGAAACAAGAAGTTGATCGACTGGGTAAACCAGATCGTTGAACTGTGCACTCCGTCCAGCGTTCACTGGTGTGACGGATCTGAGAAGGAACGCAGTGAGTTGATATCACTTCTGGTTGGGGCCGGAACCATGCGACCACTAAATCCCGAACTTCGGCCAGACTCCTACTGGGCCGGATCAGACCCGCGTGATGTCGCCAGAGTCGAGGACCGTACGTTCATCTGCTCCGTCCTGCAGGAGGATGCTGGACCTACGAACAACTGGCGAGATCCGGTCGAGATGCGCGAAACTCTCGGGGGCCTGTTCAAAGGTTCCATGAAGGGTCGGACCCTTTACGTAGTTCCATTCTCTATGGGTCCGATAGGCTCGCCCTTCTCATTGGTCGGTGTTGAGTTGACGGACTCTCCCTATGTGGTGCTCAGCATGGGGATAATGGCCAGGATGGGGCAGGAAGTCTTTGATGCTCTTGGCGAAGATGGAGAGTTCGTTCCGGCGGTCCATTCGGTAGGGGCCCCGCTAGCCGATGGTCAAGCGGATGTTTCATGGCCATGCAACCCCGATAATCGCTATATCGTGCACTATCCTGAGACAAGAGAGATCTGGTCCTACGGTTCTGGATACGGAGGGAATGCACTGCTTGGAAAGAAGTGCTTGGCGCTGCGGATCGCATCTGTGATAGCACACGACGAGGGCTGGTTGGCTGAACACATGCTCATCCTCAAGCTGGTCTCTCCGAAAGGGGACGTCAAGTACATAGCCGGCGCTTTCCCTTCAGCGTGTGGTAAGACGAATCTGGCGATGGTAGTTCCTAGCCTGCCCGGCTGGAAGGTTGAGACAGTTGGTGACGATATATGTTGGATGCGTTTCGGGTCCGATGGTCGCCTTTGGGCAGTCAACCCCGAGGCCGGATTCTTCGGCGTTGCACCCGGCACATCCGTGCGCACTAATCCAAACGCCCTAGCCACCCTACATTCGAGCACCATCTTCACCAACACTGCACTTACCCCTGACGGAGACGTCTGGTGGGAGGGTTTGACCGAGGAGATACCGGAGGGCCTTATCGATTGGAAAGGCAATCCCTGGAGTCCTGAGCTCGGGACTCCGGCATCTCATCCGAATGCACGCTTCACAGTGGCGGTCGAGAACGGGCCGTCCATCGCTTCGGAGTGGACCGACACAGCTGGTGTGCCGATCTCGGCCATCCTGTTTGGCGGACGCAGAGCAGGCTTGGTTCCGTTGGTCACAGAGGCCCGCAACTGGGAACACGGAGTATTTCTCGGCTCGGTGTTGGCCTCTGAAACCACCGCTGCTGCTGACGGCAAGGTCGGTAACCTTCGCCGAGATCCATTTGCAATGCTTCCGTTCTGCGGTTACAACATGGCTGACTACTTTTCGCACTGGCTCGAAACTGCCGCAGGGCGAGATCAGTCGCTCCTTCCCAAGATTTTCCTAGTCAACTGGTTCAGGAAGGGTGAGGATGGCAAGTTCCTGTGGCCTGGATACGGAGAGAATGCCAGGGTACTTGAGTGGATATCTAGAAGACTCGACGGCGAGGCGTTGGCAAACGATGTGCCTCTCGGTTTAGTACCTCGTGTGGAGGACCTGAATGTCGTAGGTTTGGATCTGGAGCCGGCAAAGTTGGCCGAACTGTTTGCTATTGATTCAGACCTACTTAATGCAGAGGTCGATTCCATCCACGAGCACTACGCCCAGTTCGGCGACAAGTTGCCAGAGGAGCTGGGGTTCCAATTGGCCGACCTTGCTAGAAGGGCTTCTGACCGCTAAGCGGTAGGGACGGAACGAAAAGACGAAGGAGGGGAGTTCAGAACACGAACTCCCCTCCTTCTGTATTTTGCCAGGCGCCCAAATGGGGGTTGCTAGCTAGGCCGTGGTTGCTTGGTTCTGAAGAGGCTGTCCACCACCTGCTCCGGGCAAGAATGCACCAGGTCCATCTGATCGGACGTTTGGAGCTAGCCCGACTTCGGTAGCAGTTATGTCCGTTCCAGATAGGGTACCTTCGACCATCACTTGCGATCCAGATGTCAAGCTGGACAGACTGGCTGTCGTTGACCCCATCGCCCGATAGGTGGTCGACGTGTTGACAGTCACCGTGTAGGCAGTCCCAGATGGGTCGGTCAGGGTGAAGCCAGTCGCCGTCAAATTCGATATAGTACCCTCATACTTAGGTAGCATGACGTCGATAGAGGTAGCATTCAGTTGCGTATGGTCGGTAGCGATGCTTCCATAGGCAACCACTTGCTGTCCCACGGTGACGGTATCGTTACTAGTAGATGTTCCACCGCCCACCGAATAAGTCGTGGATCCCGAGAGGTCGATAGTCCGGTAGAAGCCCTCGCGGTCCTGAATCACAATCGAGGAGGAGTCGGCGCTTATTACTTTGCCGGCGAGCGTTGGTACTTCGATGTACACTGCTCCTGCAGTTACTGATGTTGAGGATGCATTGGGGACCTGTCCGGCAGCGAACACTGGCATTACCGATACTGTCTCACCGACTGTTACCGAAGTCGGATGGACCGTTGTGCCAGCCTCGTCATAGGTCGTGGCCGACGAAGTGATGACGTTGGTTGTACCGGCCTGGCTGGTAAGGGTGAATCCATTTGAGGTGATGCTCGCGACAGTACCGGCGAGTCCTCTCATCATGGGACCTCCCGGACCCCGTCCTCCGAACGCCCAAGGCTGACTTGGTGATGTCTGGGCTGAGGCCGCCACTGTGGCCCCGGTGCTGCTTGTCGAGCTCGCTAACGTCGTGTTGGTTGATGCTGAGGCAATACCGTAGGCTCCAGCAGACAGTCCAACAGCCATTGCCGTTGTATAGATGACCTTCTTGGCTGAACCCAGCTTGATGTATCTCTTCATTATCCGAACTCCTTGTCGTCCAGGCTCGTGTCCCTGGTGTCTTCAGGTGACGCTTGCATTGTGACTGAACGACCTTGGTGCATTGTCCGATAATCCTCCACAATCCCGGGGAAATCAGAGATTACAGCTGCAAATGCCAACAGCGCAGTAGTCAGTCCCGGCTGACATGACAGATTGACGTGCGATTTCGTACTTGCTCAGTGTTCCCGAACGATGCAACAAGTTTCACTGCAAATTCGGGAAGCTCTGGTCATACCTGGATAAGTTGGCGCCTCGAATTCTTCATCGAGCTCCTCCTCTACCAGATCAGCAATCATCTTGGTGAAAGAGTCCGAATGTGATGCGGTCGGGAGTCGGAGAATGGAGAGTCCTAGTTCAGTAGCGGTGCTTTTGGCGAGCACGTCGAGATCGTAGACGACCTCCATGTGATCAGAGACGAACCCGATCGGAACCACTACCACCGCCTCGATTCCATCTGCGGCGATTTTGCGAATTACGTCATTGACATCGGGCTCAAGCCATGGCTGTGATGGTGGGCCGCTTCGAGATTGAAATGCGAGTGAGACGTTTTCAGCTCGACCCGCATTCCTTACCGCCTGAGAGATCGCAGATGCGACCTCTCCAAGCTGACTGCGATAGTCACATACCGCTGCCATAGATTCCGGGATGGAGTGCGCAGTGCACAATACTGCAGCGGCTTTTTCCCCAGCGATTCCATCTAGGGCATCAAGTGTCACTTTTATCAATGGCTCGATGAAGCCCGGATGCGAATAGAAATGCCGGAGCTTGAAAAATTCTAGACTGCGACCAGAGGCCTCTACCAGCTCGGATGCGCGGGCAAGATCTTCACGATACTGGCGGCATCCCGAGTAGGAACCGTATGCGGAGGTCGCAAGGACTAGCGCCTTCGAGATGCCGAGGTCGGCCATCTCACTTGCAACCTCATCTAAGTATGGTGCCCAGTTTCGGTTTGCGAAGAATAGTGGGAGATCAATGCCGCGTCTTGCGAGTTCCAATCTGGTTCTGGACATCAACTCCAGGTTCTGACCATTTATGGGACTCTTGCCACCGAACATCAGGTACTGGTCGGCCACCTGAGCGAGACGTTCTTTAGGTATGTTCCTCCCACGGGTCACATTTTCCAAGAAGGGCACGACCTCCTCCGGTCCATTAGGACCGCCAAAGGAGAGCCAAACTATGGCATCATATTTTCGTGAACCGTTCAGGTTAGAGCCCTAAACAGCCTTGGTAACTTTCCCGGCTTTGATGCAGGAGGTGCAGACGTGGATCCTCTTTGGTGAGCCGTCCACCAGCGCTTTTACCCTCTGGATGTTTGGATTGAACCTCTTCTTATTCCTTCGGTGGGAATGAGACAGGCTCATCCCAAAGAAGGGCTTCTTACCACAAAGTTGACATACCGCTGCCATGACACCACTTCACAAACTAATTGAGCCGTCTAGGGCTATATCAGATCAGAGATACTAGTTGCCCCCAAGGGCGGTCCAAACCACCTCGGGCAAACTACCATCTCTCTGATGGTTAACGCCCAAAGTGACACCAATACATTTCTTGCCGCTTCAATGCAAGGATTTGCCGACTCTCTTGCACTTCACAGGTCGGAAATTGACAGGTTGAACGTTTTCCCAGTTCCCGATGGTGATACTGGTACGAACATGGCTCTGACGCTGCAAAGTGTCGTCCAGCATCTTGCGGCCGCCGATCCCGGAGACCTCTACTCGGTCACCAAGGCGGTCTCCCTCGGCTCTTTACTTGGAGCACGGGGAAACTCTGGAGTCATCCTTTCTCAGCTACTCAAGGGCCTCGCAGAGAGTTTTGGTGCTTCGGAAGGGTTCCTCACGGGACAACTTATCGCGGAGGGACTTTCAAAAGGTAGCGAATATGCCGATGCGGCAGTCTTGCGCCCTAAAGAGGGGACAATATTGACCGTCAGTAGGGCTGCTGCGGCTGCAGCTGTGCAGGCAGCACGGGCTAGGGACGAAGTCAGCTATGTGCTCGAGACCGCCCTTATTGAGGCGAGGTTCGCTTTGGAGGCGACGACCTCGCAGCTGGAGCAGCTGGCCAAGGCGGGTGTCGTCGACTCAGGTGCAGCCGGTTTTCTGTTTCTTTTGGAGGCGATGCTTTTGGAGGCATCCGGTGGACCTCTAGCGGATGCCTATACAGATAGGCCCTGGTTGAGAAGGGCGGCCGAGCTTGGAGGACCAATTGTCAAGGCCGAAGCTGACGAGTCCGGTCTGCACGGAGAGGATGACCTTCGATACGAGGTTATGTTCCTGCTGGAAGCGACTCAGGACACAGTGGAGGCGATGAAAGAGGTCTGGGCGGGCCTTGGTGATTCCATTGTGGTTGTCGGAGTCGACGGGACCTACAACTGCCACATCCACACCGACGAAATTGGCGATTCGATAGAGGCTGGCATTGAGGCCGGTCATGTCCGTGAAATCCGTGTCACGGACCTTCGAGAGCAGGTGCAGGAGGAGAGGTGGGTCATTGAAGCCGGACCTTCCAACATCGAGGTTGATGGAAATCAGAACCTGCTAGTCAATACCGGCGTGGTGGCGGTTGCAAACGGGGACGGCTTAAAGCGAATCTTCCGATCCATGAGGGTGAGCCAAGTGGTTATGGGTGGGCAGTCGATGAATCCGTCGACTGAAGAGATTCTCGAGGCGATCAACTCGTGTAGAGCGTCTTCAGTAATTGTATTACCGAACAACTCCAACATCATCTCTTCAGCCCAGGTGGCCGGTGAGTTGGCGAACCGCAATGTCCAGGTGATATCGACGACGAATGTACTTGAGGGCCTCACCGCCTTGATGGAGTACGATCCGGACGCCGACCTGGACGAGAACGTCAAATCTATGTCGGACGTTGCGTCCAGACTCAGAGCAGGTGAGGTGACAACCGCCGTCCGAGATTCCGATGGTCCAGCCGGGCCTATTTTGGCTGGTGAATGGATAGGGCTGAGTCAGTCTGGGATCGAGGTGAGTGGTACCGATCTGGCTCGGGTTGTCTGTGACTTAATCGACCGCTTGATGGACGACCACCGTGAGATCGTAACCCTTATAGAAGGAGACGGTTCGTCGCCGGCAGTGACCCGCTCAATTAGGGAGTGGATGACCGAAGGATTTCCGGACGTTATCGTTGAAGTCCACAGCGGCGGGCAACCGCTATACCCTTACCTTGTAGGAGTAGAGTGACGCTGGATCGAAGATTTTCCTTGGAGCCGTCCGTGCTGGGCTGTGAGTTTGGAAGGCGTGAAGATACATGGCCAGATCGCTCGTTTCGCTCGATCGCATCGAGGTGGGGCGGCTCAAAGGTATTGGCGCAAGGCGATCCGACGTCCTTGCTAAAGTCGGCTTAAAAACGGTCTATGACCTCATCAGCTACTACCCGCGACGATATGTGGATAGGACCAACCAGCGCAAAATAGCTGAAATCGCCGTCGGTGAGGAAGCGATGCTCTTAGGCAGGGTCACCCGGATTGCGACGAGGCGATTGAAGGGTGGTCGGGTAATCGTGAACGCGATATTTGTCGACTCAACCGGCATCGTGGACCTAGTCTTTTTCAACCAGCCCTACAGGGAGCGCCAACTACAAGGTGCCGACGACGTGGCACTGTTCGGCAAGGTCGAGAATTACAGAGGTCGTCTGCAGATGACGAATCCCCTGGTCGATCTCATCGGAGATAGGACTGGGCGGATAGTCCCCATCTATCCGCAGTCGGCTTCAAGCGGTCTCCTCACACGGGATGTCGCCCGCTTTCTCGCAGAGGCGTTGGAACGAATCGGTGAAATGGAGGATCCAGTCCCTGATCAGGTGGTATCGCGCCTCGGTCTGTTGGACAGATGGAGCGCATATCAGAAGATCCACATGCCCGAACAGCCAAAAGACTCCTTTTCGGCGCGGTCTCGACTTGCATTTGATGAACTGCTGAGAATTCAACTCTTGCTTGTTTCGGAGAAGGTGAAGCGGGAGGCGACCGCAAAGGGATTCAGCCACGACGTCGCCCCCTTTCAGATCGGAAATGGTACGCTCGCCTCCGATTTGATAGAGGCACTGCCATTTGCACTGACCCCTTCACAGAGGCAGGTACTCTCCGAGATTGCAAGCGATATGTCGTCCCCCATTCCAATGCACCGCTTGCTTCAAGGTGACGTGGGGTCGGGTAAGACTATCGTTGCGCTGGTATCGATGCTCTTTTCCGTCCAGGGTGGACATCAGAGCGCTCTTTTGGCGCCGACCACCGTCCTGGCAGAGCAACATTTTCAGTCGATCTCCGCCCAGATCGAAGACCTACTGACTGCCTCAGCTTCCGATCGATCATGGTCCCTCTTTGGTGACGATCGAAAATTGAAGGTCGAACTGCTCACTGGATCAACTCCGTTGGCGCTCAGACGGCGAATCCTGCTTGAGTTGGCTGGTGGGGAGATCGACATCCTGATAGGTACGCATGCTCTTTTGGGCGAGGGTGTCGCATTCTCATCCCTTGGATTGGTGGTCGTCGATGAGCAACACCGCTTTGGCGTAGAGCAGAGGTCGCTCATCAAGGAGCGAGAGCGGTCCAATAGCGGCTTAGAGCCCGATGTTCTGGTGATGACTGCCACACCGATACCCAGATCCGCGGCCATGACAGTCTTCGGTGACCTCGATATCTCGGTCGTAAATGAACTCCCGCCGGGCCGAACCAGAATTGAAACATTCTGGCTTCGCGGAGAGTCCGGCGCCGAACAAGCATGGAGTGAGGTTAAAGCGGAGGTCGCTAGAGGTGGGCAGGCCTATGTTGTATGCCCGTTGGTGGACGAGTCGGAAAGGCTCGAAGCGGCGTCTGCGGTGGCAAAATACGAGGAGTTGTCCGCGGGTAGCCTTGAAGGACTGCGACTGGGACTAGTCCATGGGCAGATGAAGCCGACGGAAAAGGCGTCGGTGATGGATCGCTTCAGGGATGCTGAACTGGACGTTTTGGTTGCCACAACGGTCATAGAGGTGGGGGTTGACGTCCCAAATGCTGCGACGATCGTAATACTCGACGCTGATCGATTCGGCATTGCGCAGTTACATCAACTCAGGGGGCGAGTTGGTAGGGGAAGTAGGGCCTCCAAATGCCTTCTGGTTTCTAACTCCGACGACGATTCCAATTCGGGAGAACGACTCAAGGCGATGGTCGAGTCGACCGACGGGTTCTATCTTGCTGAGAGAGACCTCGCTATTCGCGGGGCTGGTGAACTAATGGGCACCAGACAGCGAGGACGGACCGATCTAAAGTTGGCTTCCCTCGCAACAGATAAGGAGTTGGTCGAGTCCGCACGCAGGGTTGCCATCGAACTCGTGGGGGATGATTACAAGCTCACGGAGTACCCCATGCTCGTCGAAGAGCTCTTACACCTTGTTGGTGAGGACGAAATCGCAAATCTCTTCAGGGGTTAAGCCGCTTCGATTAGTGATTCAGACGTGGAGTCTCTCCTGCTGTTCGTGTTTCGGCCACTTACCGCCCTCCGAATGGGTAGTGTTCATAGGGTGAGGGTGCTTTCCGGTGCTTATAAGGGTAGGAAGATCAAAGCCCCTTCTAGCAAGAGCACGCGTCCTACCTCCGCAAGGGTCAAAAAGTCGCTCTTCGATATGCTTGAGGCGCGTGCTGATCTGCACGGCTTCAGTGTCCTTGACCTGTTCGCTGGTTCTGGTGCGCTGGGTATTGAGGCGATATCCAGGGGTGCAACTGAGGTGATCTTCGTTGACAATGCCTCGCGCACCCTGAAGGAGAACATGGACCTGATAAGGGCAGACACTGCAGATGTAAGAGTCGTTCGGAATGACGCACTCGCCTACTTGAAGTCAGCAGCAGCTGGGGGAGTGCTTTTTGATCTGATTTTCCTCGACCCCCCTTACGCATTCAGTAACTGGCCAGAACTGCTCCAACTCTCCAGCAAGTTGTTGTCCGAAGAGTCTTACTTGGTCATTGAGAGCGACCAGGAGGTCCAGCTTCCCGATAGTCTTCGTCTGGAGAAATTAAAGAGTTATGGTTCGACGGTCGTGATGATTGCAGCTCCAGCTCAGATGGCTTCTGATGAGCACAGATTCGAGGAGGATCGTTGATCAAGGCGCTCTACCCGGGGTCTTTCGATCCTTTTCACAACGGTCACGTTGAAATTGTTGAACGTGCGGCCGCACTATATGACGTTGTTGTAGTCGCTGCGATGAGAAATCCACAGAAAGCTGGGCCGCTCTTTTCGCTCGAGGAGCGGAAGGAGATGATCGAATCTGCGATCAGCCACGTCCATAACGTAGAGGTTGTGTCCCTTTCCACTTTGGTTGTGGATCTGGCTCGGGCCCTTGGGGCTGGTGTGATTGTTAGAGGATTGAGGGTGGTCTCGGACTTTGAGGCCGAACTTCAGATGGCCCAGATGAACAGGAGACTCTCCGGCATTGACACGGTGTTCATCCCGACCTCGGCCGAATTCTCCTTCTTGGCGTCGAAACTTCTGAGAGAGGTCTCTAGCTTCGGTGGGGACGTTTCCAGTATGGTACCAAAGGTGGTTGCCGATGCGCTCAACGCGAAATACGGACGATAGCGACGAAGCGTTCCCGGATGAGTCGTTGGACTCCCAGTCGGGGTTAGCAGAGACGGACCTGGAGGGAATAATCTCGAGCCTGACGGAGATGGTCAGTCAAGCAAAGTCGGTTCCGCTTTCGTCGTCGGTTCTCGTTTCGAAAGAAGATGTGCTCGAAATGCTAGACCTAGCCAGGGTCAGCATACCCCAGGAGCTCAAGCGGGCGCAGTGGATGCTTAGGGAGAGGCAGGAGTTTCTGGACAGGGTGCAGCTTGAAGCAGACGAGATCCTTGAGTCAGCACGCGCCAGGGCCGAGAGGTTGGTAGCTAAGACCGAGATTGTTAGGCAGGCGAATATGACGGCGTCGCACCTAATCCAAAGCGCTAAAGAGGATGCGTCCAAGCTCAAGCTTGAAGCTCAGGACTATGCTGATCAGCGCCTTGCGTCACTCGAGATCGTTCTCGAGCGAACCCTAAAGACTGTTCGATCGGGTCGGAACAGATTGATGCCCCCACTAAATGATCCAGATGTAGAGGATTCGATTGGCCGAGTGTCCAAGTCCAGCGTGGTTGGATCTCCGGAAATAGATGCATTCTTCGATCAAGATACAAAACTTGGCAGGAGTGATGTCGATGGCTAGGAAGTTCTCCTTTGGTGCGACCCGATTGATGAGGACACCCTCGGAGACTCGCGTATTTGATGAGGCAGACACCTTGGAGGGCCTCTTTGTCACGTCCTCGAGGGTTGAATCTGATGAACCTATCTCCGTGGTCGGGATTGCCGAATCGGTCCACGAGGGTATTCTCGTGAAGGCGAAGCTCAAGACTAGGTGGCATGGAGAGTGTGTCAGGTGCCTAGGCGAGGCAAGCGGTGAAATTGACGTTTCCGTCATTGAGCTGTTCGAACAGGGTGCAGATCCGGAAGGAGAGACGTACCATTTCGACGGTGATGTGATAGATATGGTTGAGATGATTCGCGATAACGTGGTGCTCGAGCTCCCCATAGCGCCCCTCTGTAGTGTCAATTGCAAGGGACTGTGCCAGTACTGTGGAGCTGACCTGAACCACGGACGTTGCGAGTGCGACATGGCACCAAAGGATCCCCGTTGGCAGACGCTGGAAACTTTGCGACACGAGGGGTCCGAAAGTGCTGGCAATGCCGACTGAAGGTCATTTTCATCCTCATGTGGTCCGGCCTGAGCATATTCTCGATTAGCCTGTAGCGGCGCACAGGATCTACCTGTCGATTTTTTTCACTTAGTGAGTAGAGATGGCTGTTCCAAAGCGAAAGACCTCTAAGGCAAAAGGCGCTAGTCGCAAGGCGAGCGCCTGGGTATTGAATGTGCCATCGAGGAGCGTTTGTCCTTCCTGCCGCGTGTCGAAGAGGCCGCACCACGTATGCCCAAACTGTGGATGGTATAAGGGCCGTCAGGCAGTAGAGGTCGGCTAGTTCTTGACCACAGCTGTAGCGGTTGATGTTGAAGGTGGCGATAGGGCACCGGCCTCGATCGTCGCGGGAATTGAATTGGCGCTCGAGAGGCTCGATGTAAAGATCTTGGCCGTGGGCCGCGCTGAATCTCTGGCGCTGTTGGGGGACCACCCGCGACTAGAGCGAATTGAGACGACAGAGGTCATCGGCATGGACGAGGAGCCGGCCTCTTCGGTAAGGACGAAGAGAGACTCGTCGCTTGTGCGTTGCGCCGAACTGGTGAGAGACAAGGCTGCTGATGCAACTTTCTCAGCAGGCAACACTGGTGCCGCAATGGCGTCGGCATTGTTCAAGCTAGGACGGATCTCCCGCGTATCCAGACCTGCCATTGTAACGCCAATTCCAGTTCCAGGTTCTACCCCGACCGCACTGTTGGATTCAGGTGCCAATGCGGAATGCTCGCCGGCATGGCTGGTCCAGTTCGCGGTAATGGGAACTGTGTACGCTCAAGAGAGGCTCGGCATCCAGAATCCCCGTGTTGGACTCCTCTCGATAGGCGAGGAGAAGTCCAAAGGTAACTCGCTGGTCAAAGAGGCACATGAGCTGCTAGTTAATGCCTCCGGTATCAACTTCATAGGGAACGTCGAAGGACGTGACGTGATGAGCGACACTGTGGACGTGGTTGTTGCTGATGGTTTCGTTGGAAACGTGGTGCTAAAGACGCTTGAAGGTGCTATGCGGACAGCAGCCAAAGCGGTGCTCGATTCCTTGGCGGCCGGTGAGGGTGGCCAGGAGTTCGCCGATCGGGCACTTGTCAAATTAATGCCCCTACTTGGCCAACTGAGCGCTGACACATATGGCGGTGCAGCACTATTGGGGGTCGACGGACTCTCGCTTATTGGGCACGGATCGTCCGGACCTGATGCGGTATTGAATGCGATTTTGACTGCCGTCGGTCTTGCCGAACACGACCTCGTTGGTCGAATTCGTGCCGCAATTGCATCGGCGTAGTATCTTTATCTAGCGGCCGGATTAGATTCCCGGACAACTATCCAGAAGAGGAAACTTTAGATGAGCGACTTGTCAAGGGCTGAGATCTTTGATCTGATTCGAGATCAGCTAGCCGATATCTTGGAGATCGACCCGTCCAAGGTGACCGAAAACTCCTCGTTCACCGACGATCTGGATGCTGACTCCCTTGCGCTGATAGAGCTGGTGGAAGCTATCGAAGAGGAGTTCTCCAAAGGAGACCATACCTTCAGAATTGAAGACGAGGAACTCGAGGAGTTAAAAACGGTACGTGACTCGGTGGACTATGTCGCCGAGAAGCTTGGAGTGTCCCGTTAGAGCCTGAAGGCCCGTTTCTGACCGGAAGATTGAAACTTTATGGGGTGGGGCATTGAAGCAGGACGGACATGGGATGGGCGGCCCCCTTTGGGAGGTTCTCCCCCTTGAGTTGGTGAGTTCTGATCTGTTCAGACTCGCCTTTACCCATAGGTCATCCACATCAGAGAAGCCCGGGGTCGATTCAAACGAGCGACTGGAGTTTCTGGGTGACGCAGTGCTCCAGCTAGTTGTCTCCGAGTATCTGTTCTCAGCTCTTGACTCTTATCAGGAGGGTGTGCTGACCAAGATTAGAGCGACGGTTGTCAATTCCAGGACATTGGGTGAGGTGGCCGCATCGCTTGGGGTTGGCGATCTCATCGAGATGTCAAAAGGTGAGGAGGCTTCCGGCGGTCGGATGAAGGGCTCGATCCTTGCCGACGCCCTGGAGGCGATTTTTGGAGCATGCTATCTTGTGCTCGGTCTAAAGGGCGCAAAGGCGGTGATAGTGAGCCTTCTGGGAAGTCAACTGGAGGCTGCAGTCGCTTCTCCGTACTTCACCTCCGACTATAAATCAGCGCTGCAGGAACGGCTGGCTAGGACTGGTGATCTACCGGTCTATGAAACTTCGTGGGAGGGACCAGACCATCAAAGGGTCTTCTTTTCAACCGTGCGGGTCAACTCCAAAACGCTCGGGCGCGGTTCTGGCGAATCGAAGAAGCTTGCCCAGCAAGATGCTGCACGTGCGACACTTGAGGCTCTGGACGAGTCCACCTAATGCCGGAGCTTCCAGAGGTCGAGACAGTTCGGTCTGATCTAGCCAGACTGGCCTGTGGTGATGAAGTGGTGGAGGTCAAGGTCAACGAGAACCGCGTGTTCAGAGATGACCCGTCGGGGGGTCGTGATCTAGTGCAAATGGAGGGACAGTTCGTCTCCGCTGTGATGAGGTGGGGGAAATACCTGATCCTGCTTGTCTCCCCGGACCAGAACTATAGACCCGTCCAACAGTTTGGTCGCTCGATCATACCCTCCGTTGACTGGTCGGACCATGCGGTGACCGCAGTGCTCCTCCACTTGGGCATGTCTGGTCAGATACTCCTCCTTGGCGATAGAGCGGAGGACCCACGTCATCTTCATTTGACCATTGGGCTAAGTAGTGGGACACGCATTGGATTCGCAGACACACGAACCTTCGGTCGAGTCTTAGTCTCCTCCGGAATGGGCGCCGGACCTTTGAACGAGATTCGGCATCTCGGTGCAGATCCGATCCAAGATCCCTGTGGTGCAGATCTGGCTTTCGATCGTACCTCCGGTTCAGTATCTCCCATAAAGGCGCAACTGCTCGATCAGGGCAGGATCTGCGGTGTGGGAAACATGTACGCGGACGAGATCCTCATCCGTGCGAAAGTGCATCCAAGGACTCCAGGTACCAACCTTTCAAATAGGGATATCTCGGCATTAAAGCGCTCGGTATATCGAGTTTTTGAGGAGGCGATCTCGCTTAGAGGCTCCTCTCTCAAAGACATGACTTACAAAGACGTCTCTGGGCAGCCCGGAATGTTTCAGGAGCGACACCTTGCTTACGCGAGGGCCGGTCGACCATGCTTAATTTGTGGCGACTCCATAGTCAAAGAGCGCTTTCAGAATCGTTATTCGCACTTCTGCCCGAACTGTCAAAAGTTGGGTCCATGCGACTAGGGGGAGACATTTGTACCTGAAGAGCCTCACGATCAAGGGCTTCAAGTCGTTCGCTGAGACGACGAAGATACAACTATCCCCTGGTGTCACGGTGGTTGTGGGTCCAAATGGATCGGGAAAGTCAAACATTGTTGACTCAATTGTTTGGGTCCTAGGCGCCCAAGGTCCGAGGAGCCTTCGCTCCCAGAAGATGGAGGATGTAATCTTCGCCGGGAGCAACAATCGAGCTGGACTCGGAAGAGCCGAGGTGACCCTCGTCATCGACAATTCCGACGGGACGCTTCCAATCCCCGCTGCAGAGGTGGCTATCACCAGAAGTCTGTCCCGTTCGGGCGAGTCCGACTATTCGATCAATGGATCTCCCGCCAGACTGGTTGACCTTGTGGATCTATTGGCAGATGCCCACGTGGGCAGGAGTCAGCACGTGATCATCGGTCAGGGACAGATCGACCAGATGTTAAGCGCTCGACCCGAGGAACGTAGAGCCATCATCGAGGAGGCGGCGGGGGTCCACAAGTTCCGAAGGAGAAAAGAGCGGGCCGATAGAAGATTGGCAACATCGGACGGAGACGTTGAGAGGGCTTCTGATGTACTCCGGGAGGTGCGTAGGCAGGTCAAGCCGATCGAGAAACAGGCAGAAGCGTTCCTGAGACATAGAGAGCTGACCACTCGTCAGGCTGAGTTGCAGGCCTATCTCGCAGGTGTGACATTGAATAGAGAAAGAGCTCAGCTCGAGGAGGCGAAAAAGGAAGCTTCTGAGCTCAAAATTTCCGTCGAGAGGATTCGAGAGCGGGCGAGAATGGTGGAACAGGAGGTCGAACTCCAGCTGCCGCCGATTACCTCAGTGGAGACCGAGATTTCGGGTCGTCGGCTCGAGGAACTTCACATGCGTTTGGCCGTCGTAGAGGCGAAGACTGGCGAAAGGAAACGATCTATAAGTCAGAGGCTCGCAGATCTTGCCCTCTCCTCGGAAATGGAGCGGAGCAGGCAGAGGACGGTTCGAGCCAAGCAGGAGCTGTCAGAGGTCATCGAGGCGGGCGAAACATTGATCGAAGAGCAGGATGCCTACTTGTCAGCAGAGCAGGAGTTGTCCGAATCGAAGGTGGATGTAGGACACCTCACTCAGTTACGCCTTGATCACTCAGAGACTTCGTCAACCCACGCCAGACTTCTGGCAGATATTTCTGGTCAGAAGGCTTCGCTCGTGGAACGCCGACTCTATCTGTCTGAACTGGAAGCGAGGATCGCTCGAGTAAGGGAAGAGTTGGCACAGATCGAGTTGGAACTCGAGTCTCTCTCTAGTGAAACGCCCGAGGCGGGTGAACATGCGGATCGAGCTCTGGTGGATTTGACCGACGCACTTGGAAGACAAGAGGAGTTGGTTGGGAATTTACGGGTACAGATGTCGGAGACAAAGGCGGAAGCGGCCGCAGCAGCGGCGAGGGTGAAGGCACTTGAAGCTGTCCTTGGAGAACAGCGTCGAAGAATTAGTCTTGACTCGTTGGCAGATATGACCGGCGTGATCGGCGGTTTATTCGAGCTCGTCGGTGCGCAGAGTGGATATGAAAGGGCTTTGGAGGCAGCGCTCGGCCCGCTCAGCTCGGCGATTATGACCACGGGGATCGAGTCAGCGATGGACGTGCGCTCCTATTTTGCCGGACAAGGTCATAGTTTTGTAGCACTTTTCGATTTAGAGTACTTGGAGTCAGAAGGTGTCGAAGGTAGTTTGAACCTGCCTGGTGAGCCACTCGCCAGCAAGTTGATCTTCGCTGATCCGAGAGCCAAGGCCGCAGTCTTGAGGCATTGTAGAAGTATTCGGGTAGTGGATGATTTAGAGCAAGCAGTCGTTGCCGCTACTCGACATAGAGAGCTTCAGTATGTGACAAAGGTCGGTGAGCTGGTCAACTACCAGTCACTAATTCTTCCCGGTAGTGATGTATCGCTTCCGCTTTCGGAGCTGCTGGAGTCACGAGGGTATTCCGAGGCGGCTGAGCAAAAATTGGCAACTCTCGTCATCGTGTGCAGTGAGGCTGAGCAGTCCCTCGCCGAACTGAGGTCCAAGGAGAAGGAGGCTTCCACACTCCTTGCGAGACTCAATTCGGAGAGTGCTAGGCGTTCGGGAAGGCTCTTAGATGCAGAAGCTCAACGGGTGAGACTTGCCCGTGAACTGGATGAGCTGGTGACTGCACTTGCGAAGAGTCAAGAGGATGTAGGGTTCCGGCAGGAAAGGCTCGAGCTCATCGAGGCCGAGTGCGGAATCCACCTAGAGAGACTGTCGGCCCTGGCGGAGGAGTTGGTGATTCTTGAGGAGCACAATTCAACGTATCTGAGTCGGCGGACTGCGGTTGAAACTTTGAAAGCCGAGATCCGAAATCGTGCCGCATCTCTGGAGGAACGAAAAAAGGCGGCGGAACGCCATCTGGCCGAGATGATTCAAGCCGAAACTGAACTTGCGGACCTACTTTCTCTTCAGGACACCGAGCGAGAAGAACTCAAGGTGGAACTCGGCTTAATCGATTCGAAGATCAACAAGATCAACCAGATTTCCGGTCTACTCAAGTCGACCATGGCTATGCAGCAGGGGCTAAATGCGACCGTGGTAGCGATGATTGATGCCAGACTCGCCCAAGAGCGGAGACTGTCGGAGACTAGGGCGAAGCTGTCTGAGGAGCTAGCACAGGCGACTAGCCGGATGCACGAGGTCGATCTTCTCGTGACGGAGTCGCGGACTCGATACACATCTACGCTCGAGAGATATATACGTGATCTTCAAATGACAGAGGCCCAACTTCTGTCTGCGCCGCTCCCGGCAGTCTCTTCGTCACTCGGCGCAGAAGCGCAGTTGTCCGAACTGGAGGCAGAGCTTTCCAGGCTCGGGCCTGTCAATCCACACGCTGCATCGGAGTTGGAGGAGGCCCAGGCGAGGATCGGATTCTTAGAGGGTCAACTAGAGGACATACGATTCTCCAGACGAGAACTTGCTAAGGTCGCCTCTCAGATCGAACGTGAAATGCGGAGTGTCTTCATGGTCGCGCTCGAAGACGTGAACCGGTCGTTTCAGGCGATCTTCTCCCAGCTCTTTCCAGGAGGATCAGCCACGGTTGTCCTACTGGACACGGAGAATCCGCTTCAATCAGGAGTCGACTTCGAACTTTCAATTCCAGCCAAGAAGGTCCGCCGCATGTCTTTGCTCTCGGGTGGTGAACGCTCAATGGTGGCACTTGCGTTTCTCTTTGCCATCTTCCAGTCGAGACCCGCACCTTTTGTCATCCTCGATGAGGTTGAGGCCGCTCTCGACGATAAGAACCTAGCCCGTTTTCTCGGGCTGCTTGAGCACTTCCGAACGACGGCCCAGCTTCTGGTGATTAGTCACCAGAAGAGGACTATGGAGGTAGCTGATGTCCTTCTTGGAGCAACCATGGACAAGAGTGGTACGACCAAGGTGGTGCGCGAAGAGATATCAAAGCGCCTACCTCTTGCTATCAGAACAGCCGAGTAGTCGGTGATGGGACTATTGCCCGTCGCCACCAAATTCCTTCGAGATTTGCAGAGCGAAGCTCTTTCACTCAAATTAGCAGTACATGGTTTAGGAGTTTTAAGGTTGCCGGCTCGAAGCTAACCTCTTTACAACCAGCTCCTATGATCTAGGTCCATGCACGTCGTTCTACTTGTGTTCGTCTATTTGATCGCAGTCGCAATTGTTGCCACAGGGGGTGTGCTGATTGCTAGACAGAGATCGGCACGAGTAAGAGTCGGAAAAGGAATCGGCGTCGACTCGATTGCGGAACCTAGCGGTTCGTCCGTCCCTCCTCCAGCCGAGACCGCCTTGGAAGAGACACCGGTTCCACTCTCTTCGGGTATGGCCAGGACTCGAGGGGTTGTTGGGGCAGCGCTTGCCAGAATGCGACTTCGTGGAGGTCTCGATGAGGCCTTTTGGAGTGAGATGGAGGAGACTCTTCTCCTCGCCGATCTGGGGCTTGTCATCACGAGTGAATTGGTGGCCGAGACCCGTCAGAAGTACAGGATGACCGGACTTAACTCCTCGGTTGAAGCAATTGAACTCCTCAGAGCGACGATGCTTTCAACCATGATGGACGTTGATAGGACATTAAATCTGGACGGCGACCCGCCAAGTGTTATTTTGCTCATCGGCGTTAATGGTGCGGGGAAAACTACTACTATCGGGAAGTTGGCGAAGTACTTCGCAGATGAAGGTAGGGCAGTAGTCTTAGCGGCTGGAGACACATTCAGAGCTGCTGCCTCAGATCAGCTGGATACTTGGGCGAGTCGAGCGGGTGTAGAGATTGTCAAAGGTGCTCCCGGTGGTGACCCCGCTGCTGTTGTCTTTGATGCCGCCTCCAAGGCCAGCGCCAAGGGTGCTCAAATCGTCATCGCTGACACGGCGGGTCGGCTGCAGACCAGTTCGAATCTAATGGAGGAGTTGAAGAAGATCCGGCGTGTTACGGACCGGGCGCCTGGAACACTTACGGAGGTGCTCCTGGTCATCGACGCCACTACGGGACAGAACGGATTAGTGCAGGCTAAGTCTTTTACTGAGGCCGCCGGTACTACAGGTGTTGTTCTCACCAAACTCGATGGGTCGGCCAAGGGTGGCGTCGCATACGCTATCGAGAAGGAGCTAGGGATTCCTATCAAATTCGTGGGTACGGGTGAGGGAATTGCAGACCTTGTGCCGTTCGATCCGGTTACCTACGTTGACGAGATTTGCGGATTTGGGAGTTAGCTCCACTCAATATTCTGTTCGGTGACCAGAGATCGACCGGAGTTTAAACGCCGATTTCGGCCCGATCTAAAGTTCAAGGAGATCTGATGTTTGACGGACTCGGTTCAAGGCTCGAGACTGCCCTCGGTAGGATCAGGGGTAAGGCTCGACTCTCGGCCGCTGATGTTGATCTCGCCCTTGGCGAGATCAGAGCAGCCCTGCTGGAGGCGGACGTCGCTGTTCCGGTTATTAACGGATTCGTCGAGCGGATCAGAGAAGCCGCTGTTGGGGTACAGGCATCCAAGGCACTCTCCCCGGGCCAACAGGTCATAAAAGCCGTTAACGCCGAGCTGGTTAGAGCACTTGGTGGTGATGGATTCAAGATCACTTTTGCATCCAGACCGCCAACAGTAATACTTCTTGCAGGTTTGCAAGGAGCCGGAAAGACAACAACTGCTGCGAAGCTTGCACTCTATTTCAGGCGTCAGGGGCGAAGCCCCTTTCTAATTGCCGCTGACCTTCAGCGCCCAGCTGCAGTCGAGCAGTTGAGGCTGCTTGGGGAGAAGGCATCGGTACCGGTGTACTCAGCTCCGACCGATCCCGTATCTGTGGCCAAATCTGGAATCGAGGAAGCTAAGCGGGTCGGCCGCGACGTTGTCATTATTGACACAGCAGGTCGATTGGCGATTGACGAAGCTCTCATGGACGAGATCTCGTCTATCTCTGAGGGTGTCTCCCCCCATTACACGATGCTTGTGGTGGACGCGATGATGGGGCAGGATTCGGTGCGAACAGCCACGGCGTTTCACGAGAGACTCTCGTTGGACGCAGTGATCATGTCAAAACTTGACGGTGATGCGAGAGGTGGAGCTGCACTTTCGGTCAAGGAGGTCGTCGGCAAGCCGATTGCCTTCGGGTCCACCGGTGAGAAGTTGGAAGATTTTGACCTCTTTTATCCCGATAGGATGGCCAACCGTATCCTAGGTATGGGGGACGTGCTCTCTTTGATCGAACAGGCCGAGAGGACAATCGACGAGGAGGTTGCAAAAAAGGGAGCCGCCAGATTGATGGATGGGCAGTTCGATCTGGATGATTTTCTAGAGCAGCTGCGGCAGGTACGAAAGATGGGTCCGCTCAAAGGTTTGATGGGAATGCTTCCTGGCATTCCAAGGGAATTGAAAGGTGTTGACATTGATGAAAAAGAGATTGGCAGAATAGAGGCTATCATCTCGTCAATGACCGTGGCTGAACGTAGGAACCCGAAACTGATAGATGGATCCCGCCGTCAGAGGATTGCAGTTGGTTCGGGTGTGAGCACTGCGCAAGTTTCTGGCCTTCTGAAACAGTTCGGCGAGATGCAGAAGATGGTGAGGTCCATGGGGATTGGACCTGCATCTGCCACCAAGAAGCAGCGGGTGAAGGCGAGTCAGAAGAAAGGGAGACGAAACAAGCGCTAGGCAGAGAGATCGTCTCTGGCTGTTAGACTAACCGTGCTCAAGATCGGGCTATAGGTCTGATCATTTTTCAAGTTTCATACTCTTCGGTGTGCGCCGAAAGAATACAGCGAGGTAATCAAGTGGCAGTCAAGCTTCGGCTCATGCGAACTGGCAAGAAGAAGCAGCCTTCGTACAGGGTGATCGCGACAGAAAGTTCATCGCCGCGCGATGGTCGTTTTATCGAGATAATTGGCCACTATTCGCCAAGGTCGGAACCGTCAGAGGTTGTCATTGACAACGAGAAGGCGGTCAAGTGGCTAAAGGTGGGAGCTCAGCCTTCTGAGACGGTGAGGAAACTCCTGCAGATTTCTGGTGCTTGGGCAGACTTCAAGCCGGCATCCAAGGCCTAATCATGAGCGATGAGCAGGACTATAACGCTGTAGAGTCAGAACCCACTCAGACCATCAACCTTCTCACCTATCTCGGGAACGCTTTGGTATCCGCCGATGGAGAAGTAGAGGTCGAGTGGTCCCGTTCCGGCTCTGCTGTGAAACTCACACTCTACGTACCTTCTCCGGACATGGGTAAGGTCATCGGCAAAGGTGGAAGGATCGCCAATGCCATCAGGAGTCTGGTGAGAGTTGCCGGCGCCAAAGAGGGCGTCGAAACTACTGTTGAGTTCTCCGACACGAGGCAGTAGACGCTGTCCATCGAGGGTGAGGGCGCTCTGGCCGAGGTCGCTCGAATCGTAAAGCCCCATGGCGTGAGGGGCGAAGTAAGTGTCGTGATGATCTCTAATGTGCCTGACAGGCTCGTCAGCGGTGTAAAAGTTTTCCTTCGTGGGGCCGGTCTGTCGGAATGGCGCAGCGTTACATCGGTGAAAGGTACTCCCGAGTTCCCGATTGTACTCTTTGAAGGCGTTAGTAGCAGGGATCAAGCCGACCGTTTGAGGAATGTGGTCGTGCTGTCTGAGGCCGTTCCGATAGATGGAGAGATACTGATCTCCCAGTTGATTGGGTCGGAAGTGGTTGACCTGTCCGGCCGAGCTTGGGGACGGGTTGTTTCAGTGGAGGCGAATCCCGCAGCGGATCTGCTGGTAACTGATTTGAGCAAATACATACCGTCAGTGTTCATAATTGACTACCTCGAGGGCGTGGTTAGGATCGATCCGCCTGAGGGCCTGTTCGACCTTTAACTGGCTTAGGGATCTTGGCACGTAAGCGGGGTTGATGATGAGAATCGATGTCTTCACCATCTTTCCGGGCTTGATTGACAACTACATCGCCGAGACGGTAGTGGCTAGGGCACTTAGGGAAGGGCTATTCTCGCTGGGCGTCCACGACATTAGGTCTATGGCACTTGACGTGCACAGGTCGGTCGATGACTCACCATTTGGCGGTGGTGCGGGCATGTTGATGAAATGCCAGCCCATTTTTGATTCGGTGGAGGCGGCCGATCCACCGAGACCCATATATCTGCTTTCTCCCTCGGGTAGGGTTTTTGATCAGAGGTTCGCCGAAGAGTTGGCGCAGTTGGATGGCTTCTCATTGATTGCGGGACGTTACGAAGGATTCGATGCTCGCATCGAAGAGCATCTGGCTGATGGCGCAATTAGCATCGGTGACTTCGTGCTCGCTGGTGGCGAGTTGGCAGCGTTGTGCGTCATAGAGTCAGTCGTGAGGCTTATTCCCGGTGCGCTCGGTAATCAGGAGTCGGTTTCAGAGGAGAGCTTTGCAACCGGACTGCTTGAGTATCCCCAGTACACCAGACCCCAGAGCTTCCGGAATTACGAAGTGCCAAGTGTCCTTATCGGAGGCAACCACAAGTTGATCGCTGACTGGCGTCTTGCTCAATCTCTCGCTAGGACTCTCCAGATACGTCCTGACCTGATCGAGAAAAGGGGCGGCCTCACAGCTAGAGAGGCTGAGGTTCTCAAGATCCACGGCTATGCTTGGATGGTCGAAGAAGAGACTGAAAGTTTCGAGGATCCATGAACCCAACCGATCTAGTAGATAGAGATTCTTTCCGGGATGATGTCCCTGCGTTTGCCCCTGGAGATACCTTGAAGGTGCACGTAAGGGTGGTTGAGGGTAGCCGCGAGAGGGTCCAAATATTCCAGGGCGTGGTCATCAGGCGTCAAGGTGGCGGAATCGCCGAGTCATTCACTGTACGCAAGGTGAGTTTCGGCGTTGGTGTAGAGCGTACTTTTCCTCTTCACACGCCCGTCGTTTCCAAGATCGAAGTCGTCACCCGGGGCGATGTCCGGCGTGCCAAGCTCTACTATCTGCGTGACAGGGTAGGCAAGGCAGCAAAGATCAAGGAGAAGAGATAGGTCTAGGCGTGGGAGAACTCTCTTGCGCTCATTGTGCCAGTGAGAGTGGATCTCTCTCACCTCACTTGGTCCCAAGTTGAGCGCCGAGGATCTTGAAAGGTTCGAGACTGAGGTTGAGCTTGCGCTCTATCAGGAGTACAAGGCCGTATTGTCGCTCTTCAAATACGTGGTGGAGACTGAACGTAGGTTCTATTTGGCAAACCATGTAGAAGTTGAGCCTCGAGGACCTCAGGGTGGGGTTGATTACATGGTGATCAAGTTACGTGATGCCTGGGTTTGGGATATGTATAGACCGGTGCGATTCATCAGTGAGGCTCAGGTCATCACCCATAGAGACGTCAACATTGAGGTGCTCCCTGAGGCCGAGGTTTAAGCTGACCCATGCGTCGTTGGATTGGTTAATTTGTGTTAGTACAAAGCCTTGCCTGAACCTTTAGAACTAGACGGCGCTACCTCTGCGGTGCACCTGGGCCGGGAGCAGAAAGTGATCCCGGGTGTCAATCCGCCCATTTCGATGAGCACAACGTATGCGGCCACCGAGGCCATTTCCTATGCTCGATCGGACAATTCCACCTGGAGAGCATTCGAAGAGATAGTTGGCGCTCTGGAGGGCGGAGAAGCGATTGCGTTCTCGTCCGGCCAAGCTGCTACGGCAGCCGTCTTGTCACTGCTTCGTTCGGACTCCCATCTTGGACTCATTTCTGACTGCTACACCGGAACACGTCTGTTGGCTGAGTCGCTGGATTCTAGAGGTGCGTTTCGCCTGAGGTTTGTGAATCCGGAGCAGGCCATAAGGGCGGAGTCAATACGTGACGAACTCAGGCCTAACACTCCGCTGGCCCAAGAAGTGACCGAGATGTTTTGGTTGGAGTCCCCATCTAACCCGATGTTGAGGATTTATCCCATAGCTGAATGGGCAGCAGCGAGAGACCAAGTCCCAGGATCGCTTCTGGTTGTGGACAACACCATCGCATCCCCGGTACTCCAGCGGCCACTCGATTTAGGGGCTGATCTGGTGGTGCACTCGGCATCGAAGATTCTCTCCGGCCACTCAGACGTGATCATGGGTGTTGTTGTGGCCCGAGACAAGGGTCTGGCTGACGGAATTCGCGACCTAAGGACGCTCAGTGGTTCGATTCCTGGACAGTTCGAGAGCTACTTGGCCGTGAGGGGGATTCGGACTCTGTATGTACGACTTGAGCGTTCCCAAGAAAATGCGATCGAACTGGCCAAACGTTTGGTAAATCGAATTGGCAGAGAGCGGATCTACTTTCCAGGACTCAGGGGCAGTGCTGAGGGATTTCAAAGTCAGATGAGTGGACCTGGCTACATGATAAGTGTGGACCTCGGTTCCGAAGTTGATGCAGAGCTTTTCTGTAAGAGCTTGACGCTTGCAACCTATGCGACATCGCTTGGTGGAGTCGAGACCTTGGTGGAGA
>JABEUN010000074.1 GCA_013044385.1 Acidimicrobiaceae bacterium
CTACTCCGAAGAGGTAGGAGCCGACTATGCCAAAGCGAGCGAAGGCAAGCGTTGCGCCAGCTGAGCCGAGGACTCCACCGGTGAAGTACGACGTCATGTATGCCGTTGTCACTCTGGACTGTGAGAGTGGGTCGAGTCGGTAGATAATCGACTGGTTAGTTATATGTATTCCCTGAATACCGAGGTCCAAGATGGCGGCAAACACGACGATTACCAAGATGTTCCGTCGGCCGATCACAAGCGCCGAAAAAGACCCGATTAGTATCAACCAGCCGACTGGTGTAACGATATGCCCGAAACCGCGATCTGCCGCGAATCCGGCCAACCTAGCCGCAAATACTCCGGCCAACCCGGCGAAGCCTATCAATCCGATAGATATCAGGTCGAGATGAAATGGCGCTGCCGAAAGGTATGGTGCGAGCGTTGTCCAGAAGATGCTGAAGCAAGCAAATGTGATCCCACCGAAAAGAGCTCGTCTTCTCAAGAGGGGAGAACTGACGAAGAAGGTCAACACTGAGGAGAGAAGCGAAAAGTAGGGGATCTTGGCCTTAGTGCCCTCGCTTGGAATCAGTGCAAAGATGATGATGACCAGTGCCGCAGAAGCGATCGCCGCGGATAGGAAGACTGCGCGATAACCAAATAGTTGCGCGATCAGTCCGGCTGCAGTTCTGGCCAGGAGAATTCCGGTTAGAAGGCCCGCTATCACCACAGAGACGGAGCTGGCCCGCTTGTCTGGATCCGAGATAGCGGCTGAGAAGGCTACCGAGGTTTGCGCAACTGTGCTGGTGACACCGGTGAATAGTACTGATGCGGCAAAGATGGGAAAGGACCTAGTCTGCGACTGAAGTAGGCAGAACGCAACCGAAAGTAAGAGTCCGGTGCCAAGCAGAAACCTTCGTGAGATCCTGTCACCCAAAGGGACGATGGTGATCAGCCCCACCACATACCCGAACTGTGAAAGTGTCACCAGGATTCCAATTGTCTTGGTGCTCTGGTGAAATGACGTAGCCAAGACGTAGAGTAAGGGCTGGATATAGTAGTTGTTTGCGACGGACACGCCGGCGATTATCGCCAACAGGATCAACGTCGAGCGGCTTACGGTCTTGGACACCATTAGATCAAAATTTCCTTCGTGCTCATCAACACCAGCTCGTGTGTCCAATGTTGCCAAATCGCACTTCCTCGCTGGTAAGCTTCCAGAGCCATAGCCTGGACAGTCCAAGGAGGAGATCCGTTGCCAGATCTTTTAGCAGTTATCGAGATTCCAAGGGGATCCCGAAACAAGTATGAAGTGGATCACGATACCGGCGCTGTGAGCCTAGACAGAACACTGTTCACATCGATGGTATATCCGACTGAGTACGGTTTCATCCCCGAAACTCTGGGCGAGGATGGCGATCCGCTCGACGCCATGGTCCTTCTTGAGTTTCCAACCTTCCCCGGTTGCAATATAAAAGTAAGGCCGGTAGCGGTCTTCCACATGTCCGACGAGGCTGGAAGGGACACCAAGATCCTCTGCGTGCCTAAGAAGGATCCGCGCTGGGCCCACATACAGAATGTGGATGATGTGCCAAAACAGATCAGGTCTGAAATTGAACACTTCTTCGCTCACTACAAGGATCTCGAGCCAAACAAGTCTGTGACTATTGAGGGCTGGGGCAATGTAACGTCTGCCGAAGCCGAGATCGAAAAGGCCAGAAACAGCTACGCCGCTAACAGCCACAAGTGATCGATCGATACGGATTTCTACTACGCTGCTAGTAGAAATAGACGATCGTATGCGGAGTTGAGGCTGATGCAAAGCGAAGTGGAGAGTCAGGATCGACTCACAGCATTAACAGACCTGATCGAGATGATGCGCCCGGCGGTCCAATCGGACGGAGGTGACTTGATTCTGGTCAGTGCCGATGTTGAGTCAGGCGTTGTCGAGGTCGCGCTTCAAGGGTCTTGTTCGTCCTGTGCCATTAGCTCTTCAACCTTGCAGATGGGCGTCGAGAGGATCCTAAAGGGCCGGCTGCCTTGGGTCACAGAAGTCAAAGGTGGCGTGGATGACAGCCTTAGCTTCGAGGAGAGTGTTTCCCTCGGCAGGGGCGGCTACGTTCCTTCTAACAGGTAGAGAAGTCCTAAAAAGGTCTTAATTCCGACACGGTGGGATTTCCCTGATTGTCCGTTATGGTCCAGTTTGCCCTATTGATATTGAGCGCTGCTGCTACGCTTCTGCTGTATAGGCAGCGTTGGCTAGCGTTGATTCCGGCAGTTGCGGGCCTTGGGGAACTGTTAATAGGGCCGGCGTCGCTCCACGGCGTCGCCCTCTCCACGCTCAAGTCGCTGATCGCCGCAATTGGATTTCTACTAGCCGCCGGGCCACTCGGCTGGATGCTTGATAGGTTGGGCTTCTTCTCACTGGTTGCTTCAAAGTTGCCTAAGAAGTCGATTCAACTGTATCTTTGGTGGCTTGCAGCATTGGTGACTGCGGTATTCAATCTTGATGCCGCAGTTGTGCTACTCACGCCCCTCTACTTCCGATATGCATCCGAGCGAGGGTTGTCGGTGGATGCATTCGCCTTTCAACCGGTGCTTTTGTCTCTACTGGCCTCGTCACCACTGGTCGGTTCGAACCTTACCAACCTTGTGCTCCTTGGCTCACTTGGACTGTCACCAGTTTCGCTACTTGCACACCTCTTCTTGCCTACTCTGGCGGGCGCAGCAGTCGGATATCTGGTCTATCGGAGGATCTTTATTACACGCGTATTAGCGAGACCATTTAGTCCGAGTTCGAATCTCCACTCCTGCAGCGCAGCACGTCCGGGCGCACTGTCGGATCGAATGGTCGTATTGGTTGGTGGGTCTGTAACTGTGTTGATGCTTTTGGGAATGATCTTCGGCCGGTACCTGGGTGTCGCACCTTGGCTAGTTGTTCTCGTCTGTGACCTCATCTTGGCTCTTGTCCTCAAGTCTTTGCCGTTCAGAAGTGTGCCGATATTCTCAGCGGTTGCCATTGCCGGCTTGGGGATCACGGCAATAGAATTCGGTAGTAGGTGGGACCTTGGCACCTTGCTAAGTGGCAATTCAGACATAGCATGGGTTTTGATCTCGGTTGGTTCTGGAATGCTCGGTATGCTGGTCAACAACCTTCCCGCTATTTCAATGATTATTGCCGGTAGCCATGGACTGATGGGGGGCCAGGTATGGCCGCTTCTGATTGGAGTGAACTTCTTACCGGGCATAGTCCTTACAGGCACCTTGGCGAACCTGCTTTGGGTCCAGTTAGCTGGTCAATTAGGGATAGAAGTCAGTTTCACTAGATTCAGTCGTGTGGTGGGCCTGGTGGTGGGTTCAGGCTACGTCGCTGCAATAGCCGTTATGCTCGTTTCGAGAACGGTCGGACTCTGATCACATTGGGCGGCCGACATGTAAATCTGATCCGGAGGAATGATTGAATAGGGCTCTTCGACCGCTGTTCGAGGTTCTAGTCGCCGGTGTTGTGTTGGCGTTAGCACTTCTGCTGCTGGTTCCAGCTATTAGGAACACTTCCGTCTTTTACGAGCGGGGGGCGCTTTCGCAGCCTCTCACGCTTAGAACTGCATCCATCCCTTCGGTGTTTCTGGATCGCTATGGTAAAGAGATCTATTCACTAGGAAACGGGCAGTACGGTCTACCGCTTCAACTCTCCCAGATACCCAAGCTTGCCGTACGTGCTGTGCTGGATGTCGAGGACCATGCATTCTACGTCCACGGACCCATAGATATCAGATCTATTGCCAGGGCGGTGGTTGCTGATTCTGGAGGAACTGCAGGTCTCCAAGGTGGCTCGACCATCACACAACAGTTGGTAAAAATCGCGATCCTCACGCCGCAGCGAACCTTGAGCAGGAAGATCCACGAGGTTGTGACTGCGTTCCGCCTCGAGCATCAGATGACTAAGAATCAGATTCTTCAGGACTACCTCAATACCGTCTATTTCGGTGAGGGTGCATACGGTATCGGCGCGGCTACAAGCACATACTTCGCCGAAAATGTCTCCCAGCTCGATCCCGCGCAGGCCGCTCTGCTGGCCGCGTTGATCGAGGATCCATCCGGGCTTGATCCGTTTATCAACCCCACGGGAGCACTTTTTCGCAGAAACCTTGCCCTGAAGCAGATGCAGCAGTACGGGGACCTGACCGCTTCACAGTATGCGAAGTACATCAAGGAGCCACTGCCTACAGTGTCGCATCGGATTCTTCCTCAGGCGCCATCGGCGTTCGTGGCAGAAGTGATCAGACGAATCGAATCTGAGCCACGTTTTGCAGCACTTGGTTCCACACCTCAAGCGAGATACCAAGCCCTCCTTACAGGTGGATACAGGATAAATACCACACTCGATTCCACTTGGCAGGCCTATGCAGAACAGGCAGTAAAGGATCACCTGCCCAATACAAACGGAAAATTCACTGCTTCAATGGTCTCTATGGACCCGACGAACGGGGACGTGCGAACCCTGGTATCAGGTAATCCGAGCAGTGGTGCCGGGGGATACGACGTGGCGACCGGCTATGGCGGTACGGGTCGGCAGCCAGGATCGTCCTTCAAGCCGATCGTTCTGATGGCAGCGATGCAGCAGGGCTATTCGCCATATGACATCATCGATGGAACTGCCCCCTGCACCATAACTATCCCCAATACGAAGCCGTACCCCTATGTGGCGAATAATGCCGAGCCCGGTTTTGGACTGGTCTCATTAATCAAAGCGACAGCGGATTCGATAAACTGCGCCTTCATCAGGCTCGGTGTAAAGGTTGGCCTACCAAACTTGGTGAATATGGCCCACCTACTCGGAGTGAGGAGTCCGCTAATCCCGATTCCATCGATGTCCATCGGATCCGAGGACGTCAATCCTCTAGAGATGGCAGATGTGTATGCGACAATTGATGACTATGGCGTTTACCACGCTCCAAGGTTCGTGACCTCAATTCTTGATTCCGCTGGCAACACGATCGTCGGCGGCACGAACCCGGGAATCCAAGTGGCATCTTCCCAAGACGCAAAGGTCACCATTGCAATGATGGAGCATGTCATTACTGAAGGTACAGGTACGGCCGCTCAACTGGGACGGCCCGCTGCTGGAAAGACGGGAACGACTGATAAGTTCACCGACGCTTGGTTCAATGGCTTCACTCCACAGCTAGTGACCGCTGTCTGGATGGGAGATCCGGCGGGTTCGGTGCCAATGTACGACGTGGGCGGTATTCCTGTTTTTGGCGGAACCTACCCTACTCAGATCTGGCATGACTTCATGGCACGGGCTATGGCATCACTTCCGGTAGCGAACTTCCTTCCCCCGAACCTCGCACTAGTGCCGAAGGGGCAGTTGATTGTGCCGATCGACGCGCCTGGATCGATCATCGCTGCGAATGGGACCAGATCTCCTGGCTACCAGCAAAATCCCGGCACGACCACCACGACCACCACTACATCGACCACCACTACATCGACAACTACTACAACGTTGCCCGGCGGTGCGACCACCACGACGCTTCCTGGCTCGACCACTACTATTCCGACAACGACAACTACGTCGTCTACGACAACCACAGTTCCCTTGGTTCCATGATTACTTTGGGAAGGAAGGTGAGCCAGCGTGCCACTTGACTATGACCAGCTCCTTGAGCTTGCACAACTTGACGATGAGTTAGCGCACTTGGCTGAAACCTTTGAGCGCAATGTCCCGAGGCGTCACATACAGGAACTCGAAGTAGTCAAAAAGGACCTGGTTTTTCAGCTCGCAAGAGTCCAAGGTGCACTTGGCGAACTTGATGAGGAGTCGACGGAACTGTCTTCGGAGGCCAAGCTTCACGAAGGAAAGTTACGAGAGCTAAATGCCTCCGAATCGGCTGGCAAGGGAGTCTCGTACCGAAATGTTGAAGCCGTTGTGCACGAAATTGACCTCATCAAGACGCGATTAGATGAAATCGAATTTCGGCAACTCGAAATCATGGAAAACTTCGAGGAGTTGAGCGGTGAGCAGGAAGACCTGTCAAAACAGATTGCCGATGTTGATGACGCACTGAAATTAGCTCGGTCCAATTTCGAAGTTGATCAAATCAGATTCGAAGAGGAACGGAAGCGGCTGGCTGCTCAGCGCGATCCATTGGCATCAGTTCTGCCTGCTGACTTCGTGGACATGTATGACAGGCTGAGGTCCTTTAAAGTCGGTCGTGCATTTGCCTATGTTGATCAAGGAAACTGCGGGGGTTGCAGGGTAAAGGTGTCGGCGCTCGAGATTAGCCGTATCAAACAGGCAGTCGGCTCGTCACCTCGTGAACTCCCAAGGTGTGAAGAGTGTGACCGGATACTGTTGCTCCCTTCGCTCAAGAGCCACTAATTTCGGTTCTACTGCTATTGGGTGGGGCTGGAGCGTCGCCTAGAGGTTGCCAGTCCGATCCATTGAAGTTGACCATTGGTGGCGGCTCCGAACTGATTCCTATGCCGGCCCTCTCCACCTGCTTGATGATGCCTAGCCCGGAAAGCTCCTCATCTTCTATCAGGTCTAATGGAGTTGCAACATCAGAGCAAGGTACATCCGCCGCCTTCAATTCTTCTAGTAACCTCACCGACTCCCAAGAAATTGTCTCACTGGCCAGCAGACTCTTGATTTTGTCGGCATTTGCGATTCTTACTTCAGGTCGCGGATAGTCGACGACGAGGTCAATTCGCTGAAGAACTCGGCAGGTAGCGGTCCACTGTTCGTCGGTCACTGCGGACAGGAGAATGGTCCTCCCACCTGCGCAAGGAAGCATCATGGCAATCCGCTGCCACGGATCTGAACTTGGGGCTGGCCGACTTCCTTCGATGCTGTGAAACCTCATCATGTCGGGCCACAGGAAAGCCAGTGTGGTTTCCAGCATGGAGATCTGAATCTTTCTGCCTTTTCCTGTGTTGACACGCTCGAAAAGCGCAGCTAGTACGGCCTGAACCACGGCCATGGCAGTGATTTTATCCGGCATTATGGTCCTAATGACCTGAGGATCGTCAGGGCCGCCCTGTGTTGAAGCGACTCCAGCGGCGGCCTGGATCACCGCGTCATACACTCTCTCATTCTCCCTTGTATGGTTGGCAGGGAACCCCTTGATTGAGGCGTGGATGAGCTTTGGGTTCATTGCAGAGAGGGTATCGAAGGAGAGGCCGAGTCGTTCTGCAACTCCTGGCCGCCAGTTTTCTATGAGGACGTCGGCGCTTGAGACGAGGGAGAGGGCCCTGTTTTTTGCGTCCTTTTCCCTTAGGTCTAGGAACTCACCGGTCTTACCGCGATTGAATCCGGTGTAGTAGATGGAGTGGCCGGACACAAACGGACCGAGATGTCTAGTGAGTTCGCCTTCAGGCGGTTCGATCTTGATGACCTCAGCACCCATTTCGGCGAGCATCATTCCGGCGAAAGGACCTGAAACTGCGGTCGCCAGTTCGACGACCTTGATACTTTCAAGCGGCTTCATTTTTCCCCCTAAATTCGACGATAGCGACTATTGAAAGTATCCCGGATCGGCTAACAATTCGAACTGTCTGAGCTTTGATGCCAGAAGTCCATTTGGCGTGTGCCAGTTGGGAAATCGGAGCTGGACTCCGTCTGAAACCGTGGTCATTCGAACGCGCATGTTTCGCGCTGGGAATACGAGTCGTGATGAGGGGGTTTTCCAAAGTAGTTGAAGAGTGAACTAATTTAAGATATTGGGGTGGGTGTATTGGCTATCACACGATTGAACCATGCGGTTCTGTATGTGCGTGACGTCGAGAGAAGCGTTGCCTTCTACCGGGACATACTTGGATTCAAACTGATAGAGCGTATGAGCGGTCTGAAGGGTGCTGCATTCTTGCGAGCTCCGAGTTCGAACAACGACCATGACCTGGGACTATTCGAAATTGGTGATGCTAGAAATTCTGGAGCGGGAGCGGGTGAAGTGGGCCTCTATCACCTCGCTTGGGAGGTTGAGACGCTCGCCGACTTGTCGACACTTGCCGAGCTACTTTCCGCAGCTGGTGCACTTGTCGGAGCTTCGGACCATGGCACCACGAAGAGCCTTTACGCAAAGGACCCGGACGGGATAGAGTTCGAGGTCGCCTGGATAATTCCGCTCAGCATGCTTGACGATTCGGCTGTAGCGGCGTCCAAGCGAGTCTTTCCGCTGAATCTGTCGCGTGAGATTGCACGTTATGGAGCTGACACACTCGGCGGAGTAGGGATCTCTACCAAGACGTCGGCTAGCTGAGGCAAATGGCGCTGAGCCGGCCTGTAGGCGGGGTTCTGTCCAGTCGCCGTGCGACCTGTGTGGCCATCCATCTATGCAGTCCACCTGAGGGTGGCCCAAAAGGGCCGTAGCGGGCACTAATCCCTCACCTTGACCTTGCTCCGGATGGGGTTTACCTAGCCGGCAGAATTTCTCCCACCGCTGGTGCGCTCTTACCGCACCGTTTCACCCTTACCTCGGTCCGTAGGGGCCGAGGCGGTCTACTCTCTGTTGCACTTTCCGTCGAGTCGCCTCGCCTGGCTGTTAGCCAGCATCCTTCCCTATGGAGCCCCGACCTTCCTCAGACCCTTATCAGGCCCGCGACCACCCGGCCGGCTCAGCACGTAGAGTCTAGCCCGGTCACCTTCCCTGATCACTCGTCGCCAACAGCCCGAAAGGTGGGAAATTACTTTGTTAACGTTCCTCTAAGTGGTTGCCGATACCTAGTTTGACGACAAAGGGTGTGAAAGTGGCCTTGAAGGATAAACGCTCCAGGCAAGAGCGTTCACAAACGATTGACGAACTGGTCGAAAAGATCAAGAGCGGAGATTGCTACGCCTTTGAGGAGTTCTTTACTCAGACACAGCCCGCTCTGCTTAGATATCTCTTCCTTATTGGGGCGCGTGATCCAAGCGACATCGCCCAGGAGGCTTGGATCAGCCTGTCCAAAGCCTTGGTTGAATTCGAGGGCAGTACGACTGGGCTGCGAGCCCTCCTTTTCCACATAGCCCGTAGGCGTCAGATCGACGAGATCAGGCGGACTAATCGAAGGCCGGCATCATCCTCACTACACGGAGACGTTGACCAATACGGGACCTATTTTCTAGCTGATGAGCACTCAGACTTAGAGGATGCACTCAGACATCTAGTTGAGCTCCCCGAGGTTCAGCGAGAGATCGTTGCCCTCAGGGTCTTTCTAGATTTCACGCCTGCAGAGGTGGCAGTTCAAGTCGGACGTTCAGAGGGGTATGTGAGGGTCAACTACCACCGGGCAATGAAGTCTCTTGAACGTTCCTTTAATGCAATCAGCGCTTCCGGTGGGAATGTTTCAGCTCAGTGTAACAATTCCGCCATGCCGAGCGATTTAACAGATATCCAAGCGTGAGGCGGATGTGGTGCAGAGATGACCAAGCGTAACTCGAACAGACTACGTGGTTCCACCGGCAGTGGTGATGGCTGGGACAAGGACGACATGGCCGCAAAGGCCACCTTTGCCAGCGTTAGAAGTGCGATATCTGCACCTGCAACCAGATCTGAGATGTCCAGTCAGGATATGGTCACAGCCGCCTTTCGTAAGGAGTTGATTGTAAATCACAATCAGGGACCTATCAGTTGGAGAAGACCGATGCTTTTGAGATTCGTCACAGCCAAGGCGGCGATGGCAGCCGCGGCAACCGTGCTACTTACTGGCGGAGCAGCAGCCGCAGCAACCGGGTCACTTCCTGGTGGCTTGCAGCAGCTAGTTTCTTCCACAGCGAGCCTGGTTGGGGTGAACCTACCGTCAACTACACCAACTACGGTGGTGACTTCCACAACGACAATCGCACCCACAACGACAATCGCACCGACAACGACAATCGCACC
>JABEUN010000075.1 GCA_013044385.1 Acidimicrobiaceae bacterium
ATCGCCTAGCTCCCAGGTTGCGCTGCCACCACATCAGGGCGTCGTACGCCGACTTAGAACTATGATACGCTTCCACTAAGGAGTTAGTGCAAGGAGGGTTATGATCGAATTTCAGCTCGACACAGCGTGCGGTGTAGCTACTTATCTCCAGCTTGTCCAGCAGGTCCATCAGGCCCTGCGTCTTGGCCTCTTGGAGCCAGGCGACCAGCTGCCTACGGCGCAACAGGTAGTTGCCAAGCTGGCGATCAACCCGAACACGGTCCTGAAGGCTTACCGTGACCTTGAACGTGAGGGTCTCGTGCGCCCTCGACCAGGTCAGGGGACGTTCGTTATCGCCTCCCTCTCCCATACTGACCCCGCTACGCAAGCACGGTTGCTCTCTTCCATGACCAGCTGGCTGCGCTCGGCGCGTTCGGCGGGCTTGGGACCTGATGAAATCGAGGCGATCTACCGCACTGCGTTCCGAAACTACTTCGCAGAAGGTGTGGCATGACCGCCGTTCTTGAAACGGATGGGCTGTGCAAACAGTACGGCCGAAAATGGGCGCTGCACGACTGCACGCTGGCCATCCCTGAAGGAAAGGTTGTCGGGCTCGTTGGGCCGAATGGTGCGGGCAAGTCCACCTTGCTGAATCTGGCCGTCGGTTTGCTCACGCCAACGTCGGGCACGATCACTGTGCTCGGTGGTCGTCCTTCTGATGGCCCGTCCCAGCTCGGACGGATCGGCTTCGTCGCCCAAGACACACCCACGTACGAGGGGATGTCGGTTGCCAAGCATCTCCGTATGGGCGCCTGGCTCAACCCACACTGGGATAGCGAGCTTGCGGAACGCCGTATTAGACAGCTCGGCCTTGACCCACGCCAGAAGGCCGGCTCGCTCTCCGGTGGTCAGCGAGCCCAGCTCGCCCTTGTCCTTGCTCTTGCGAAGAAACCGGAGATTCTCATCCTCGACGAGCCGGTAGCTAGTTTGGACCCCCTTGCCCGACGCGAGTTCCTTCAAACGCTCATGGAGGTCGTCGCCGAGCACGGGGTGAGGGTCGTACTCTCCTCGCATCTGATAGCTGACCTCGAACGGGTCTGTGACTACCTCATCGTGCTCGTCGCCTCCCATGTGCAGCTTTCCGGAGATGTCAGCGACTTGCTGGCATCCCATTACTACCTTTCCGGACCCCGACGAGACCGAAGTTCCCTCCCGGTGAACCAAGCAGTCATCGAGGAGAGTCACACGGACAAGCAGAGCGTATTCATGGTGCGCACCGACGACCCGATCCTCGATCCGGCCTGGATCGTCAAGCCGGTCACCCTTGACGATCTGGTTCTCGGCTACATGAGGCAGGCACGGGAAGCCGAGACGCATCGCCGACCGGGTCTGGGCGTTCTACGATGATCCGGTTCACGTCACTTCAGTTCCGCATCCAAGTGGCAATCGCCGTCGGCGTGCTTGTGCTGGTCGCAATCGTTGTGGCGATCACCGGCCCTAACCTAGTCCATTTTTATGACACAACCGTGGCAAACTGCAAGTCACACGGAGACTGCAGCTATGCCAGCAAAGCCCTCACGCAAAGCGACAGCTTCCTGCAATCAGCGTTTGGTGAGCTTCTTCTCGTCCTCCCCGCCCTCGTCGGCATCTTTTGGGGCGCACCACTCATCGCTAGAGAGTTCGAAGCGGGCACGTTCCGACTCGTATGGACCCAGAGTGTCACCCGCCGGCGCTGGTTGGCCGTCAAGCTCGGCATCATCGGCCTAACCAGCATGGCCGTCGCCGGGCTGGTCACTCTCATGGTGTCCTGGTGGTTCAGCCCGATCGACAAGGTGACCAAAGTCCAGTTCGCTTCCTTCGATGAGCGCGGCATCGTCGCCATCGGCTATGCGGTGTTCGCTTTCGACTTCGGGGTCGCCGCTGGACTGCTCATCCGCCGGACGGTACCGGCAATGTTTGCGACGCTGGTCGCCTTCGTCGGCGCTCGCCTAGCCGTCACCTATTGGGTGCGGCCTCATCTCTTGGCGCCCGTCAAGACTGCCATGCCGCTGCATATCGTCTTTGGCACGAGTATCGAGCAGACTTCATCGACGGGTCTCTTGTTTTTCCAGCCGGTCAACATCCCGAACGCTTGGATTTACTCGAACGAAGTCGTCAACAATTCCGGCCACGCCCCGACAGTTCAATTTCTCCAAAGTGCCTGCCATTCGGTTCTCTCTGTTCCAGCTAACGGGGCTGTACAAGGCGTGCCAACACCGAACCAAAATGCACACACTGCATTTGCAGAGTGCTTTACCAACGTCGCCGCAAAGTTTCACCAGGTAGTGATCTACCAGCCTGCGAGCCGCTATTGGGCGTTCCAGTGGTATGAGACAGCGATCTTCTTCGGCCTCGCCGTGATTGTGACCGGATTCTCCTTCTGGTGGGTACGTCGCCGCCCCGCCCAATATGGCCAATGACCTCAGACCCTGCTCAGTTCATCAATCTTGGGTATACCCAACGTCCTCGTGCATGTTCTGCGAAATACAGGGCACCCCGACCTATGTTCCGACGCCCGGCATATAAAACGTGAACATGTGTTCGGCGTCAATGCGTGCGTAGCGAGGACCTGAGTCGAGGAACGTTTCCCATTCCGGCCCATAACGAGGCACGTAGATATCTAACAGGTAACCCCTAATTCCGTTCCCTGCCCGAATGTCGATCTGAGCTGCGGACCCATGCATAGTTACGGACAATTCCTCAGACGGTACATGCGTAGCGCTGACTTGTGGGCGTTGTTGAATGTGTCGCCACCGCACCGAGTCCGGCGACGTTCCAAAGTAAAATGCGCCACGGTAAAAGATTCCGTCTACTGGAGCGGCAATAGGTCTTCCATCTGCGGTCACAGTGGCGAGAGTGAGGAGGCACATGCCATCTAGGCGTTCGCATAATGCGGCGGCGCTGAGCCTACGTTCTGGAGTGATGATCGACTTCAGGTATGGACCTGCGTTGCCGTAGCTACGATCAAGTAGGGCCTGCAGAGCGGTGAGATCCGTTGCGGTTTCGTGCGAACTCTCCATTATCGCCGGTAGGGTGCGCAAGCTCCTAAACGTACTCACTGAAAGTCCTGAATAGTGTTGTCACATATGGGTATACCCCAAAGTGACTGTCCAGTTTGGAGAATCTCGAAGGAGCGCCGAGTTCGATATTCCGGCGCCAGATGCGTCGCAGGCGAAAGTCTAGACCCTACAGTGACAGCGGCGGATCAATCCTCCCCTTGTTGCGGGACTTCGATGATCGCTACAGAATTGCCATCTGGATCGAGGACCGTCGCCTTGCGGCCTGCGTCGCCGACTTTCTCGATCTTCTCGACGGTGATTCCCCGCCCTTCAATCTCAGTGATGGTCCGGTCAAGGTCGCTCACCGCCATCGCTACCAAGGACCTGCCCGCCCGCTCTGGATCGGCGACGACGTACATCTAGGCGGCTTCACCTATCCGCCACATGACCTCGGTCCTGTGGACCGGGATATCGCCGGGTCGCCCAAGTAAGACTTCATACCAAAAGCGGCTCACGTCGAAGTTCGTGACGGGAATGCCAGCGAAGAGCACGTTGACCTCCACGAGAGACATTTTACTACAGACGTTCACTGGCAGGAAGCCATCGGTAGAGCGTGGCGACCGACACCCCGAGGTTCGCAGCCACCACCCGTGAGGCCACTCCGCTCGCCAGGAGCTGCTTCGCAGCGTCCACCTTTCTGTCGTTCATCAGTTGGCGACGACCGCCGACTCGTCCACGGAGCCGTGCTGATTCCAGCCCTACCCGTGTTCGCTGCACCGTCAGCTCTCGTTCCATCTCGGCGAGGCTCGCCATGGCGTGGAAAAAGATGCGTCCTGCAGGAGTGCTTGTATCGATCGAGTCGGTGCGACTCACGAAGTGGATGCCTCCAGTTTCGAAGTGACTGACCAGGTCCACGAGCCGTTTGACGTTCCGGCCAAGCCGGTCGAGCTTCCCGACGACGAGCGCTCTCTGCAGCCCAGGACGTTGGGAGATTCTCCCGCTCATGGTGTCGTCGAATGTTCTCTCGCACCCTGAGCGTGTCAGTGCCTCGTGCTGAACGTCAAGACGCCGATCTTGGCTCGAGACACGGGCATGGCCAATTTGCACTGCAGATGCTCCACTGCCGGCTCTCAGAACTCGTGGGGAGCCCGAAGTTACTGAGAACAGGATACGAGAACGGCTTGTGAGAATGCTCACTGAACTCGGTTATCCTTCATGATCTTTGTCGTCGTGGTTCAATTGATAACCCTCGCCTCTGATAACACGCGGATCGTATCTGCCACCCTGGATCAGGCGGTGATCTCCGATTAGTCATTCACATCTATCCCGTTGTAGTCGACTGGGAAAGGTGTCCAACGAATGCCGCTGAGCGTGCCCTTGTTGCTCGCAAGGACGACGTTTCCAACTTTCCCAGTCGGAAGGTGAAGTTCCAGACGTTGACCGAAAAGCCTGTTCTGCTCAGTCTCCGATATTCCCCCGAGCAGAACACCGTCTCATGAGACCGTATTGTCCTAGTCAGCTTCGTAGCTCATCGCCTTGATGTGTACCACCTTCACGTAGCCCGTCAGCACCATTTCCACGTCGAAGAGCTTCGAGTCATTCGCCCACAGCTCGGCTGTTCCGGAATATATGGCTGGCGGACCAGGGCTCGAACCTGGAACCTCCTGATCCAAAGTTAGACGCTCCAGGACGTTTACCAGGATGCTACCAAAAACAAAAAACATAAATACCGTGAATGACCTGCCATGATAGCCCATCGGCGTACAGTGCTGTTCATGGCTGTTATTTCATCAACTACCGACCAACTACCGACCACACTCACGTAACTCCTATTATTGCCGCGGCAAGGCGGATTACCATGAACCTCCCGCTCTTACGGACGGGCCTCGTACACCCCCGTTCGGTCACCTCAGGACATCACGGCTTGACATAAGCGTTCAACCCATGACAATCCTTGCCGCCCCTCAGAGTCAGTTACGGCATTGTCTCTTGTACTTTCCACCGCCAAGATCCTGCCGGACAATGACG
>JABEUN010000076.1 GCA_013044385.1 Acidimicrobiaceae bacterium
CCTACCCAGCTCCGATAACCTGTGCCAGCGCGAAGGCGGACGGTTCGGGATACATGCTTGCAGCAGCAGATGGGAAGGTGTTTACCTTCGGCGACATGGTCCACCACGGCGAGGAGATTCTACCAATTGGCTCTCCCTCGACGGTTGGAGTCACAATTGCAGGCGATGGCGATGGTTACTGGACCTGTCGGGCCGACGGAGGCGTCTCGCAGTTCGGCCTAATTGGCTTCTATGGATCACTGAGTGGGATCAACCTTTCCGCTCCTGTAGTAGCAATATCCAACTCGGCCACAAGGTACGGGTACCTGCTTTTGGGATCGGATGGCGGAGTATTCACATTTGGAGACTCCCGCTTCTTCGGATCCATGGCCGGAATTCGCCCGAACAGCCACTACGTGGGTATCTTGTTGGCGAAGGATGGAAGTGGATACTGGATGGCAGGATCCCGTGGCGAGGTATCCGCCATGGGTAACTGTTGCTTCATGGGTTCAGCTCAACCACTGAACTACAGAGCGCGGATCGTGGCCATAGTTTGAACGCCTTCCTCCGGTCTCGAGGGAGGTGTCCGTCGTGACCCTCACCTACGACTCGGAAGACTTTTAGGAGCTTGGAAAAACATTAGCAACGCCGACCACAATAAAGGGGTCGGCGTTGCCATTTGGTCTGGACTAGGCCGGTTTCTAGCCGAACTCTTTATCAGTTAGAGCTATGCCGTCTACGTCGAAGGGACTCGCCAACCAATACCGTTCCCACTAGGCCTGACGCCGCCAAGATAATCAAATATGAGTGGGATTTCCATGGCTCTCCGGTATGGGTGGATGGTACGACGACGGAGGTTGCCGTCCCCGAACTGGACGCATGCGGAATCGTTGTTGGGACTACCGATGCAGCTGCGGCATTCACTGTGAAACACTCTCCATTGTAAACAGTGCCAACCTCTGACAAAGTTTGTCCGGAGGTATCAGTGCTGTACAAGGCGCCAAAGCAGTAAGTTCCCGGGCTTGCCGGCGTAATCGTGGGGGATATGGCTCTTCCGTCGGTGACGGGCTGGGCTGGGCCGACTGGACTGCCGGATGTGGGCGAGCAGTAGGTACTGTTTGGTGCACACAGGTAGAACTGGACTACTCCACCGCTAGTCACACCCGAAGTGATGGTGGCAGTGTCATTCACGCTCCCATTGAGGGGAATCGATGTCTCAGAGACCGATGTGGAAAGCGTCGGGCTGGACACCACCGTCGTCGATGTAGTCGATGTAGTCGTGGAATTCGGAGGAACTACTGTGCTGCATGTGGGTACCGTGATGAGGTTCGAGTCGAGCGTCACCGAACCGGTTTCGGCCAGTACCCGCCCGTCAACGGAAGCTCCCGTCTTCACTGACGCCGAAGTGGACGCCATGATGGTTCCGGCAAAATTGGAACCGGTCCCGAGGGTCGCTGAACTCCCTACCTGCCAGAAAACGTTGCATGCCTGAGCTTGGCCGGCAAGTAGGACCGTGCTGCTCGAAGCTGCCTGGAGCGTTGACACCGTCTGGAAGATGAATACAGCGCTCGGGTCGTTGTTGGCATTCAGCGTAACGGTGCCAGTGAGGTTCAGATATGAGGCGGAGGAGTAGACGCCTGGTGAGAGAGTCAGACCGCCGAGATTGAGATCATGAGATAACGAAGACACAGGAATGGACGGCGTTCTCGATGCAGCGTCAAGATATGCGGTGCTCAGGTCGGCCTTGGCCGTCTGTGCCGCGGAATCAGCTACCTGCAGTGTTCCATTAGTGATTTTTCCGGGCGGAAAACCAGTGACTGAGCTCCCCGGAGAGAGCCCGACACTTCCCTGGATCGATGAAGGTCCTGTGTTCGTAACGGTCTGCCCGCCGAGGACAGCGAACGAGCCTGCCGTCCCGAGCTGTACAGGTGGCTGCGAAGCCGGCGTTGCTGATGCCTGAGCTGCGGTTACAATTCCCGCAGCGAATAGCACACCTCCAAGCCCGATCGGCACGAGATACCGAAATGGGCGGCCAAATATGGGTCGCTTGGGTGCGGTCTTCATCGTATTGGTGCTGTCTGAAGGTAGAGGTATTCCGCTGGGATGGCAATAGGGGCCGCCGAACGCTTTGGCAGGTAAGCCCAGTCAGGAAGTTTTGGCCAAGTTGGCCGCCACTGCAGTGGTTTGAAGTTGTTTAGAGTCTTAATGGACTTAATGGACTTAATGGAATTGAGATACTGGAGACGCGAGCCATCGAACAATCTGGGCTCCTTTTGCGCTTCCCGGGACGGTGGATCGTCGAGGACGAGTTTTCAGGCGGGGAACGTTCTTTCATTGTACCACCTTTTTGGCGGCAGAGAAAGTTATTCCTAGATACTCGATTGGGTCGTAGCCCGATGACTCCGGAGCGAGAAGATTTTAAGAGTCGTAACAGAGGCAGATTCCAACAGCACTTCCGATCCCATTTTTGGCGGCGTTCAACTAAGTCATGGACTGGTTCGGGAAGTCAGATGCCGGCTGGCTGACCCCCCCTCTTCTTCAAATGTTGTCGAGCCCTCCTTGACCGATCGAGTCAAGAATAAATGTGTCTGAGGCAGGTAGCTAGCGACTATGGGTTTCGTGAGCTAGCGAGAAGCCCCGCCCACGGTCCTCGAACTACTTACCCAGGAGTTCCTCGATAGCTGAGACCATTCGTGTCGAGCAGCCAGTCATCGATATCAACGGCGCGTAGTCTGTGCAAATCCTCTCTGCTAGATCGGCAAAGGATTCCGAGACGCTGGTTGTCGAACCCGTCACGATAGAGCCGCTTTCAGCGCGATTCGGAGGGGTTAGCGGTAGCTTCATAATCAGTGGGATGCCGAGTCCGGCAGCGAGTTCTTCTCCCCCTCCAGTTCCAAACAGGTTAAAGATCTCGCCGTGCCCACAGTCGAAGTAGCTCATATTCTCTATGACACCGACAAGTCGAAGGTGACCCTTGCGGGCCATGTCACCCATCCGAGAGGCGACCTTGGCCGCCGCTGTTGACGGTGTGGTGACTACAACCACCTCGGTGCGCGGAGCTAGTCGGGCCAATGCCATGGCGACGTCACCGGTACCAGGTGGCATATCTATTAGGAGGTAATCGATACCGCTCCAGTCGACGTCCTCAAGAAAGTGTTGTACCGCTCGGGAGAGCATCAACCCGCGCCACATGATCGCGCCTTCGTCATTGTCGGTGAGCATGCCCATGGAAACGATCCGGATCTCGCCCTCGCCGAATTTTGCAATATACGGAGAGATGCTCCAGGTGGATGATGTGCCACTGGCCTCGAGCCGGGCGTCTTTGATGTCGAACATCGCCGGTATTGAGAAACCCCAGATGTCAGCATCCAACAGGCCAATTTTCAGACCACGTGCGGCCATTGCTCTTGCAAGCAGGGCCGTGACCGTGGACTTCCCGACGCCACCCTTTCCCGATGCAATGGCGATAATTTTCGTCTGGAGCGGTATAGAAGTGTTGTCTTGTACCTGAGCGCTCTTCCTGGCAATGGCCATGAGGTTCGCCTTGGCTGCTGGATCCATAGTCGAGATCTCGATCTCAACAGATTCGACTCCCGGTGCCCGGGCCAGGTGCCGCCTGAGGTCGTCTGTGATCTGACCCCGGAGGGGACAGCTAACCGTAGTGAGCGCCACGCGGGCATTTACCTCCCCCGCATCTGAAATTGTGATCGAAGTAAGCATGCCAAGATCAACGATGTTCTGACCGAGTTCGGGGTCGATTACCGTCTTTGCCAGCTCGAATAGTGATTCCACGCTGGCGGTACTCCTCGGACTCATCCAATTAAGTATAAAGGGATAGTAGAAATTCGAATGGAATCGACTGTTCCTTGAAGAGGTTTATGTCGATAAGGGTAGAATTCCTGTTAAACAGTCTGTGGTTTGTGACCCTTGTCAGGGTAGCTAAGGAGAGGGAAGATGAGTCTCACTTCGATTTCGATCGGTAAGAAGCCATCATCGATCGTGTTGACCGACTCGGCGACCAGTAAGGTCGCCGAGCTGCTTTCAGCCGAGGATTCGACGGAGGAGCTCCTCCTCAGGGTGGCAGTTAAGCCCGGTGGATGCTCGGGATACAGCTATGACATGTTCTTTGATTCTGAGGTTCTCAACGACGACGTGGTGTCTTCGTTCGGTAACGTCAAAGTTGTTGTGGACGCCGAGTCCTTGCCGTTGGTCAAGGGTGCGACACTTGACTACAAAGATGGTCTTTCTGGAGCCGGGTTCCATATAACCAACCCGAACGCGTCCCGTTCGTGTGGCTGCGGATCTTCATTCTCGTAGATATCTTGCGGGTGTAGCGAGATTAGGTTTTAGAGGGCGGGAAAGTGACGACTTTCCCACCCTCTTTTCATACGCCAGGCCGTTAGAGCTAAGAGCCCCAGCGGTTCTGTCCGAAGCGATATCCCACGGACCTGACAGTTTGGATCAGGTATTCGTGTTGCTCGCCGAGCTTGGCTCGTAACCTTCTAATGTGGACATCCACGGTTCTTGCTCCGCCGTAGTATTCGTAACCCCAGACGCGGGACAGCAGAGTCTCCCTAGAGAAGACCTTGCCCGGATGCGATGCAAGGAATTTCAGCAGTTCGTACTCCATGAACGTGAGATCTAATGGTCTGCCTGCTATGGCTGCTTGGTAGGTCTCAAGGTTCATGAGCAGCGCTCCATGTTCTATGAGTTCTGCTTGGATTCCCCGTCCCGTCCGCCAAAGCAGATGCTTAAGTCGCACTTCCAGCTCATTTACCTCGAGCGGGGCGATCAGAAAGTCATCAAAGAGGTCCTCTCGAAGATCTAACTGTCTGACAAGGTCGCGCTCGGTTATCAGTAACAGGGGAGCGATCTTCTGCTCGGTCTTCCTGATTGCGCGACAGAAGGTGAATGAGGCGTCAGAGCTCCCGTCGTGGTAGACGATCGCTCCAGACCAACCGTCATCTGGTTCGTCGGTGAATGCTCGGTCAGGGGTCTGGAGTGCTCGCCAGGGGTAGCCCAGATGGTCCAGCAGTTTCGCAAGGGCCGGAAGCGGCGGATTCGGGTAGACCAGAAGGGTTTCCACCTTTTAGAGCACCCGAAAATATCTGTCGAGTTCGAACTGAGTCACTTGGGTCTTGTAAGCAGCCCACTCATCCCGCTTGTTCCTGATGAACCATTCGAATACATGCTCACCCAATGTCTCTTGAACGAGCTCCGAACCCTCCATCTTTCTGATCGCCTCGTCGAGGTTGGTCGGTAGGGATACTATTCCCTTGCTGCGTAGCTCCTTTGGACTCATCTCGAATAGGTTCTCTCGCTGCTCGTCATCGAGTTGGTAGCCTTCGGAAATCCCCTTCATACCAGCGGCAAGGACAAGCGCAAATGCGAGGTATGGGTTGCAGGCTGGATCCAATGCCCGGTACTCGATTCTCGTCGAGTCTGGTCTGTCCAACTTTGGTCTAGGCACGCGTATCAATGCCGAACGATTGTTACGAGCCCACGATACGTATACCGGCGCTTCATAGCCGACAACCAGTCTCTTGTATGAGTTCACCCACTGGTTGGTGACCGCCGAGATCTCCTCGGCATGGCGCATCAGCCCCGCGATGAATCCCTTTGCGATTGGCGACAGATTAGCGCTGTCGTCCGGATCGAAGAAGGCGTTCGACTCTCCGGAGAAGAGCGAGAAGTGGGTGTGCATACCAGACCCCTGGACACCTTGAAGTGGTTTTGGCATGAAGCTCGCATGGACACCGTGGGAAACTGCAATCTGCTTTGCCAGAAGTTTCACTGTGACGATGTTGTCGGCCATAGTAAGTGCGTCTGTGTAGCGCAGGTCGATCTCGTGTTGAGAGGGTGCATCTTCGTGTTGGGAATATTCAACGGGGATGCCCATCTCCTCAATCGCAAGAACTGTCTGTTTGCGCAGCTCGGTCGGAAAGTCGGAGACTGTCAATTCGAAGTATGAGCCGAAGTCGAGTGGATCGGGAGCAGTTCCGGAGCTTGGCGTCCTGAAGTAGAAGTACTCGAGTTCCGGAGATGCAAAGAAAGAGTAACCCGCCTTACGGGCTTGTTCTAGTACTCGGCGGAGCACATTGCGAGGACAGCCCTCGAATGGAGAGCCGTCCAGGTTGTTGATGTCGCAGAGTATGCGGGCCATAGAGCTGTCGGTAGGAAGTATCTGAAACGTCCTCGGGTCCGGCATCGCGATGACATCGCTCTCTATCACACGAGAGAACCCGTCAATTGCGGATCCATCGAAGGTCATCCCCTCTTCGAGTGCGTTTTCCAGCTCTGCAGGGGTTATCTGGAAGCTCTTTGGAATCCCCAATACATCTGAGAACCAGAGCTGAATGAACTTTACACCCCGCTCCTCAACGCTACGGAGGACGTAATCTTTCTGGGCCTGCGCCACTTCTGTTCTTGCCACCCTTCTATCTTGGTCGGTTCAGTGGCAATCTTTGGCCGGATTCGCTTGATCTCGGGTAGTTTACATAGCATTCACAACGTGGTCTTGAGTCTGGCGACGTAGCTGTCGTACTGTGGGGTCGCCCCAAATGTTGGCGACCAGCATGGGAGATCAGTACGTCCGGACCACCCAAAGGAGGATCATGAAAATACGCGCGGCAGCAGAGGTGGTCAGACTCGCAAAGGACGAGAGGGTCGAGATCGTCGATCTTCGCTTCTGCGACTTGCCAGGGATGATGCAACATCTCTCGATTCCAGTTTCCCAGCTAACCGAGGCCTCATTTGACGAAGGATTCGGTTTTGATGGCTCCTCGATCAGGGGTTTCAAGACCATCGAGGAGTCCGACATGATCCTCAAACCTGATCCCAACACAGCCGTTATTGACCCGTTTCGCCAGCACAAGACGATGAACCTTAACTGTTTCATTTACGATCCGATTTCCGGAGAGCCCTACTCGAGGGACCCGAGGTTGATAGCTAAAAAGGCTGAGGATTACCTATTGACCACCGGTGTGGCGGACACTGCGTATTTTGGTCCCGAGGCCGAGTTCTTCATCTTCAATGAGGTCAAGTATTCACAGGATCAGCGATCGGCTTACTATTCGGTGGACTCTGTAGAAGGGCACTGGAACACCGACAAAGATGAGTCTCCAAACCTCGGCTACAAGGTGAGGCCGAAGGAAGGGTACTTCCCGGTCCCTCCAACAGACAAGTTTCAGGACCTCCGCTCGGAGATGGTCCTAGTAATGCAGGCTCTAGGAATAGAGATCGAGGTCCAGCACCACGAGGTCGCCACGGCAGGACAAGCGGAGATCGATATGCACTATGACACACTTTTGCGTATGGCCGACAAGCTGATGCTCTACAAGTACGTGGTCAAAAGTGTGGCATATCATGCCGGCTTCACTGCAACCTTCATGCCAAAGCCGCTTTTCCAGGACAACGGCTCGGGCATGCATACCCATCAGTCGTTGTGGAACGGTTCGGAGCCACTTTTCTACCAGCAAGGTACGTACGCGGATCTATCCGATCTTGGCCGGTGGTACATAGGTGGGATTCTCAAGCACGGGGCTTCACTACTGGGTTTTGCTGCGCCTACCACCAACTCGTACAAGCGCCTAGTGCCCGGGTATGAGGCGCCAGTGAATCTCGTCTATTCGCAGAGGAATCGTACGGCTGCATGCAGAATCCCGGTCTACTCGCTGTCTCCGAAATCAAAGCGGGTGGAGTTCAGATGCCCCGACCCCTCGTCGAATCCGTATCTCGCCTTTGCGGCGATGCTGATGGCTGGTCTGGATGGAGTCATAAATCGTATCGAACCTCCGACCCCAGACGATCGTAATCTGTTCGATCTGGAACCAGCAGAGGCTTCAATGGTTCCACAAGTTCCCAGTTCGCTTGAGGCCGCTCTCGAGGCACTTGAGAACGATCAGGAGTACCTAAAGGTTGGTGGAGTCTTTACTCAGGACGTAATTGACACTTGGATCAGTTACAAGAGAAAGAACGAAGTTGACGCTATAAGGTTGCGACCCCATCCCTACGAGTTCGCGCTGTACTACGACATCTAGACATTCGGTGATCCGTATTTCGCCTGAGTGTGCCCTCAGAAGGTAAACAGCAACGGGATTTCACTGACACCTTCAACAGGTATCCACCTGCGGTCGATGACACCGTAGGGGGATACCTGCACTCCGCCAGGTGCCGTCTTAGGTAGCAACCTCTCACAGTGGTGTACTTGTAGGTGCCGCTATAGCTTGATGCCGGCCGTCTCTGGGTGGAGGCAGACAACTTCCGTGCTGGGGCCAAATCTTTTAAAGTTCACTTAATCCCGTCACGCTTCCGTCCGAATGATACTCGTGCACGTAGAGTGCTCATTGACCACATTCTGGGGTGAGGTAAATTGAAAAGCCTGCTAGCTAAGCTTCCACAGGGAGCAAACCTTTCAGACGATGCCTGGCTTGTCCGGCACAGGTTCATGCTCTATTCTGTGTGGTTCCAAATACCCTTCCTTCTATTGGTAGCCTGGATAGAGCACACTAAGGCATCAACAATCGAAGCTGAATTGGGCATTGTAGTTGTTCTCGGATTAGCTGCGAGGATGCTTCCGGGACGTCGCTCTCGTACGTATGCACTCACACTCTCGCTGATGTGGTCGGCGGCGGCGCTGGTCGAATTCACTCACGGGCTTCCTGACTTTCACTTTTACTTCTTCGTGGTGCTCGCCATCGTCGCCCTGTACGAGGAGTGGGTCCCATATTTGTTGGCGATAGGTTTCGTGTTGGTGCACCACATAGTGATGGGACTCTGGATGCCGATGGCGGTATTCGGTACCGCTTATGAGCGGAAGGATCCAATTGTCTGGGCTCTGATCCACGCCGGATTTATTGCAGGGGCGGTCGTCGTCCAGGTGATCTATTGGGGATTCAATGACCAGAACCGCAAAAAGGTTGCGCTCTTCCAAGACGCGGCAAAGCAGGAAGAGACTGAGCGACTCGAGGCACAACTTAGGGCCGAGCACGCTGAGCGTGAGTCGTCTGAACTCAGGGCCAAAGAGTTGGAGCGGATCTCCAACCAGAGCCGAGAGATGCTTGCGCGAGCCGAGCAGGTAGCTGCGGTTTCGGCGAACATCAACTCAGACGTTGCAGAAGCAGCTACATCCATCAGGTTGATGGAGCAGTCGATCAACTCCATCCAGCAGAGCTCGCAAGGGGTTTCAAGCGTCTCGTCCAAGGCAGTTGAGCTCGTGAACGTCACTGGCATGACGGTGCAAAGGTTGGGGGTCAACTCAGCAAAGATCCACGACATCGTCCGTGCCATCACCGGGATCGCTCAGCAGACGAATCTACTTGCGCTCAATGCCTCTATCGAGGCGGCAAGAGCCGGAGATGCCGGAAAAGGCTTTGCAGTGGTCGCCAACGAGGTCAAGGAGTTGGCTACACAGACGGCCAAGGCTACCGACGATATAGGTGAGATGGCCGGTCTTATCGCAAGCGATACAGGGCGTGCGGTCGAGGCGATCGCAGATATCAAGGCCACCATGGTTGAGATCGAATCACTCCAAGGACTGATCGATTCGGCGATTTCAGACCAAGTGGGCAGTACGAACGACATTGCTCACTCCATCGAAGAGGTCGCAGCCCGTACTGGTGAAGTCTCATCTCAGATCGCAGAACTTGCCACCCTTCAGAATCAGGGTGTGGTCGAGGACAGTAGCGGAGACATCCGATTCAGGCCGGAAGGTGGCCGGAGAGAGTCTTCTGGTCATCAGGTGCTCCGGTGAAGTTCAGAGTTACCCTGACCGTCACCTGAGACTGAAAGTGGCCTCGGCCGGGAAACGGGCAATCTTCCAGCGAGCCAACTGTACGACCGCTCGGTTCCTCTCCAATGGGGAACCGGCTGCATTGGCGAAGGAAGTTACTGGACCTTTGAATTGGACCTTCCATGCGGACACAACCCCAGCACCACACTCGGCCCTCAAGCAGATACGGGCGATTGCACTGATATCGCAAGTCGTCGGGCGGGCAGACGCCCCTTGGTCCAACTACCATCGCAGTTGATGCGAAAGCTACGCATAGGACTTTGCCAGATTGATCTGACCGTCGGGGCGCTTGAATCCAACGTTGAGCGGATATCCCGGGCCCTCGATGTCTGTCGACGCGAAGGTGTCGAATTGGCCGTGTTCCCCGAGCTGGCGGTGACGGGCTATCCCCCGGAGGATCTTCTGCTCCGCCCGGGCTTTGTGCGAGCCAATCTACAAGCCATAGAATCCGTTGCTCAGTCCGCTCGGGGAATATGTGCTGTAGTGGGTTTCGTCGATCGGTCGGAGGATCTCTACAACGCTGCCGCTGTGATCTCCGACGGGCGAATACTGAGCGTCTACCACAAGCGACTCCTCCCGAACTATTCGGTCTTCGACGAGGCTCGATACTTTCGGGCAGGAACTGGTCAGCTAGATCTGGTGGATGTCGCAGGTGTCAAGATTGGCGTCTCGATCTGCGAGGATGCATGGTCGCCGGATGGTCCTATCCAGGGCTATGGACGGCTGGGCGCCGACCTCGTAGTCAACCTGAATGCCTCGCCATACTCGCTCGGCAAACAACTTCAACGGGAGCGGATGCTATCAGTGAGAGCTGCGGATGCAGCGGTGGCACTCTGTTATGTGAATTTGGTTGGTGGTCAGGATGAGCTGGTCTTCGACGGTGGCTCAATGGTGTTCTCCGCAGATGGTGATTCTGTACTCAAGATGGGAAGGTTCGTCGAGGAGATAGGCTTTGTCGACCTTGCCATTCCTGATAGGTTCAGGAAACGTCTGGTCGACCCGAGAGGATCGCAGAGGTCGGTGGCCAGTGGCACAGATGAAGTCATGGCAGTTACAATCCACAAGGCCGAACTGCCGGCCCGGCAGCGGACTCACGACTCAGCTAGCCAATCGATCGTCCCGTTCGAAACACAAGTCGATCTGGTACGGGATCTCGACCCTGATCTATTGCGTGACAAGACTGTGTGCAATATGCCGACTGGACCCTACGAGGACCCCTCAGAGGTCTACAGGGCTCTTGTGCTCGGTACTCGGGACTATGTGTCGAAGAACGGCTTTCCCGGTGTTCTCATAGCGCTCTCAGGGGGTGTCGACTCTGCTTTGGTGGCATCGATAGCCTTCGATGCGGTTGGCCCGGATCGAGTGACATGTGTCTCGATGCCTTCGAGGTACTCCTCAGAAGGATCTGTCAGCGATGCGGAGCTGTTGTGTGAAAATTTTGGTTTGAAGTTTGCTTCGGTTCCAATTGAAGATGTCCACGCGCCGTTTCTGTCGACGCTTGGTGCAGCTCTGGGTGATATCCGATCGATCGTGGAAGAGAACCTTCAGTCCCGGATCCGTGGTGTGATCATGATGGCGATGTCCAACCAGACCGGGGCAATGGTTCTCACAACCGGGAACAAAAGTGAACAGGCCACTGGCTATTCGACTCTTTACGGTGACACTGCTGGTGGTTATGCAGTGATCAAAGACGTTTCCAAGCTGGGCGTATACCAGCTGTGTAGGTGGCGCAATCTTGAATTCGGCTACGATGCAATCCCCGATGCGATCTTGACAAAGGCACCTTCGGCGGAACTCAGACCGGATCAGCGGGACGACCAGTCACTACCGCCTTATGAGGTTTTGGATGAAATAATCGAGGGTTATGTCGAAGGAGATATGACCGTCTTGGAGATGGATCACGGTAGCGCCTCCATGGAACTTGTCGAAAGGGTCGCCCGGCTCATAGATCGGAGCGAGTACAAACGGCGCCAGAATCCTCCCGGAGTTCGTATTACCGAGAAGGCATTTGGCAAAGACCGAAGGATGCCGATCACCAATGGGTTCGAGTTGTGACACCCCGCCCTGATCTACCTGATGGAACGCCTGGCAGCTGTGCATCGTATCGACCGGTAGTTCCTGTCAGTGGCTGATACGTATACCCTTCCGGGCTGGCTCGGCGGAATGGAGATCGACGGATATCTCGAACTTTCCTGGAGCCTCGAGATACCAAAGCGGTTTTTCCGGCTGGAAGAGGCCCTGTGTTTCAGAATATCTGAAGCGTCTCGCTTGGTAGCAGATGACGCTCGTACCGTCGAACTGTCCCGCCTGGCGATGATGCACGGTGGATTCGGCGCGATGTTTGCAGAACTTTTCTCGCCTCCTATCCCAACAGGACTGGTGCTGCCCAATAGCGGGTCGGAGAGGTTGACCTTGCTTATTGACGCGCTCGTCGAGGTGGTCAACGACGCTGGCGAGGGAGCAACCGCCATTCTGGATGGAGCGGTATATCCATCGATGAGGGGCATCTACGAGGGAATCTCACTCTCTCTGGTCGGGACATCTGCAATTAACCTCGGCAGGGCGTGTCGAAATGCTGCTTTAGAGATTGAGTTCCGTTCCAGGGCGATCCTGGGCGCAGACTTGGAGGGTAACCCGGAGGTGCTGGATCGTTTCAGACTTCTTCTCTTGGGTTCATGAGTAATTTGCCCTGCTCGAATAATTCATGGATTCCTGTAGTGTTGACAGAGGTTGACCGATAGTGGTATGGGCAAGTTTTTTTCAGGATCTCGAGTTGGGGTGCCTGAAACTGACCGGCAGAGCATTTTGATCGCTCCAGTAAGTACTAGGTACGAGGTTGTGGGTTGGCTAAAGAGAGAGTCGACAAAGATGACGAAGATCTGGTTCGTCTTTATCTAACGGACATCGGCCAGTACCCCCTCCTTACCAAAGAGGATGAGGTACGCCTTGCCAAAGATATCGAGACAGGCAGGACCGGACGTCGAGAACTAGATGTGAAGGGTAAGGACCTTACTGCTACTAGAAGGCGTGAACTTAGGCGGATAATCAGGTTGGGTGAGGATGCTAAGCAGGCGTTCGTAGAGTCCAATCTTCGACTCGTCGTGTCCATCGCAAAGAAGTACCAGGCTTCCGGGCTACCCCTACTGGATCTGATCCAAGAAGGCAATCTAGGACTCATCCATGCGGTAGAGAAGTTTGATTGGCGCAAGGGGTTCAAGTTCTCGACCTATGCCACGTGGTGGATACGCCAGGCCATTACCAGAGGAATCGCCAATACTGGACGAACCATCCGCCTTCCCGTGCACGCAGGCGATACCTTGGCGAGGGTTCAGAAGGCACAGGCCCGACTCGAACTGAAGCTGGGTCGCCAAGCCACACTGAGTGAGCTTGGTCGCGAAGTAGAACTGCCCGAGGACAAACTCGTGGAGGCTCTTAGGTTCAGATCAGAGCCGCTTTCACTCTCCGAACCGCTCCGTGAAGATGGCGATGCCGAACTCGGCGACGTAGTTGAGGATCGTTCAGCAGAGTCCCCGTTCGAGGTGGCGGCGACCTCGTTGCTTCCTGTTGAAATCACGAGATTGCTGGCCCCTCTTGATGAGCGTGAGAGGGAGATACTTCGTCTCAGGTTTGGTTTAGATCGCGGTGAACCTCGAACGCTGGAAGAGGTTGGTGAACATTTTCACTTGACCAGGGAGCGAATTCGGCAGATTGAGGCTAGGGCCATGTCCAAACTCCGCCATCCATCTTCTGATACTGGCGCTCGGGACCTACTAACGGTCTAATTATTAATAGTTGCTGCACCGCGGAATACTCGGACTCCGCTGATTGACTCAGCGAGCCGAACTCCTAGATCGGTATCCCGCAGCTGCCCCTTAGAGCTCCGGATTGGCGCCTGAGTATTGCGGCGGAGGTGGACGGGAATCGAACCCGCCGCAGCAGGATCGCTGCTGCCGCCCGCTTTGAAGGCGGGGGAGACCACCAGGCTCTCATACACCCCCGGGGGACATGCTAGTTATGGAAGGAGCTCCACTAGCTACATCGCGCCGACATTGGCATTACTTGTAAGCCAACGGACCTGTGCTGGAACTGATCTACTAGGCGGACTCAAATGTGCGTGGAAATCTAGAACGAGGTTTCGGTCGCGCGCAGACTAGTCTCAACTGCCATGAAGAAGCTTTTACTACTTGCGATACTCGGTGGACTCGTGGCGATAGCGGCGAAGAAGCTCAAGGCCACCAACGCATAGGATTCGAATCGAAACTAGGCCTGACGGTTCGCCCGAATAAATACTCCGGCGACCGTGGCGGCAACTCCGACAGCGGTTGAAATTGCAAGGGCGACGATGAGCGGCTGAGCCCTTCTGCTCGGGTCAGATAGAAGCACCCTCTCTTTGAACTCCAAGCTCTGCCAGCCCCGCTCCTTGGCCATTTTGGCCAAAACCTTGTCGGGGTTTACCGCGAATGGATGACCGACAGACTCAAGCATGGGTAGGTCGGTATAGGAGTCGGAATACGCGAAACTGTCTGCCAACTCGATTCCCTCCCGCTTCGCCAACTCAACTATTGCTGTCGCTTTGTACGGACCGTAGGCGTAGAAGTCCATTTCTCCGGTGTACTTTCCTGACGCATCGATACTGGGCTTGGATGCGATGACACCGTCAACCCCGAGCATCCCGCCAAGCTGTTCGACTATCTCAGAGGGAGATGCCGATACAAGGTAGACCTTTCGCCCCGCCTCTTTGTGTACTTCGATTAGGTCGACGGCTTCTCTAAATAGGAGCGGCTCTACGATTTCGGTCAAACCTTCAGATACAATTCGGGTGACAATTGACTGCTCCCACCCTTCGGTTACCGACAGCACTGATTCTCGTAGTTTGAGTAGTCGTCGCTCGTTTGCCCCTAGATACCGGTAGACCATCTGGGCGTAGACGCTCCTGATCAGACTTCGGCGGGTTATCATCCCCTCCTTGAAGAATCGGCGTCCGAAAGCGAGCATCGATGCTTTTGCAATAACAGTCTTGTCGAGGTCGAAGAAGGCTGCTTCCACTTCTATAAACCTAGGTGCCGATTGCTGACATGGTCATGTGATCAAGATGAGTGTGGAGTGAGGGTCTCATCTCGTTACCAGAAGCCCCTTGAACAGATCTTCGGTTTCAGTTGTCACAAGTGCTATAACCTCGTCGCCTGACCTTAGGACGGTATCTCCGCGAGGCACTACGACGTTCTGGGATCTGACTACAGCGACGATTGAGGCCCCTCTTGGTAACCCTAATCTTGAGATCTCGAGGTCAAGTGCTGGGGAGTCGTCGGAAAGAGTTACTTCGACGAGCCTGGCGCCTGACTGCTCAAACTGGAGTAGGCGTACCAATGAGCCCACCGAGACCGCCTCTTCGACGAGTGAGGAAAGAAGGTGAGGCGTCGATACGGCCACATCTACGCCCCAGGTCTTGTTAAAGAGCCAGTGATTCTTAGGGTGGTTGACACGGGCAATTACCCGAGGGACCATGAACTCCTGCTTTGCTAGAAGCGATATGACGAGGTTGTCCTCGTCGTCGCCTGTGGCGGCGACCATCACGTCGGCCCCTTCAACTCCTGCGGCTTGCAGTTGTGATACTTCGCAGGCGTCAGCCACCCACCAAACAACGGGTATGGACTCTCTGAGCCTGGATACGATGGTCTCATCCTGTTCGATCACAAGAACTGTGTGACCCGCTTTGAGTAGATCCTCTGCGATGAAGGCTCCTACATTGCCGGCCCCGGCGATTACGACCTTCACTTTCTGACCTCCCCACTCTGAAGTGTCGCCTCAAGTCGGGCGAGTGAGTCCCTGCGGATGGCTATGTGGAGGACGTCCCCCTCTTGTCCGACGGTTTCGGGTGTGGGGATCCGTGATGAGTCCGCTCTGGTGACGGAGATGATTCTCGATTCGCCCGCCAGCTCGATGCCCATCAGACGTCGGCCGGCCCAGACCTCGGGGAGTACCTTCTCAATTACCACAAGCTCTCCGGTAGGTGTCGACCACTCCTCTGCAAATGCATCTGGATTCAATCGTCTCAAGATCTGGTCTGTTGTCCAGGTGACAGTCGCCACAGTCTGAATTCCGAGTCGCTGGTAGATAACCGCACGGCGGGGGTCGTAGATCCTGGCGATGACATTTGGAATTTCGAAAGTTTCTCTTGCTATACGCGCTGTGAGAATGTTCGTGTTATCACCGGAGGTTACTGCCGCCAAGGCGTCGGCCTTGTCCACCCCCGCCAAGGCGAGGGTGTCCTGATCAAACCCGAACCCAACCACCTTCTTGCCGGTCCATGTCTCAGGTATCCGACGGAATGATCGAGGTTCTTTATCGATGACCACGACGCTGTTCCCAGACTGTGAGAGTCTTATAGCGAGTTCAGAGCCGACTCGTCCGCATCCTACAACTATTACGTGCACAGCATCCATGCAACACGGTCCTAGCCCGAACCGGATCACCTTTGACGGAAAGTTTTACTTTGGGCCTGCGAAATCTCAGCTGAAAGCGACTGTGGAGCAGTGGTCGGTACCGTAGGTGGTTTGGCGACACCAGTGCCTTGGAGGAGTAGCTGGGTTTACGTCGTATTTGGAATTCGGCCTATGATCAGTACGGTTGTTTCAAGTCGAGTTGTTTGGGGCCACGGCTGACTTGAACCGTCAAAGAGGAGCTGTTTCCATAACATGAGTGATTTGTCGGCTTCGGATAAGGCTGGGAGTAATGCGGGGACCGGAGCCGTAGAAGGCGGTAGGTATTCGACCGTCGGGAGACTTTCCAAAAACCCCGGCGCTCTGCCTATCTCGGGAACCTTCGACGTACCCGAGAGGTTCGGGTACAAGATGAAGAACAAGTTGCTGGGTCGACCGTTGGTCACCGAGTCACTAGGCAACGAGCGGTTGGGCAAGCCGACAGCGCTCGCCGTTCTCTCTTCGGACGTCATGTCATCCTCAGCGTATGCCACAGAGCAGTTGTTGGTGGTGCTTATTCCAGTCATTGGACTCGCGGCCTACCACCTGGTGTTGCCGATCACAGCTGCGATACTCGTGGTGTTGGCGTTCGTTACAGCGTCTTATCTTCAGGTGATCAAGGCGTTTCCCAAGGCCGGCGGTGCGTACGTTGTCACCAGGGAGACCTTCGGACTGAAGTTCGCTCAGCTCGCGGCCGCTTCACTATTGATCGACTACACCCTCACCGTGGCAGTGTCAGTCGCCGCTGGCACGGATGCGTTGATATCGGCGGTTCCCGCCCTCGGCAGGTACAACGTGTTAATCGCGGTCTTCTTTGTGGCTTTGATTGCCTATGGCAACCTGCGGGGGATCAGGGAGGCCGGCAAGAGCTTCGCGATCCCAACTTTCCTCTTCATAATAAATATGGGGATCCTGATCGCCGTTGGCCTCTTCAGGACCGTCACCGGAAATATCCACGCACACTCGATCGTGCAGTCCGGCGCTTATCACATGAAGGTCCACGCCGGTAGCCCGCTGAGTGGACTCTTCTACGGGGCATCGCTCTTCATAGTTCTCCAGGCATTCGCCAGCGGTGGCACGGCGTTGACCGGAACTGAGGCGATCTCCAATGGAGTCAGCATCTTCCGCAATCCACAGGAGAAGAACGCCCGCAAGACACTGGTCGCCATGAGCCTCATTCTCGGAACTATGTTCCTCGGGGTGTCTTTTCTGGCAACGGTCACCCATGCCGTCCCAAGGGTATCTGGGTCGCCCACTCTCGTCGCCCAGATAGCCACCTATGTATATGGGCCGGGCATTGTTGGCAGGATCCTGTACTTCTTGTTACAGGCGAGTACAACTATGATCCTGGTCCTGGCTGCGAACACGAGCTTTACCGGCTTTCCGTTCCTCGCCTCCTTCACAGCTGGAGATAGCTTCCTTCCGAGACAGTTCACCAAGAGGGGCCATCGTCTGGTCTTCTCCAACGGGATCATCGTACTCACGATTTTGGCCGAGATTCTGCTGATTGTAACCCGTGCTCAGGTGACGGCTCTCATATATATGTATGCCATAGGCGTCTTCACCGGTTTTACGATGGCCGGTGCTGGAATGGTAAAGCACCATCTGGTGGTCAAGGAACAGGGCTATCGCTGGAGGGTGGTCGTAAACGGCTCTGCAGCCGTCCTGTCGTTCCTCGTGGATGTGATATTTGCCGTCACCAAGTTCAAAGGCGGCGCCTGGGTAGTCATCGTCCTGATGCCGATCCTCGTCATAGTGTTCATCAGGCTCCACCATCAGTATGTCGAGGAGGAGGACGAACTCGACTCGGGCGTCGTCGCTGCATGTGAAGCGCCTATTCTCAGAAAGCATGTTGTCATCGTCCTGATAGACCGATTAGACCTTGCAGCGGCGCGTTCGATTCAGTATGGCCGAGCGATCAATCCCGATGAGTTGAGGGCAGTCCACTTCGTTCTGGATCAGAAGAAGACGGAAGAGTTGGAGGATGAGTGGATCCAGAGGGGGCTTGGAAGAATCGAACTCGAGGTTATCGAGTGTCCGGACCGACGCCTGAGGCGAGCCGCATTGGAACTGGTGAGCGAGATATCTGCCGACGGTGAGACAGAGGTGACGGTTCTTCTGCCGAGAAGGGGATATGCCCGGTTCTGGAGCAGGGTTCTACACGATAGGACTGCGGACTCCATTGCAGAAGTAATCAGCCAGATTCCCCATGTGAATGCCACCATAATCCCATTTCAGCTGGGAATGACGGAGTCGAGAAGGGTGAGATTCCGACCCAAGAAGGTCCAGTCTCAAAGCGAGGCATCTAAGGTCGAGTACGCTAGTGCCACACTTACTGAAGATGTGAACTCGCCAGCATTCGGAGCTGTTCCGATCGGAACAGTTGGCTACAGGACCCGGAGCAAAGTGATGGGTCGAGTAAAACTCGTCAAGGTTCAGTCCCTTGATTCGGTACCGTCATTTACCGCCAGACTGGAGGATCAGACTGGAGGACTGCTGCTCGTGTTCGCAGGAAGGAAGACGGTTCCGGGAATTGTTCCGGGTAGGCGCGTTGCAGCTGAGGGAATGGTAGGAGACGTGGGTGGACACTTGGCGATGCTGAATCCGAACTATGAGTTCCTTCCTGGCCCGGACGACGAAGCTGATTAAGTCAGTCTCGATTATTTGCCGACTGGATCGATTCGTTTTGAAGATTGGTAGCAAAATCGATTTGAACAGTTCTAGCGGGTGTCAATCCGAAAGTAGGTTGTTATCGTCTAACCGTGGGTGCTACCCGTCGATCGGCTTGGAGTAAATGCCTAAACCACTTGTAATAGTTGAATCACCTGCCAAGGCGAGGACAATATCTCGCTTTCTTGGTGCCGGGTATCTGGTGGAATCGTCAATTGGTCACATCCGTGACCTACCGCGAAATGCCAGTGAGGTTCCGGCCGCTTTCAAGACTGAAGCCTGGGCGAGGACCGGCGTCGATGTGGATAATGACTTCAAACCCCTGTATGTCGTCTCCAAAGACAAAAAGGGGCAGGTAAAGAAGTTGAAGGACCTGCTTGCTGACGCCTCCGAACTGTATCTTGCTACAGACGAGGATCGCGAGGGAGAGTCCATTGCTTGGCATCTACTCGAAGTACTTTCGCCGAAGGTGCCGGTACGGCGGATGGTCTTCCACGAAATCACGAAATCGGCGATACAGCACGCCATCGAGTCGCCACGTGAGCTCGATCGTCGACTCGTGGACGCTCAGGAGGCAAGGCGGATCCTCGACCGACTGTACGGCTATGAGATTTCGCCCGTACTTTGGCGCAAGGTGCAACAAGGACTATCTGCTGGCCGAGTCCAATCCGTTGCCTGCCGTATTCTGGTCCAACGAGAGAGGGAGCGGATCAGCTTTAGATCTGCGACATACTTTGACGTGGCTGCGGTCTTTGCTAAAGGTGTTTCGGAGTTCACTTCGAAGCTCACCTCAATAGGTGAGAGACGAGTCGCGACTGGTCGGGACTTCGACTCGACCGGAGAGCTTTCCTCTAGGTCATCTGGATCAAAGACGATTGTGGTTGATGAAACTCTTGCAACTTCGCTGGTCGATGGATTACTGTCCGCCGAATTCGAGGTTGCTGAGATCGACACGAAGCCATATAAGAGGTCGCCAGCTGCGCCCTTTATAACCTCCACCCTTCAGCAGGAGGCGGGAAGAAAGCTGCGATTTTCCTCACAGCGGACCATGAGCGCAGCCCAGAGATTATATGAAAATGGCTATATCACATACATGCGGACGGATTCCACGACACTAGCTGACGTGGCAGTCACTGAGGCAAGGCGGGTCGCCGAGGTGATGTTCGGTGCCGACCATATTCCTGAGAAGCCTAGGACTTACAGCAAGAAGGTGAAGAACGCACAAGAGGCACACGAAGCGATACGGCCATCTGGTGAGACGTGGCGTTCACCTGACTCGATCCAAAACGAACTCGGCCCCGACGAATTTAAGGTGTATGAGCTGATTTGGCGGAGGACGATCGCAAGTCAGATGAGGGACGCCGCTGGTTCGACCGCAACTGTTAGGATTCGGTCCGCCCTATTAACAGATGCAGTCAGTGGCGCTGGGGAGATTCTGCCCGCAGGGTCGACTACAACCTTCTCGACTTCGGGTACCCAGATCACGTTTCGAGGTTTTCTGAAGGCTTATGCTGAGGATTTTGACGATAGCGAACAGCAGGCGGAGGAGTCCAGCGCCAGGGATGGGGCGGGCGAGAGGCTTCCACTACTAGTGGTCGGTGAACGCGTTTTAGCTAACTCCGTTGTGCCAGATCGGCATGATACGCAGCCTCCAGCCCGCTTTACCGAGGCCTCTCTCGTCAAGGCTCTGGAGGAGCTAGGTGTAGGTAGACCCTCGACCTATGCGGCGATTATGCAGACCATTGTCGACCGCGGCTACTGCTGGCGAAAGGGTCAGGCCCTGGTGCCGTCTTATGTTGCTTTTGCAGTCGTCGGACTCCTGGAACGATACTTCGCGTCTTTGGTTGACTACAGCTTTACGGCCACCTTGGAGGACGACCTAGATCAGATTGCTGCTGGCGATCTTGTTCCTTCGGACTACTTGACTAGTTTCTACTTCGGGGAGGGTGGTAGCGGTCTCAAGGACCTGGTCTCTACCCAACTTGCTGACATCGACGCCAGAGAGATCAACACGCTCGAAGTCGGAGAGACACCTGATGGCGAGATGATTGTAGCCAGAGTGGGTAAGTTCGGCACATACCTTAGGGCCGGCGATGCCACCGCACCCGTACCCGACGACTTGGCCCCGGACGAACTGACGGTGTCCAAGGCCCTTGAAATTCTAAATACCAAGAAGCAGGATCGAGTAGTTGGAACCGATCCAGAGACTGGCTTCGAGGTGGTGGCGAAGGTGGGAAGGTTCGGTCCGTATGTGCAACTAGTGGAGCCGAATCCGACCGAAAAGGCCAAGCCGAAGACCTCCTCGCTATTCGCTGATATGACGGTAGAGACCATCTCGATCGAAGATGCGCTTCAACTGCTTCAACTTCCAAGAACTGTTGGAAAGGATCCTGAGTCGGGCGAGGAGATCATTGCACAGAACGGAAGGTTCGGTCCCTACCTCAGCAGAGGTAAGGACTCTCGATCGCTTCCTGATGAGAGATCCCTTCTTAGCATCGATCTAGAGGGAGCACTTACGCTTTTCGCAATGCCCAAACAGGGGCCAAGGGCGAGGGCAGCAGCTGCTCCCGTGAATATCATCGGCGAGTCACCCGTTACGGGAAAGGGCGTTTCTGTTAGGGCGGGTCGATTTGGCCCCTATGTGACAGATGGAGAGGTCAACGCCTCGATTCCAAAGGGAACGGATCCGGATTCACTCGACTTAGACGGAGCTCTCGAACTGCTTAGGGCGAGGCGAGAGAAGTTGGCGGATCAACCTAGCGGCGCAAGGCCGAAGAGGACGACCTCAAAGAAGGCGCCGGCGAAGAGGCGAACTTGAGTCCGGGCGGAATATTCGTAGTCCTGGAGGGCGTGGATGGCTCGGGTAAGTCGACTCAGGCGAGACAGGTTTCTGAAAAGCTTCGTCAGAGCGGTTACAAGGTACTTTCCACTCGGGAGCCGGGCGGTTCGAAAGTGTCCGAGAGTATCAGGGACATTCTTTTAGGCGACGAAGAACTGGATGTATGGACAGAAGCCATGCTCATGGCTGCTGCGAGGGTGGAGCACTGTCGAAGGACTGTGCTGCCGGCTCTGGCCGACGGGGTCATCGTTGTCTCGGACAGGTACATAGGTTCATCGCTGGTATACCAAGGAGTAAGTCGCGGAGTTGACCCCGATGCAATCATGCGGCTCAACCATCTCTCCCCTTCGGTGATCGAGCCCGATCTGGTAGTGCTATTGGACCTAGACCGACCGAGGAAGACGCCCGATGCTACGCCATTTGAGTCGAGAGGGCCGAAATACTGGTACTCGGTACGAGACGCATACCGGGAACTTGCGTCACGCCTGGACTGGATGGTTCTCGACGCCAGTCAGTCCGTCGAGAACCTAAGTACCCAGATCCAGACGGCGATCCACCAGATCGCTTTCGGCAGGGGATTGGTCACAAGTGTTGGTGAGTAACGAGACAGTACTCCTCGATGCGCTGTTGAATCGGAGTTCGCTCGCAGATGAAATAGGCCATCACCTCGATCGACTTGGACAGTCCTATCTCTTGGTGGGACCCCCTGGCTCGGGAAAGTTGCAAGCGATGAAGGCGATGGCCAAGGCGGTTCTCTGTCCCGATCGTGGCTGTGGAACCTGTGGGGTATGTCGTGGAGTTGAACAGGAGATCCATCCCGACTGTTCGATAATTCAGAGGAGCGGTGCGTATTTGAGTGTGGATGAGGCGAGGATCGCTGTCTCGTTGGCATCTCGTTCACCAGCGGTTGCCTCCAAACGCGTTATCATCCTGCCAGAGGCCCACCTGTTCGAACGTGCGGCCCCGGCGCTTCTCAAATCTATTGAGGAGGCGACTAGTACGACTCTGTTCCTCTTGAGTGCGGAGTCACTTCCCGAGTCGCTTGCGCCGCTGATTTCGAGGTGTGTGCGAATAGATGTTCCACCACCAACCTCCGAGCAGATTGTCAATTTTCTGCTTGGGATGGGATTTGAACGTGAACGAGCTGACAGGTCAGATGCTCTAGCGTCAGGACGACTCGATAGGGCGTGGTTGCTGGCAAAATCTGATGAAGCACTCTCAGCTCTTGAGCTCTGGAGCACAACGTTGGACAGGCTGGTCAAAGACCCGGTCAGTTTGGCTATTCTCGCCGGTGAACTGGAGAACACTCTGCCCCGGAGCCCGAAGACGAAGCGACGGCCTCACAAAAGGACAGACCCGGGACTCTCCAATTCGGACGGGGTAGCCTCCCGTCCACTCGGGAGGTCTGAGGAGTTGGCGATCGTCAGGGAGGAGCGCAGACAGCGGGCCGATCTTTTGAGGGCAGGCTTAGAGCAGATACTCCAACGGATAGTTTTTTGTGGGGCCCACGAGGGTTGGCCGGCGGGGGCCACTCGTAGTGCGACGGAGGCAGTTCTTCGGGCGTCTTCGGCGCTGAGAAGGAATGCAAACGAAGCCGTGCTGATACGTGCTCTTATTTTCGAGTTGGCCGGTCTAGAATTGTCTCCTGTTGTGCCCGAGTAGCTCAGTGGTAGAGCAGCTCATTCGTAATGAGCAGGTCAGGGGTTCGAATCCCCTCTCGGGCTCTGGTCAGAGGCATAATTTGTGGAAACCGACACTGTCTACCGACATAAAACCGACATTGTGTGACTCTTCGGATTACAGCGGCTCTTCGGATTACAGCGGGGGATGAGCATCACAGTTGAGGACCTTGCAGTGAGCGAAGGTGCTGCAAGATTGAACTGTGAAAAACAAAACTCAAAGCAC
>JABEUN010000077.1 GCA_013044385.1 Acidimicrobiaceae bacterium
CTCGCGAAGCGTTCGGTCGAATCATGACTGATTTCCACGCACGGGCTGCTGTTCAACATGTCGCGTAAACCTATTCTTGACTTATAGGGGCATCAATGCGCTGGCCGAGAGTTTCAACGGTCTCTACAAGACCGAGCTCATCTACCGCGAGGGGCCCTAGAAGGGAGTCGAGGACGTCGAGTGGCCAACTGTCCGCCAAAGCCATGTTTTGCCTTGCCGTTTACGCCGTGGACATCGATCACAGTCGCCGCTTTGAAAGAGCTAAGTTGCGAATCGCGTCAGTTTGAACCATGGTTGACGGCTCTTGAGGTTCGAAGGAGTCATTGACCGCTGTCGAAGGGAGAACGTCGGGCCAGCTCGACTAGGCGTCTAGCCAATTCGGATACGGGGCGATCGGCAAGCCAGATCACTTGGAAGTGCCGCCGGAGATCGAGCCGTTCGACGGATATCTCCACCAGTGTTCCAGATGAAATGGAAGATGCTGCGGTGAGTTCGCTGATCACTGCTGGCGCGTATCCACTCCTCGCTGCTTGAAGCACAGCAGCGGGTGAACCGAGTTCTCGCCGAGTATGGATTCCGCCGTATGGCATCATCGCCTCTTCTAGCACCTCTCTTGTGCCAGAGCCAGGCTCACGTGCGATGATCTCCGTTTGCGCAAGCTCTTCTGGGGTTACAGGAGCCTTTCGTCTTGACCATTTGTGACCGGGCTTCACTACTAGCAAGAGACGGTCCGAGCCGACTTTCTCAATATTCAGGTCGGAGACGCTGAGAGCGACGCCCTCTCGAAAGCCGAGATCAACGGCGCCTCTACGAACAAGAGACAGTACTTCGGCAGAATTTGCCACTTCCAGTGTCATTGATAGTCCGGGCAACTCAGCAGTTAGAGTTCCCATCCACTCGCCAATCAAAAACTCAGCGATGGTGAGTGAGGCTGCAACTCGGAGGTGTGAGTGTTGCTCGGCTTTGATCGCTGCCATCTCGGCCATCATCATCTCGGAGCTCTCCAGGAGCTTGCGGACCAGAGGTAGTGCGCGTTCACCTTGCCTTGTGGGTCTGGTGCCGCCCCGACTCCTTTCGAGCAGGCGAAACCCGACCTGTGTTTCCAACTGGGTCATCTTCATACTCACAGCGGGTTGTGATATGTGATGCTGTTCGGCAGCCCGCCCGAGACTACCTAGCTCGACGACCGAAACAAAGAGATCCAGCGTCGATATTTCGGGCATTCCAACTCGGTTCATCTTTCCAATATAGCAAAGTGAAAATTATGACCACAGATAATGTAAGGCGCCTAACTCTACGTTGAATTCGCCGGCACTAGTCGATTGTCAATCCAAATAGTGCCACTTTGACAGGCTTAGATCCAGATTCTGATCAGATTGAGTACTGACAGGTCGAAACTTCGTCGAGGATCGGTACATAAGTGAAACTTATGGGCTTGAGCAAATTGATAGCACAGTAGGCGGAAGGGTTGTCCATATGGTTGATTGTATGGAAAGCAATTTGACAATGGTCGAAGATTCGCCCGTCCGCAGACTTCCATGGGTGCTTGCCTCTGGTGACAACCAGGGTGCGTCCACTTGGTTTCTCGGCCCGAACTGGTTCGCCTCAGTCATGGGGACCGGAATCGTTGCCAACGCCGGTGCGACCCTGCCCACTCAGATCTATGGTCAGCATACCTTTGCACTCGTAACATGGATCTTGGCTTCGCTTTTACTGGTTGGCCTTCTGATAGCGACAGGAATGCACTGGCTGCGCAATCCTGCGGTTGCTAGAAGCCATGGCCGTGATGTCAGCATGGCTCAGTTCTATGGAGCTCCTCCGATGGCGTTTTTGACAGTTGGCCTCGGAGCACTGCTCGTAGGGAAGTCCGTGCTAGGTACTCGACTGGCTGTCGACTTGGACTGGGTTTTGTGGACCGCTGGGACGATCCTCGGGCTCTTTACCGTGACCATCATTCCGTACAGGCTCTTCACACAGTTGGATGTCGGCCCCGACTCTGCCTTTGGCGGATGGTTGATGCCGATCGTGCCTCCGATGGTCTCTGCAGCTACTGGTGCCGCCCTTATACCCCACGTCGCATCGTTCAATGGAAAAGCCACCATGCTTTACGCCCTCTATGTGATGTTTGGCATGAGTCTCGTGGCAAGCTTGATCGTCATCACTCTCATCTGGTCACGCCTGGTCCATTATGGGACCTCGGGGACTTCGAGGGTGCCGACCCTCTGGATCGTCCTTGGACCACTTGGTCAGTCGATTACCGCCGCAGGTCTTCTCGGTGCCGAAGCGCATCTGGCTGCTCCGCACGCGATCGCTTCAGCGTTTTCGGTATTCGGTGTGCTCTATGGTGTGCCCGTCTGGGGCTTCGCCGTCCTGTGGATAGTCCTGGCCGGCTCCTTGACTATCAGGACAGCCAGAAGGAAGCTGCCTTTTGCACTGACCTGGTGGAGCTTTACCTTCCCCGTCGGTACGTTTGTGACTGGTACGTCCCGACTGGCGATTGCGACAAAGCTTCCGGCCTTTCACTTCGCCGCCGCAGTCGCTTACGTTGGACTTCTCGCCGCATGGGCGATCGTGGCGGTGCGTACCTTTCACGGAGCTCGCCGCGGAGACCTCTTCAAGCCCCCATCGAAGACAGCTGGAGCTCCTATAGCCAGAAAGGGCTAGGGACATTGAACGGTCTGTGTTTCTGGAATACCAGGTGATGGAGCCAAAAAGCCGATTCGGAGTTCGTCCCGACAGCCGATTATTATGGTTGATTCGAAATCTGGCGGTTGTGCTACAGCGGACCAATTCTGGATCCAGATCCGCAGCCGAAGTGGTGGAGTATTGACTAGGTGGCTTGGCCCAACCCACGAAGGTCTGTCTCGGGTTTCAACCTGGAGAGCGATTGTGATTTAGAGGTCTTCTGCTGCTTAGGGCTGCGGATCTTGAGAGTATTGATTACCCTTGTATCCCGTTTTCCAGTTGAGGTTCAAAACCGTCGAGAGAAGTCCGAAAGACGTTTTATTCTGTCCAGGTCGAAAGCTCAATTCGGTAGGAAAACTATGTGGCAAGTAACGAGCACACTCGGAGTCAAAGGCGGGAAGGGCCGACCTTGAGAGTTTGCACTCTGTGGCGGGGTCTAGTTCCGAAGTGTACAACAGCGATACTTTGGATGCTCTGACCCTCTGGGTGGGTTCGCAAGATACGGCTTTGACGCCGTTGGGTTTCGAATCGAAAGTTGCAAGAGTGAGTGAACTCACGTGGAGTCTGCAGTAGAGCGCACGTGACAGATGACCCCTCAGACCCCTGAGTTCTAGCTGGATAGTTATGTGTGCTCGGCGCAGCTGTTAAGGACCGTTGCTTCTGGCCGACACCCGAGGTCTCCCGATGCGGACTGTAGGGTGGGCATCGAATAGGTGGTCGTTTCCGAATACAGATGATTGAGAGTGGGGGAGCATTGCGCGAACACTTTGGAGATCATTCCGCCAATGAACGCACCTTGCTCGCATGGATTCGGACCGGTATCGCGATAATGGCGTTTGGATTCCTGGTCGAAAAGTTCACTCTGTTCCTCAACTACCTTCGGATTGCGCTCCACCAGCGCCAGGCGATCGCTGGCGGCGGAGGTGCGCAGGTGATAGGACTCGTACTGATTGCAGTCGGAATCGTGACCATTGTGTCAGCCACGCTTCGGTTCCGCCAGATCGAGGTCCAGATCGATGCACCCGAAGTTGTATCGCAACGTCGAAGCACGTCGACTATCGCACTCGGTATGCTCATTGCGGTTGCTGGCGCACTGCTTCTGGTATATCTGCTGTTCCAGCTTGGCGGATGAACGGTTCACCGATTGGCGCCTCCTTTAAGAGACTTTCCAGTCCCATCGTGACCGTTGGCCATTCAGGACCGGAAGATACGTATTAGCGATTGGAAATCGATTCCATCGGTCGAAAAATGCCTTCGCCATCGGCTGCTTGTCTGGGTCAACCAGAGTAGTTAGCCACATCAGGCAGTTTCAGACGCGGTCCGGCGTAAAACTATGTCCAGTACCTTCGAAATTGGACACCAACCTACCGCCGCCACCATCAACTGATTGACACCGACGATAATGGAGAGCAGAACCAGCCACTTGCTGACTCCAGCTATGAGTGCAGCACCAAAGAGGCTGAATATTCCGGCAAGCGCGTAGCTAACCGTTCCGTGAAACTTATACAAACTTGCTATCGCCTGTTTGATGTTCACTTACTGCTTCATCGACGGGAGTTTCACCTGTCGTTGAACCGAGGTCCAA
>JABEUN010000078.1 GCA_013044385.1 Acidimicrobiaceae bacterium
CAGCGCCAGCACCAGCACCAGCGCCCGCGCCCGCACCAGCGCCCGCACCAGCGCCCGCACCTGCACCCGCACCAGCACCAGCACCAGCGCCTGCACCCGCACCAGCACCAGCACCAGCGCCCGCGCCAGCACCTGCACCTGCGCCAATGAGTCAAGCGACCGTTGCATCAGGAGATCAGGAGTCGATGCTTCTGTCTCCGGTGGTCAGAAAGTTGATCAACGAGAATGGTTTGGACGTTCACCAACTAGTTGGAACTGGGGCAGGCGGACGAATCACGAGAAGCGACGTTCTCAACTACCTCGATCGAAATGCGCCAAAGCCGTCAGAGCCGGCGTCGGCGCCACGGGAGACCGTTATCACGGCAGATTCAAAGCCAGCCCAGACTGCCGTTCAGTCCGCGCCTCAGCCAGTTCCAACCAAGCCGGTTATACAGACCGCAGTGGTTCAAGCCGGGGCAAGGGACGAGGTCATTCCATTCGACAACATTCGTCGTCGTACCGCTGAACACATGGTTCGGTCCAAGGCGACCTCGGCTCACACCCTGGTAGCGATAGAGGTCGATTTCGAGGCAGTGGAGAGGGTTCGCCGCAGTTTTGGGGACGAATTTAAGGCGGAGGAGGGCTTCTCGCTCACCTACCTTCCCTTCGTCTCTAGGGCGACCGTAGAGGCACTCAGGTCATTCCCGAAGCTGAACGCCTCAATCGGAGAAGAGACCCTGATTGTGCATAAGGATGTGAACCTCGCAATTGCGGTTGACTTGAATCTCGAAGGTTTGATCGCCCCTGTGATCCACAGTGCCGATTCCAAGAGAATGAGGGGAATAGCTCGGGAGATAAGGGACTTGGCTCTGCGCGCACGGTCAAGGCAGTTGACAATGGATGACATCTCGGGAGGAACGTTTACGATCACCAACCCCGGACCGTTCGGCACTTTTATCACGGCGCCCATAATCAATCAGCCACAGATTGCGATTCTCTCCACGGATGGGATCAAGAGAAAGCCGGTTGTGATTTCCAATCCGGATGGTACTGAGAGTATCGGGATTCACTCTGTCGGAATCATTGCTCTCTCGTTCGACCACCGGGCGGTGGATGGCGCTTATGCATCATCTTTCGTTGCAAAGGTTAAGGAGATCCTTGAGACCAGGAATTGGGTAGAGGAACTCTAACTATAGTTAGGCAAGTTGGGGGGCCGGCCGTTCATTCGTCCGGCCCCTTTGTTTCAGAGGCGAAGGTGGGTAGGAATATGGTGCTCGAGGCTCGGTGGTTGGGCAGAGTCAGGTACGCAGATGGGTACGCGTTGCAGCACTCCCTTTTCTCGGGGAGCTCGTCGAACTACCTACTACTTCTTGAGCACCCTCACGTATTTACCCTTGGTGTCCGAGCGGATCGTTCCAATATCCTCGTGGATCCGACCAAGGTTGCAGCCGAGCAAGTCGATGTCGATCGAGGCGGAGACGTCACCTATCACGGGCCAGGTCAGTTGGTCGGCTATCCAATTATCAATCTTGAGTTCGGAAAGGACATGACGCCTCGCTATGTCCACACCCTCGAGGAGGCAGTAATCCAGACGCTTCTCCATTTTGGAATCGTGGCAGGTCGTCTCGAAGGCTATCCGGGTGTCTGGGTCGACCCATCGGGACGCGCTCCTAGGAAAATTGCTGCAATCGGAGTCAAGGTGAGTCGGAATAGATCCATGCACGGATTCGCCCTGAATGTCGCTACCCAGATGGAGTACTTCGACTACATCGTCCCTTGTGGGCTGGCAGGAATGGCCGTCACCTCAATGGCCGAAGAAGGCGTGGTCGCCACGCCTAAAGACGTTGCAGCGGTGTTCGTCGAGCGATTTGCAGCACTTTTCGACTTTGCTGAGACGCGTTATGTTGGGCTCGATCAGTCGGCTGCCCTGTCCGATTTCAGCAGAGGAGTAGTTGCTGGCGGCGTCGACGCGAAGTTGTCCAGTCTCAACCGACGGCTGATGAAGGCGGGTGTGGACCCTGATTCGGGTTTGAAGCTTTCTCAGCGCAAGCCCGAGTGGTTGCGACTGAGGGCAAACATGGGTGAAGAGTATCGAGAGCTCAAGTCGATGATGCGGAAGATGTCATTGGTGACGGTCTGCGAGGAGGCCGGCTGTCCGAACATCTTTGAGTGCTGGCAGCAAGGAACTGCGACGTTCATGATTAACGGTGCCAGCTGTACCAGAGCGTGCGGGTTTTGCTTGGTAGACACCAACAAACCGCTTCCACTCGATCCGTTGGAGCCGGGGCGTGTTGCTGTGGCAGTGAAAGCTATGGGCTTGTCATTTGCGGTAGTGACTGCAGTTGCACGGGATGATCTCGAAGACGGTGGCGCTCGCGGGTTTGCCAACACGATTGATGCGATCCATCAGGAGAATCCAGGCGTCGGAGTTGAGGTACTCATTCCCGACTTCAAGGGTTCGGCCGATTCGCTGGAGTTGGTGTTCGCGGCCCGTCCTGAGGTGCTGAACCACAATGTTGAGACCCCGCTCCGATTGCAGAGGGCGGTTCGTCCTTCGGCGAGTTACGCGAGATCACTTTCGGTTTTGGCACGGGCGAAGGCGGCCGGTCTAACCACCAAATCCGGGATCATGGTTGGAATTGGCGAGGAGTTCGACGAGCTCCACGACACGTTGAGGGATCTTCGTGCTGTCGGTGTTGACATTGTGACCATCGGGCAGTATCTCAGGCCAACTTCGAATCATCTCCCCATCTCGCGCTATTACGAGCCAGGGGAGTTCGGAGCACTTCGTACGTATGCCGAGGGCTTAGGCTTCTCCCACGTGGAGTCTTCTCCTATGGCGAGGTCCTCCTACCATGCCAAAGCAGGCGCTGAGTCGGCCCTCGGCATGATGGTTTAGAGCGGGTATGTCGAATTCGGATCAGAGCTGAATGTACAGATGTCGTTAGTCCCAGATTTGGAGCAGTATTCAAAGATGACACTTCCGTCGGAAGCAGATTTTACCGCGGCGAGACGTAGGCGAATAGAGCTGGTGCAGCAGCATATGGACCAAAGTTACGTCGACTCGCTCGTACTGACACTCGGTGCAGACATGCCGTGGTTGATCGGCTATGAGGCGATGCCGCTGGAACGGGTCACAGCACTTGTAATGCCCAGAGGCGGGCGGCCAACCCTCGTGGTGCCTAAGCTCGAGGCACCACGAGTGCGGCACTTCGACGACATGTTTACAATCGAGCCATGGGCCGAGTCGGAGGACCCTTTTCGCTTGATTGCAGACCTCGTAGGGACCGGCGCTGGGCGGGTAGGAGTTTCGGAGCGTACCTGGGCAAGCTGGCTCATTCGGCTTCAATCCGAGCTCCCAAATACCACCTATATCGACAGTTCTGAAGTTACGGGTGATATCCGATCGGTCAAGGATGATCTTGAAATTATGATGCTCAGACTAGCTGCGGAAGCAGCCGACAGAGTAGCTGACACATTGATGGCGGGATTTGTAACCTTCAAGGGTCGATCAGAGCGCCAGATCTCCAAGCTCATCTCTGAGATGCTCGTTGACGAGGGGCATTCGAAGGTCAACTTCGCGATAGTTGGTTCGGGACCCAACTCTGCCTCGCCGCACCATGAACCCGGTGACAGGGTGATTGAAATCGGTGACGCAGTCGTGTGTGACTTTGGCGGCACGTTCGGAATTCGTGAAGAGCCTGGATACTGCTCCGACACGACGAGGACCTTCTGCATTGGCGAAGCTAACCAGGAGTTTCTGCGACTTTACGACGTCCTTCATAGGGCTCAGTTAAAGTCGACGGCTTCGGCGATTTCGGGGGTGGATCTAAGCGCGGTGGACGCTGCAGCCAGGGACGAGATCGATTCAGAGGGTCTTGGTGAGTACTTCGTTCACAGGGTCGGACACGGGATCGGTCTTGAGGAGCATGAGTTGCCTTATTTGGCGCCTCACAGCGTCGGGGTTCTAAAGTCCGGCCATGCATTTTCAGTTGAACCAGGGATATACCTACCTGGGCGGTTTGGTGCACGGATAGAAGATATTGTCGTCGCCACAAATGACGGTCCGCAATCTCTGAATGTGTCAAATAGGTCACTGGTCTGTTTAGACCGCTGATAGAAGCGTCAGCTAGAACCGCAACATCTCCTTCATCTAGCGTTGAATTCTGCCGATACAACATTTGTTGAATATCGTGGCAGGCAGAACTGTGTGCCCAATCCTGTGGGAGAGCCCAATGCAGATGAATCCGGGGAAGTCGGCACTGCTCGACTCGGTCGTCGGTGATTACCTTAAAGCAATGCCTGAGGGCGATGCAAAGGTACTCCTCGGCTATAGCCACCTTCTTCATCAGGCCTGGAGGTCCACTCTGGCGTCACTTCCTATCTCTCCAACTTGGAGAACTCTCGACGTCGGTAGTGGTTTGGGATTGATACCTTTCGAGCTTGCGGGACATCTGCCGATCAAGGTTTGGGGCGTGGATATCGATCCGAGGTATGTCGACGTTTCAAGAGAGCTCGAGCAGCGTTTGCGGGCTGCGAACTACTTCCCGCCAGGTTCGTCTGTGACCTTCGGTGTGGGAGACATCAACGCACTGCCCTACGGCGATGAAAGCTTTGACTTCGTCATTGTTCGTGAAGTATTCCTCTACCTTCCTGATCCTGAAAAAGCGGCATCGGAACTCTCTAGAGTGTCTGCTCGAAAAGGACAGATACTGGTGGAGGAGACAGATGATGGGCTATATATCACTTGGCCCCCCTCACCACCGTCTCTTGCAAAGTTGCACGCATCGATAGGTGTACTCCAGAACCAGAACGGCGGCGATCGCGTGGTGGGAAGGAAGATGAGCACCTACCTGAGATCGGCAAATCTGTCGATCACCGGCACGAAGTTGATATCCGAGGCCCATCACCTTGCAGGAGCTCAACTGGATCACGAGCGCAATGCGATACTCCTCCAACTCGCTTCGGCGCGCCATAGGCTCATGGACGCTGGGATTCTCACTGGTGATGAGTTCGATTCGGCAATGCAGGAGTATCGAACTGCGGAACTCGGGGAACAGTTCAGGATAGCAGCACGGGTACTAGTGAGTGCCCAGAAGGACTAATCCAGCGTCCTAACCAGCGGTATGTGTCTGATGAACTCGTCGATCCGGTCTAATGATTCTGAGCCGGTCACATTTGTCGGTCTTTACAGCCCATTCGAGTAGGCGGTAAATATCATTAGGCGACGAAATACTTTGCCATCGGGTGGTGGCAGATGATTGCAGTAGTCGTCTGTTCTGGATGGAGTTGGAAACCCTCGCTGGTCACGACTCCGATGCGATCTGCCGCCAGTAGATTTACCACCCGCTCGTTGTCTTCAAGTTTCGGACAGGCCGGGTAACCCCATGAGTACCTTCCTCCCCTGTACTGCTGCCTGAATAACCCGGTGAGAGTCGGTCCGTCTTCGTCGACAAATCCCATTTCGGTTCGTATCCGCTTGTGCCAGAACTCCGCCAACGCTTCAGCCATTTCGACCCCGAGGCCGTGCAGGTAAAGGTACTGCTGGTACTGGTGCTCCTCAAAGAGTTCGGCAGCGAATCTGGAGATCGTCGACCCCATCGTCACAACGTGGAAGGCCGCGTAGTCGATCTCGCCGGATTCGATCGGTCTGAAGAAGTCCGCGATGCATAAGAATGGCTCCTGCTTCTGCCTGGGGAATTCGAACCTCGTCAGCTCCGTGCTCCTACTCCGATCTGAATAGACGATTAGGTCGCCTCCATCGGAGTTGACCGGAAAATAGCCATAGGCGACTTGGGGGACCAGTAGCTGCTCCGACTTTGCTTTCTCGAGCTCTGCTCGAAGGTTCTGGCGTACCCGGGTCTTGAACTCTTGGTCCGACTCACCGTTTTCGGGTCGGAATCCCCACTGATTTCGGAAGAGGGCCGTCTCGTTGAGGAACTTCGATATCTCGTCTATCGAGATGCCCTTTACGACCTCGGTTCCGATGAAAGGTGGTTCGAACACCGGGTTGTCAAAGGGTACAGAAGGGGATCTTCTGAGATCGGTTCGTGGTTCGATCTCTCGCTGAAGCTCCGATCGCCTCTTGGGCATCTTGCGTTCGGAGAGCTTTGTACCGAAGTCGCTGTCTACTACTTCGCCGGACTTGATCTGCATCAGTCGGTCCATCACTCTTAGGCCTTCGAATGCGTCCTTTCCATAGAAGACGCGTCCGTTGTAGGTGTTACGCAGATCTCTTTCGACGAAAGTTCTTGTGAGGGCCGCTCCGCCGAGGATGACCGGAGTCTCGTGCAGTCCAAGGGAGTTGAGCTCCTCTAGGTTCTCCCGCATGATCAGCGTCGATTTGACTAGAAGCCCACTCATCCCTATGGCATCTGCGGCGACCTCTTTTGCTTTGGAGACCATCTCCGATAGCGGGACTTTGATACCGAGATTGTGGACCTGGTAGCCATTGTTGGTGAGGATGATGTCGACCAGATTTTTGCCGATGTCGTGGACGTCGCCTTTCACCGTCGCCAGCACGATTACACCTTTGTTTGAACTGTCGGTCTTTTCCATATGTGGCTCGAGATAAGAGACGGCGCTTTTCATCGTCTCGGCGGAAGATAGGACAAAGGGAAGTTGCATCTTCCCCGAACCGAAAAGCTCGCCGACCTCAGCCATTGCGTCCAGCAGATTCCCGTTAATGATCTCGAGTGGGCTGATGCCCTCGTCCATAGCCAGATCAAGGTCAGATTCGAGTCCTGTGCGATTTCCGTCCAGGATCCTCCGGTACAGACGTTCTCCGACCGGTAGGGTCGAAAGGTCGATCTTCACCTTCGCTCGTGATTCAGCACCTTCGAATAGTTCGATCAGTTTTGAAAGTGGGTCGTAACCTTCCGAGCGGCGGTCGTATATCAGATCGAGACAGGTCTGGATCTGCTCCTCTGGGATGCTAGCGAGCGGGACGATCTTAGATGGGTGGACGATGGCTCCGTCCAAACCCGCGTCTATGCACTCCTTTAGAAAAACCGAGTTCAAAACTTCGCGGGCTGCTGGGTTGAGGCCGAAGGAGATGTTTGATAGGCCAACTGCAGTGAATGACGGGAGGTTCTGTTTTATCAGTCGGATCCCCTCAATTGTCTCGAGACCGTCCCGTCTTGACTCTTCCATACCTGTCGATATTGGTAGGACCAGCGGGTCGAATATGAGGTCCTGTGGTCTAAGGCCATACTTGTTGATCGCGATGTCGAAGATCGCCCTTGCTGCGTCGAGTTTCCACTGTGCGGTACGGGCTTGTCCGGTCTCGTCTATGCAGGTGCACACGACTGCCGCTCCGTACTCCTTTGCGAGTTTTAGAAATTTGTCGAGCCGAGTCCCTTCGGCTGACCCTTCCTCAAGGTTCACCGAATTGATCACGGCTCGTCCACCAAGGAATGAGAGTCCTGCCTCGACTACCTCGGCCTCAGTGGAGTCAACCATGATGGGAAGGGTCGACTGAGTGGCGAGCCGGGAGATGATCTCGTGCATGTCTGAAACGCCGTCTGCGCCGGTGTAGTCGACGCATAGGTCTATCACATTCGCACCATCTCGCGTCTGTTCCTTCGCCATGTCTACGCAGGTCTCCCAATCTCCGGCGAGCATGGCTTCTCGGAATCTGCGGGATCCGTTCGCGTTTGTCCTTTCGCCAATGGCCAAGTAGGAGAGGTCCTGGCCAATCGTGACAGGCGAATAGAGCGAGGACAACGATGCTTCGAGAGAGTGCTCCCGTCGCCTGGGTTCGAGTTCGGCGCAGGTTTCGACTATCGCCTGGATGTGTGCCGGCGTAGTTCCGCAACACCCCCCGATGATCTGCACGCCTAAATCTGAGACGAACCTTTTGTGGTATGACGCGAGTTCTTCGGGGCCGACGTCGTAGTGCATCTTTCCGTCCACCACTGACGGAAGGCCAGCATTGGGGAGGCACGAGATCGGGTAGGGGCTGTAAGCAGAGAGGTGACGTAGGTGCTCACCCATCTCCTTGGGGCCAGTGGCACAGTTGATTCCGATCGCGACTGGCTCGAACGGCTCCAAGGCGACCAGGGCTGCGCCGATCTCTGTTCCAGGCAGCATTCGGCCGGTCAACTCCATCGTCACCTGGAGCTGGAGAGGGATGTCCTTCCCCATTCTCTTCATGGCGCGCCGAGCACCAGCGATCGCAGCCTTGGCTCCGAGTATGTCGAAGACGGTCTCGATCAGAATTAGATCTACTCCACCCTCAATCAATGCCTCCGCCTGGACTTCGTAGGCTCGACGGAGGCTAGCGAGGTCAATCTGGCCGAGTGAGACTAGCTTCGTTCCTGGACCCATCGAGCCAGCTACGAATCTGGGCTTGTCCTTAGTCGAAAAGGAGTTTGCCACCTCCCTAGCGATCTGGGCCGCCTTGAGATTGAGCTCATAGGCCCGATCCCCGATCTGGTACTCGGCCAGAACCGTCGAGATGGCACCGAAGGTATCGGTTTCGACGACGTCGGCACCTACCTCAAGGAAGGAAGAGTGTAGGTCGGCGACCACGTCAGGTCGGGTCGCAGGGAGGATCTCATTGCAACCCTCCAAGGCATCTCCGCCGAAATCGTCAGCTGTGAGGTTGCGAAGTTGGAGATTTGATCCAGTTGCGCCGTCGAAGATTACCACTCGATTTGATGAAAGTAAGTCTCGGTAACTTGGCATTCCATTCAGTGTAGTGAGGACGTATTTTGCGATGTATGTGCCGCGGATCAGCTAGTTTTGCGTGGGTGAAGATCTACACGAGAAAAGGTGATGACGGCTCCACCGGACTGCTGTACGGAGGCAGGATTGGAAAGGACAGTCTCGCAATCGAACTCAATGGCGCGGTGGACGAGGCTCAGGCGGCGATCGGTCTCGCTCGTGCGGATTCTGCCGGAGAACTCAGTGACCTCTGCGTATCGCTCGAGCGCGATCTGTGGGTGTTGATGGCTGAAGTCGCCACTCTGCCCGAGAACAGAGGGAAGCTGAAGGCGGGAACTACATTGGTCACCCTTGATATGATCTCCAGACTTGAGCAGGTGATAGACCAGTACGAGGGAAGGTTCGATATGCCGACCGAATTTGTCATCCCCGGACAAAACCGAATCTCGGCCCTGTTTGACGTCGCGAGAACTATAACAAGACGGGCCGAGAGGGTCTCGGTTCCTTTCGTTCACATGGTCGGAGAGTCGCAAGTGGGGGCATACCTCAATCGCCTCTCAGATCTTCTCTGGGTGCTCGCTCGATTCGCAGAGGGTGACCACTTGCTTAGCAGAGCAGTTCGGAACTGATGACGACCGAGGGACCGGTGGTCATCAGTTCGGCTGAATCCGAAAGTAGAATCCCATTCTGTTGGTTTATGCGGGCCCGAGCGGTGCCGCCAGATATGGAGTGAGAATGAGAGACCTTAAGATATCCGTGGTAGTGACCCCGGAAATCTCTGGATTGCCGAACTTCGTAGCAGTTGGCAGACCGATCCCAGATGGTATCGGGGCATCTGATGTCTGGAATTTTAGAGGTGACGCCTCCGAAATCGCTCCTGGTCGACTGGGAGATCGGGAGGTGGTCTTCCTTGGAGCCGGAGCTATTTCGGACCTCGATTCAAGCGCTGTGAGATCTCTTGGCGCTTCATTCGCCAGACGGTTGCCGAAGTTTGGGAATTCGGTTCTCGACATCCGTTACCTTGCTGACCAATTTGACGAAGTGTCCAGTTCGTTGGTTGCACTGTTTGAGGGCATCTTGCTAGGAAACTACCGCTATGACGCTCTCCGCTCAAAGGCCTCACTGCCGGAGAACGAGGCCGACTTCTCGTCGGTAACGGTGGTGGTTCCCAGTGAGTGGCTCGACGCTGCCTCAAACTCGGCAAATGTCGCAAAGTTGCATGCAAGTGCAACGGCGCTGGCCCGGGATCTGATTAACGAGCCGGCCAAGACGATGACTCCGACTCGATTTGCAGATGTGGCAACCGAGGTCGCCGAGACTGCTGGTCTAGCGATCCGAGTTTGGGACGAGGAGGACGCAAAGAGAGAACGCCTAGGGGGCCTGCTCGGAGTAGCGGCCGGTTCGGAGCAGCCACCGAGGATGATTCGACTCACGTATCGGCCGAGTGGGACTCCCCTCGGCAAGGTCGCATTAGTGGGCAAGGGCATCACCTTCGATTCAGGTGGTCTCTCATTGAAGCCTCCGGGGGGAATGGAGGCCATGAAGACCGACATGTCAGGTGCCGCCGCCGTCCTTGCTACAATGAGTGTGCTTGGCGCACTCGACTGTCAGTTCGAGGTCAACGGTTACATGGCTCTCACGGAGAATCTCCCATCTGGCACCGCCACAAAGCCGGGTGATGTTTTGACTACGCGATCGGGTAAGACAATCGAGGTCCTGAATACTGATGCTGAGGGCCGACTGGTGCTATCTGATGCGCTGACACTAGCGGTTGAGGACGGGGCCGAGCAGGTGGTTGACCTGGCGACACTGACAGGCGCCTGTGTAGTGGCGCTCGGTGGAGAGATTGCAGGCATATTCAGCAATGATGAAACGCTCGTGGCCGACATAGTGGCCGCCGGAGAGATTGCCGGTGAGCCGTACTGGCAGCTCCCGCTTCCGAAGCGGTATCGGAAGCATATCGATTCTGAGATCGCCGATATGAAGAACATGGGTGAACCCGGTGCTGCCGGAGCAATTGCGGCGGCACTACTGCTCCAGGAGTTCGTCGGAGATGCAAAGTGGGCCCATCTGGATATAGCTGGACCGTCGCGATCTAACAAGGACGTGGATATATTCGCAAAAGGTGGAACGGGATTCGGAACCAGAACCCTTCTTGCTTGGTTAACCGACTGAGCTTCCCGGGCTCAGTTCGAAAATCGTGGGGCTAGACGGATGGGGCGGTGCAAAACGGTAGCTTGCTCCATCCGCTCGACCATTTAGCTGTGCATCCTTCCTGCATGTGCTCGCTTAGGAGCCACTGCTTCCGATTATGAGGCTGACTGCATGCGCTGCAATGTTGGGATCGAAGTTCCACTTGCAGAGCTGCAGCTCGATCTCACTACGACCCTCGCCAAGATCAAAGAGGGTTCGCGCCAACTGGTAAGCCCTCTTACGCTCCTTGTCCAACTCTTCCGTTCCAGAGTGGCTAAGGGTTGGGTGAGAGTCTGCCAGGGCCTTCGGGAGCCTCGAAAGTTGACGCACAGTGAGTGGCGCCAGCTTGCGTCTGAAGGCGAATGTGCCTTCATTGGTCTGTCTAGCGACTTCGAAATCGACGCATCTTTGCAAGGTTTTCAGTAGCAGGGAGTTCGTACCTTTTGCGTCGCCGAGTCCAAGGGAGGACGCAAGGAAGGTTGCTGGGATCTCGATTCCCCCAGGATACATCTCGAGCAGGAATCCAGCCCGACGCAGGAGCCAGATCGATGATGGTCCAAGCACGGGCAACCAGAAGTGCTCCACATAGTTCGACCGCGGATCGTACCCAATCTGGTCGATCAGTGGATCGGCCCATGAGACCAACCTCAGATCCGCCTGGAAACTCACTTGTGCGTTACGCCTGTACGGTGAGGAGCTACCAGTCTGTGTTGTAGCGAGTTCCGTCCCAGTTGACTTGTTCTGCATTGGGTTACTTCCAAGTGCGAGATCCATCTCTTCCTGCTCCTTCGATTGGTCCTCGTTGTAGAATACTATGAAAAGTGATGAAATACAATCAAAGCAACAAAATCTGGCCGGAGTACAGTGCCTTTGTCTCCATGCATATAACTAGTCGACTGATCACCTGGACTTCGATCCTTTTCCATACTCTCCGGCGTGCAGCTGCGTAGCTGGATCTCGACGGGGGATAGCCTTCGCGGATCCCAGACGATTGTCACTTTTGGCGTGGCCAACTGCGATAACGCCAACTGGGATCAGCTCTGCTGGTATGTTGAATTTCACCGCCAGATCACCCTGGTTGCGGAAGATGCCGAAGAAGCCAGCTGCAAGTCCGAGATCAACCGCTTTGAGTAGTACTGCCATCGCCGAAGCTCCGGCATCGAATATCCAGAACGGTACCGGCCAGTTCTCGATCGAGTGAAGGCCAGAGCTGCCCTTGTCAGGCATTGCATAGCGTGTCAGGTAGGCGGTCGGCCCGGAGAGTACCACCATGAGGAGCGGTGCTGCCTGGGTGTCGCGGTGTGACGGATTCCTGCTGAGCCAATCCACGTCGACCTGATTCTCCCAGAAACGTCTGCGGTCTTGTTCCGTCGTGAGGATTAGGTATTCGATTCCCTGACTGAAGCCTGCCGATGGCCCCCGTAGGGCCGCCCTAGCAAGACTGGTGATCTCGGCATCGGTAAGGGCGTCGTCCCTGAAAGACCTGCACATCTTTCGCTTCTGTAGTACTAGATCAAACTCCATTTCGTCAAACTAGCAACCGAAGATGCAAGACTCTGGCTACTTTTCACGGTTCGGGAATCCTGAGTGAACTGGTAGGGTTTACAGGAACAGTCGTGCTAAGAGGTGTATGGATGGCGAGTTTCAGGGACCTTCTGTTCCAGACGAAGCGAGAGGTCGAGGAGATATCGACCGAGGAGGCGGAGGCGCTCTTCGGTGACTGGACTTTCTTGGATGTTAGAGAAGCGGACGAGTTTCAGCAAGGCTCCATTCCGACCTCAGTCTTCATACCGCGCGGGAATCTTGAGATACAGATCGAAGCCAAAATTCCGGACAGGAAGACTCCGATAGTCATTTACTGTGCTGGAGGGGTGAGGTCGGCTTTCGCCGCAAGGACCCTCGCCGAACTCGGTTATGAAAAAGTCGTATCGATGTTGGGGGGCTTCAACCGATGGAAGGACGAGGGTAGAAGCTGGGCAGTTCCGAAGACGCTCGACCAAGAGCAACGAAACCGATACCAGCGACATCTACTGCTCCCTGAGGTTGGCGATGCGGGACAGCAGAAGCTCCTCGAATCCAAGGTGCTACTCCTAGGTGCTGGAGGTCTTGGCTCTCCCGCTGCGCTTTATCTTGCGGCCGCCGGGGTGGGAAACCTTGGCATAATCGATATGGACGTGGTCGACGCCTCCAATCTGCAACGTCAGATTCTCCACAATATGGATCGCATAGGCGATCGCAAGGTCGACTCGGCCAAGAAGACTTTAACCCTGCTGAATCCCGATGTAGTTGTCACGACTTACGACCAGCGCCTCGGCGCCGACAATATTCTCGATATCATCGACGGATACGATGTGATTGTGGACGGAACGGACAACTTTCCCACGCGATACCTGCTGAATGATGCAGCACTCAAGAAGAAAATCCCGGTCGTCCACGGATCGATATTCAGGTTCGAGGGCCAGGCAACGGTTTTCGACCCCTACGTTGGTCCCTGTTATCGGTGCTTTGTCCCCGAACCTCCCCCCGCCGAGTTGGCGCCATCGTGTGCAGAGGCTGGAGTGCTTGGAGTGCTTCCAGGAATAATAGGTTCCATCCAGGCAATGGAGGCGATCAAGATTCTGCTCGGTCTCGGCACATCGCTGTCCGGCAGGCTTCTAGCATACGATGCGCTTGAAGAGACGTTCAGAACCTTCAAGATGAGAAGAGATCCGAGCTGCTCAACGTGCAGCATAGATCCTGCGGACATAGTCATCGCTGAATATGATGACCTCTGCATGCCACACGCAACCCAACCACCGGTTCTTGGCTGATCGGCCTCTCGGCTCGGACAGCAAACTTCGAATTGGCTTTGCCCCACCGCTTTAGAGCGTTCGTGGTCTGGATATGACTTATGTGTCGAAAGCTACAGTAGCGGTTTTCAGTTTGTCCTTTTTGACGATTAGTCTTTGGCTATGAAAGAGGAGATTCAAGGACATCCGAGGGTTACCGATTCAGGGATAGAGATCGATCCCGTCTATGACAGTTCTGACCTGGCTGGATGGGACTCCGGTGCCAAGTTGGGTAGACCGGGCTCGTACCCATTCACTAGGGGAATCTATCCTGACATGTACCGTGGTCGCCCTTGGACCATGCGCCAGTATGCCGGGTTTGGAACTGCCGAGGCGACAAATGAGAGGTTCAAATTCCTGCTCGATGCGGGACAGACCGGCCTCAGCTGTGCTTTTGACCTTCCGACCCAGATGGGATTTGACTCGGATCACCCACGCGCTGAAGGCGAGGTGGGTAAGGTCGGGGTGGCGATCTCCTCTATCGAGGACATGAAGCTGCTTCTGTACGATCTCCCATTAGATCGTGTTACTACATCTATGACCATCAACGCGACTGCGTCCACTTTGCTTCTTTTGTACCAGCTGGTCGCCGAGGAGGCGGGGATAGATCCAGTCAAGCTCGGTGGAACCATCCAGAATGACATTTTGAAAGAGTATGTGGCCAGGGGAACCTATATCTACCCGCCCCGTCCGTCCATGAGGATAATTACTGACGTCTTCTCGTACTGTAACGACAACCTTCCATCCTGGAACACTATCTCCATATCTGGCTACCACATTAGGGAGGCGGGCTCCACTGCGGTCCAGGAGATCGCGTTTACGATAGCCAATGGAATAGCCTACGTCCAGGCTGCGGTCGATGCTGGACTAGACGTGGACGCTTTCGCTCCGAGGCTCAGCTTCTTCTGGAACGCCCACAACAACCTCTTCGAGGAGGTTGCCAAGTACAGGGCGGCCAGAAGAATGTGGGCCAGGATTATGACAGAGCGCTTTGGCGCCAAAGATGACAGATCCAAGGTTCTCAGATTCCACACTCAGACCGGTGGATCCACCCTTGCGGCCCAACAGCCAGAGGTGAACTTGATCAGGGTTGCTGTGCAGGCTTTGGCCGCAGTCATGGGGGGAACCCAGAGCCTTCATACGAACGGTTTCGATGAGGCCCTTGGCCTTCCGACGGAACGGGCGGCCAAGCTCGCACTTAGGACACAGCAGGTCATAGCCTATGAGTCTGGTGTCACCGATTCGGTAGATCCTCTTGGCGGATCATATTTCGTTGAGTCGTTGACTGACGAGGTAGAGGAGTTGGCTCTCAAGTATCTTGACCGCATCGACGAGATGGGAGGGGCAGTTTCGGCGATAGAGGCGGGTTACATGCAGGATGAAATCGATCAGGCTGCGTATGAATACACAAAGGCGATCGATTCCAAGCAGAAGATTGTTGTCGGAGTGAATCAGTTTGTGGAGACTGCGCCCGACACGACAGATGTATTCCCAGTCGACCCGGCCCAACAGCGGTTACAGGCTCAAAGGGTGGCGAAGCTCAAGGTCGACAGAGCCTCTGAACCCGTCGAGACCGCCCTTGCCGAGATTCGTAGGGTGGCCCGAGATGGCGGGAACCTCCTCTATCCCATGAAGGAGGCGCTCAGAAGTCGAGCCACTCTAGGCGAGGTCTCCGACGCTCTGCGTTCAGAATTTGGGGTCTACCAGCCTTCGCGCTAAATTGTCGTGGTGAGATTCGTAATCATTGGCGGCGGTCCCGCCGGAGTTCAAGCCGCAACCCACGCTGCAAGGCTTGGAGCGCACGTCACGTTGGTGGAAAAAGATATCCTCGGAGGTGCAGCCAATCTTTGGGACTGTGTTCCCTCGAAAGCGATGATCGCTACTGGAGACCTGATTACCCAGCAGGCCAGGTCGAGGGGAATGGGACTTCGGTCGGAAGGTGTCGTACCGGACCTGGGTGAGATTCGGGAGCGTATCGAGTCGATAACCAACAGGCTTGCAAGGTCCAACACCGGTCTGTTGGACTCCCAGGGTGTCAGGGTGTTGCGAGGTGTTGGACATCTCACCGGGCCCAACAGTGTGAGGGTTGAGACCGACGAGGGCGAAACGGTCGACCTTGAGGCAGACTCAATACTCTTGGCGACCGGGTCGAGACCGAGGATCCCAGATTGGGCCGAAGTCGATGGTGACAGGATACTAATCACCAGGCAGGCCTATCCTCCAAAGGTTGTTCCAGAACATTTGATCGTCATCGGCTCTGGCGTGACTGGGGTCGAATTTGTCCACATGTTCAGGTGCTTCGGCTCGAAGGTATCCCTAGTGGTATCGCGACAGCAGGTTCTGCCGCTGAAGGACCCAGAAGTGGCCGCTGCGTTGGAGACGGACTTCCTATCTAGCGGAGTGAAACTGTATAAAGGGGCCAAGGCCGTCTCGTTGGAACGCACCGACGATGGCGTTGTAGTCACGTGTGATGATGGTCGTACCATAAATGGTTCACACGTTTTACTCGCCATTGGCTCGATTCCTAATTCGGACTTCCTCAATCTGAGTGCTGCTGGGGTCAGGACGGACAAAGGAGGCTATATACCGGTCAACCACCACTGTGTTTCCAATGTCCAACATATATACGCAGCTGGTGACCTGTCGGGCAAATTACCACTCGCTTCAGTTGCATCTACCCAGGGCCGCAAGATAGCGGAGCATGCGATGGGCCTGGACTCTCTTGAACATCGACACCTCGATTATGACAAGGCCGCGTCTGCGATTTTTACGGAACCTGAAATTGCTGACGTTGGCCTCGCCGAAGCTGACGCCTTTGCCATGGGAAGGAAGATCAGAGTGACCAAGGTCCCATTTGCTGCAAATCCGAGAGCTCTAATAAGCGGGGATCCGCGGGGCTTCGTAAAGGTAGTCTCGGATCCAGCGACGGGTGTCGTACTTGGTGGCTCGATAGTTGGACGCAACGCATCGGAGCTTATTTCGGTTATAGCCCTAGCCGTGACGGCGAACCTGAAGGTGACGGACATCTACGAGTCTCTTCTGGTGCACCCAGCCCTGGCTGAGGCTCTAGCCGATGCTGCCGATTGAGTCGCTGAGACTCATCTACAGGAGTGCGACAGGAGTCTGCTCCTAATGGGCAGCGATTGAGCCGCATCCATGATGGTCCACGCCATAGCTAGTGCACTGTCAACCACGGCCCGGTCGGCCGCTGGGGAGGCGGCAGCGCTAGTGAATTCGGGCTGGTGGTTGACCGCAGGTAACGAGTCGATTGAAACCATCGGGTGGATAGATGGAACCTCCAACGAGATATTTGCCATATCAGTTGAGGCCCGGAGACCGCCTGATGAGACGAAGGTTCTACCTATCTCGGTCGCGTTCGACACGTATAGGTCTACGATCTGCTCGTCATGGATGAACTCGGAGTAGGTGGGCGATGGGGAGTGCACCAAGAGCGTGGAACCCGTTGCCACCGCACCGGCTTCGAAGCATCGCATAATCTTCGGTTCGAGTTCGGCCAGCTTCACCAGCGTCTCCGACCGGATTATATAGGTTGCCTCGACCAGAGCCGGAATGATGTTAGGTGCATCCCCTCCATGGGTCACTATGCCGTGCACCTTGTCGAAGGGCATTAGCTGCTGTCGTGCCAGAGCTATGGCCACTTGGGCTACGGTCATGGCGTCCTGGGCGTTTACTCCAAGAAATGGGAAACCGGCGGCGTGGGCAGCCTTACCTTCATATGTGATCTCTAAGTGCTTGGCGGCGACTGTATCCATCCTGTCGATGTCGTTTGGTCCCGGGTGTACCATGAGGGCCAAGTTCAACCCCGTGAAGCAGCCCCTCTCGAGCATCAGGATCTTTCCCCCGCCACCCTCTTCTGCTGGCGTCCCCAAGACCTTAAGAGTAATTCCCAGGTCGTCTGCGAATGGTGCGAGTGCGGTTGCCGCCAGATATGCGGCCGCAGCAATTACATTATGGCCGCAGGCGTGGCCGATCCCGGGAAGGGCGTCGTACTCAGCAAAAATACCGACAGTCAGGTCTCCGATTCCTGTCTGTCCGACGAATGCCGTTGGTATGTCTCCAGCACCCATCTCGACCTCAAGTCCGGCAGCTTTTAGCTTGGAGGCGAGAAGAGACGATGCGAAAACTTCCTCGAACCCCACCTCGGGGTGGGAATGGATCTCGTGGCTAATCTCGATGGCGCTGCTTGCGGCGCTCTCTAGCCTCGCCTTCACCCTATCCTTGACAAGATCTGACAATGCTTTGGTTCCCCCCTTGGACTTCCTGAATAGCGAATTCGTCTTCGGAGTTACCCGTCCGACCTCACTGAATTTCAGTACCCTTATTCGATGATCGCTACTACGTCTCCAGATCCGACGGTGTCACCGGCGGCAACCTTGATCTCCTTGACGATGCCGGCCTTCTCCGCGAGTATCGAGTTCTCCATCTTCATCGCTTCAAGTACGATAACAGGCTGTCCGACCTCGACTGACTGACCCACTTCTACTACCACTTTGACTACAGTCCCCTGCATCGGGACAGTGACCTTGCCGGAGCCAGCGCCAGGAGATCCCCGGCCGGCCGAGCTGGAAGAGCGAGTCCTCGTTCCCGCTTCTTGCTTTGGCTTTAAGGATGTGGCGGTCATATGCGGGAGCCTCAGTTTTACCGAAAAGCGCTTTCCGTTCACTTCGGCTACTACGGTCTGTTCGCTGATCTCAGCCTTTGTTCCATCGGGGGCATCTGGAACTGGGAGTTGGAGGGATTTGATTGAATCGAGCCCCTCGACCCACTTGGTCGAGTGCTTAGAATTCTTGAAATCTGGGTCGGCTAGGATCAGGAGTTGGGCTGGAATGGTCGTCTTTATGCCTTCGATCTCAGTCTCGCGGAGAGCGCGAATCATCTTATTTATGGCACTAGGACGATCCTCGCCCCAGACGATCAGCTTCGCCACGAGGTTGTCGTAGAATTGCGAGACGGTGTCTCCGGCATCGTATCCTGAGTCGGTCCGTACGCCGAAACCGTCGGGCCTAGTGAATTTGGTAATGGTTCCCGGAGCGGGGAGGAACTTCCCACCCGAAGGGTCCTCGGCATTGATTCGGCATTCAATCGCCGCTCCACGCCGAACAATCTCGTCCTGTGTGAAAGGCAATTGATGTCCTGCGGCGATGGCGATCTGGAGCGCTACTAGATCCTTGCCAACAACCAGCTCGGTTACGGGATGTTCAACCTGAAGTCGAGTGTTCATCTCCAAGAAGTAGAACTCGCCTTCTTGGTATAGAAATTCGACGGTACCGGCGTTTCGATACCCGCAAGCTAGAGCGACCTTGACCGCCGCTTCGCCCATTGCCTGTCGAACGTCGTCCGGAAAATCGGGTGCTGGGGACTCTTCAATTAGTTTCTGATGGCGCCTTTGGCAGCTGCAGTCGCGCTCGCCCAGCCAGACGCCGTTCCCTTGAGAGTCGCAGAATATCTGCATCTCGATATGGCGAGGCCAAGTCAAATAACGTTCGATGTAGCACTCTGATCTGCCGAACGCCTTCTCGGCTTCCCTCTGGGCGGATTCGAGTGCTGCCTCGGCCTCAGACCCGGAGTTGACTACCCTCATACCTCGGCCGCCGCCTCCATACGCCGCCTTGATCGCTACTGGCCAGCCGAACTCCTCGCCGAAGGCGATTATCTCTGTGTGGTCAGATAGTGGTTTGGTCGTACCCGGAACACCGCGCACCCCGGCAGCCTGTGCCGCGATGCGGGACGAGATCTTATCCCCCATGACTTCGATTGCCTCGGGCGGGGGTCCGATGAATGTGACACCCGAGTCGGTAATTGCTCGAGCAAAGTCGGCGTTCTCCGAGAAGAATCCGTAGCCAGGATGGAGTGCGTCGGCGCCTGACTTCGCGAGAACTTCGAGAATCTTCTCTGTGTTCAGGTAGCTCTCTGCTGCGGTCTGACCGCCAAGTGCAAACGCTTCGTCTGCATAGCGGACGTGGAGGGCATCTCTGTCGAGGTCTGAATAAACCGCAACCGTGGGTATGCCGAGTTCCTTGGCAGTTCTGATGATCCTGACCGCTATCTCGCCTCGGTTCGCCACCAGCAGTTTCTTGAACAACTTGAACCTTCCTAGCTCCGGATTAACCTTGTCTGTGTGAATGACCACTTCGATACAGCAGACCAGACGCCATCGCCAAGTCTGAAGCTTCTTCGATTCGAGGTTGAACGTCTCGAATCGGTGGACTCCACCAATCGCTATATCCTAGACCGCGCGAGCTCGGGTGCTAGTGAGGGCCTAGTTATAGTTGCCGACCACCAGTCGAGTGGGAGGGGCCGTCTGGAGAGGACGTGGGATGCTCCCGTGGGTGCGTCCCTCTTAATGTCTGTTCTCCTGAGGCCAACGCTAAAGATCGAGGAACTCCATGTGCTCAACATGGCCGCAGGTGTAGCGATGGCCAAGGCAGTCATGAGTTTGCATCCACAGTTATCTATCGGACTCAAGTGGCCGAACGATCTCTACTCAGAGAACCGAAAGTTGGGGGGGATCCTTACTGAGTCCATTATCTCTAACGAGCAGGTAACCGTGGCCGTGGGAATCGGCGTCAATCTCGACTGGACACCTGAGCAACTTGGTGCTCTTGGAAGGCCAGCAGCGTCTGTCTCCTCGTTAGTGGGCGCACCTTCAGCGGGTCGGGAGGCAGTTCTGAAGGCGTTTCTTGATGAGTACGGGAGCATCTACCGCTCACTATCCAGCTTCGAAGGCAGGGCGACGATCTCATCGGAATACCGTAAGTACTGTGTGACAATCGGCCAGATGGTAAGTGTGGAGATGGCCGATGACTCCTTTGTTGGCGTAGCTCTCGACGTTGCGCCGGGCGGCGAGCTCATGGTGGCCATCGACAGCTGTGTCAGGATGGTGTCGACCGGGGATGTTGTCCATTTAAACATGCTCTGATTCTGCGTCTTGTCACAATTCCGGCGATCCAGAACGAGGCTGTCAACTGGGTGCGGATAGGTCCTACAACTCAAATCGACCGCCGAAGGTATTTGTTTGACGTGCCGTAGATTGACTCTTGGCTGGCCGGTTTTCGAAAACCGCCGAACCTCCTCCGAAAAGAAGGTCGACAGAGGTATGAACCTCTAGGAAGCTGAGATTTGGGGTCCGCCGAATCTTTACACTCACAGTGCCCGACATCTGAAACCGAAGGTGGGCTTAGGCTAACCTGAGCTGCAGCCACTCAAGGGGAATATGGACGTGTCGACCGAAGGTTCAAAGATTAAGGCGCTTGTGCTTGCCGGGGGAACAGGATCCCGACTGAGGCCTATTACCTACACGTCGGCGAAACAGCTGGTGCCCATCGCAAACAAACCGATCCTCTTCTATGGTCTGGAATCGATAGCGAATTCAGGCGTCACAGAGGTCGGGGTGATTGTCGGAGATACCAGAGCCGAGGTGATGGAGGCACTCGGCGATGGGTCGAGGTTCGGGCTAAAGATTACATACATCCCGCAGGACAAGCCGCTCGGTCTGGCTCACTGTGTCGTCATTGCGCAGGACTTTCTTGGCGATGATGACTTCGTCATGTACCTAGGTGACAACTTCATCCTGTCAGGTATAGACGACTTCGTCCAGGCATTCAGGGATAGGACCGACGGGACCTGTGCACAGATTCTGCTGGCTAGGGTTCCAGACCCACAACGATTTGGGGTAGCCGAACTCGACGAGTTCGGGCGTGTGTTGAGGCTCGTCGAGAAGCCGCCGGTTCCGCCATCAGACCTGGCCCTGGTCGGTGTCTACCTATTTGATAAATCCATCCATGACGCAGTCAGATCTATCTACCCGTCCGCTCGAAATGAGCTAGAGATTACCGACGCCATCGACTACCTGATCACCCAGGGTCGGAGGGTGGAGAGCCGGATCGTAGAGGGTTACTGGAAGGATCTTGGAGAGCCGGAGGCGCTCCTCGAAGGAAACAGGTTGGCCCTCGAGATGATAGCGCCGATGATTTCGGGAACGGTCGACTCTTCCTCTCGTATAGAGGGGAGGGTGGTGATCGAACTAGGAGCCCAAGTGCGCTCGTCACTTGTGAGGGGACCGGCGATCATCGGTGCCGGCGCCGTGATAGAAGAGAGCTTCGTCGGGCCCTATACGGCGATTGGTCAGGGCTGCGTGATAACGCGGAGCGAGGTGGAGAACTCCATCATTTTGAACGAGAGTCGGGTTTCCGACATAGTCAGAATGGAGGGGTCGATCATAGGTAAGCGTGCAGTTGTGGGGCAGAGAAGGTCTCTTCCGTCGGCCTCGCGTCTTGTCATTGGGGACAATTCAACCGTGGAGTTCCACCGGGGATAGCTGATTAAGGTCGACTCTCTGCCCAAACAATCTGTCCGCCACCCCTCCGTTTGGCTTCGTATAAAGCCTCGTCTGCCAGCCTCAATATGGTGTTGATATCATCTCCTTGCCTCGATGGAGAGATGCCGACGGAGAACTTCCATGGCGTCTTAGACATGATTCGGTCCGCCAAAAGCGAACTCGTCGGCCGATTTGTGTTGTCGAAGAGAAAGACGAACTCGTCTCCGCCAATTCGAAAAAGGTAGTCGGTAGCGCGCATGTTCTCCAGCCAGACCTTTGCAACTTCCTTCAACAGAGCGTCACCAGCTAGGTGACCCTTCGAGTCATTCAGGTCCTTGAAGTGGTCTAGGTCGACTATCGCAAGGGTGAATCCGGGCCCTCCCCGAGAAGCCCTGGCCAGTTCTTTGTCTGCCACCGCCATGAAACCTCTCCGGTTCATCAGACCGGTCAGATGGTCCGTCTCGATCAATCGATCAGTGGCCAGACGGAGACGTGACATCTCGAAGTAGATGGCGAAAGAGGTCACAGTTACCAGTATCCAGGGAGCCATCGGTTGGCGCACATGGGAGCTGATAAGTCCTAGCAGGTATGAGACGGACGACAGACCTTCTAGGGCCAGGCCCACCCGCCTTTGTACTGCGAAGGATAGGTATGCAGCCAGCCAGACGTAGAAGAAGCCTGTTGCCAAAGCGTCGACGCGGGCGTCTGTGACGGAGGAGGAGATTCCAAACAGGAAAATAAGCAAAGTTGAGCAGATTATCAAGGTGGTCGGAGAACGGTTGGCCCGAAGGAATCAGATGACGAGTGCGAATAAAAGGATCGCGATGGCCACGCCGGTCTGGAAGTGTTCGTCAGTCGGTCCAAGGTTCCATAAGTAGGCGAAGGTGAGGCGTAGACCAGCCGCAACGGCCGCAAGAACCGAGAGCCCAATGAGTCCCACCGGACTCTGGGTGCCGTGCAAATGCTGTGCTTTGCTTGGGGCGCGATCCCCACCAGCCCTGCCCAATCGGGCCTGCACTAGTTTGGACGTCGTCGGCATAAACCCCAGGGCAACTCCGTTCTTGGTGAGGCTCCTTTGAGTATTTCAAATATATCAACCTGAGATTTGGCTGGGTTGGGGATCCGAGGCATTTGTTTGCCGGACTGCGCCTGTTGTGGGTGCGATCGAAAGGTTAATCGTTCTGGTGTCCAGCTAGTGCGGCGCCTCACGCGCTCGCACTACATCTAAGACTAGGATATCTCGCCGTTGGCTCGATTCTCGGCTGAATCAACTGGAGGTGGATGGGTGAACATTCTGATAACTGGTGGAGCGGGATTCATAGGATCAAACTTCGCCAGGTACTGGGTGGACGAGCATCCTTCCGATCGGGTTGTGGTGCTGGATGTGCTCACCTACGCCGGTTGCCGCGAGTCGCTGGAAGATATTGCAGACAGAATCCATTTCGTTCGGGCGGACATTGGTGATCTCTCCGCTGTCGAGAAAACACTGAGGGAATACTCAGTGGATGTAATTGTGAACTTCGCTGCAGAGTCACACAACTCGCTTGCGATCATCGATCCGACCAGATTCTTTCAGACGAATGTGATTGGGACACAGCAGATACTCGAGGCAGCACGGCGGGTTGGCGTAGGTAGGTTCCACCACGTATCGACCTGCGAAGTCTATGGCGACCTGGATCTTGATGCTACAGACGCGTTCACCGAGGAGTCGCCCTATTTGCCAAGGACGCCGTATAACGCATCCAAGGCAGGCGCAGATCACGCTGTGAGGGCTTACTACTACACCTACGATCTGCCAATTACCATTACAAACTGCGCGAACAACTACGGTCCTTTCCAGTTTCCCGAGAAGGTAATTCCGCTTTTTGTCACCAACGCACTCGACGACAAACCGCTACCGCTCTACCAGTCCACTGGTAATCGTAGAGAGTGGCTGTACGTAAGGGACCACGCAACTGCTATCGATGCAGTCATAGATCGAGGTAGAGTTGGCGAGACCTACCATGTCGGTTCCGGCGTTGAAAAGAGCATTCTCGACATTGCCGACCTTGTCTTGAAGCACCTTGGCAAAGGTGACGATCTGAAGATGATCGTTCCTGACAGACCCTCCCACGACAGGCGCTATCTACTCGATGCCTCAAAGATCCAGCGGGAGCTCGGATGGGTTCCCTCAGTCGATTTCGAGACGGGCATATCTGACACCATCGATTGGTACGTTGAAAACAGGTCATGGTGGGAGCCATTGAAGGGTCGGGCTCCTGTGAATGAGGACTCCTGGAAGGGCTGAGACGTGCCAAATGTACTGATTACTGGTGGAAAGGGACAGCTCGGATTAGAGCTGGCTCAGCGATTCGCTGAGAAGGTTGTTGTCGAGACAACAACCTCCATCGATGTCGATGAAGTGGACGTCACGAACCGCGATCAGGTCGATGAACTGTTTAGGTTTTTGAGACCCGACATAGTGGTTCATGCCGCAGCCATGACGCAGGTCGACGCATGCGAGGAGAACGCTGAGACTGCGTTCAAAGTGAACGCACTCGGCACGCGATGGGTGTACGAAGCGTCCCGGTCCATAGGCGCACACATGTGTTACGTATCCACCGACTACATATTCGATGGCCAGGCCGACACTGCTTACACGGAGTGGGACACCCCTAACCCAGCGTCTGTCTACGGTAAGTCGAAGCTGGCGGGTGAGAGGGAGTTGGGTAAGGATGCCCTGATTGTACGGACGTCATGGGTAGTTGGACGTTTTGGGCACAACATGGTGAAAACCATTCTGAAACTAGCCGACTCTCCTGGCGATCTTAGATTCGTTAATGATCAAGTTGGCTCGCCGACTGTGGCTGGCGACTTGGCCGACAAGATCGTGCAGCTGACGCTGGAGAAACGGATTGGCGTCTACAACGTGACTAATTCCGGCCAGACGAGTTGGTACGAGTTGGCGAGGTTCGTGCTCCAATCCGCCGGCCATGACCCTGAGAGAGTCAAGGCGATCTCCAGTTCGGAACTACCCAGCGAGCGGAAGGCGCCTAGGCCGAACTACTCGGTGCTTGCACCTACCGCCCTTCGGCTTTCTGATGCCGGCGTTCTTCCGCATTGGCAGGATTCAATACGCGACCTCGTCCAATACCTGACTATCCAGAAGGGACAGTCTGGGTGAGTATTGATGTAGACCAGGCAGCTGATTCCCCCGCGGTGAAGGACGGGGCCGGAGTGACCGCTGTCGTGGTCGACTACCGCAGCGGACAGGAGTTGCTAGGAGCCGTCAACTCGATTCTGGACGGTGGAGCGGAGAAAGTGATTGTGGTCGACAACACTCCAGAGGGCGCCACCGACTCCGTGCTAACTGGTGAGGACCCTCGGGTGTCGGTGGTCCACGCGGGTCGAAATCTTGGCTACGGTGCGGCCGTCAACCTGGTCTTGCCTTCAATTGATACGCGCTTTGTGCTCATCTCGAACCCCGACATAGTCGTCGAACCCGGAGTCATAGAGAAGTTGGTGCACCTTCTTAGCGATCGAAGGGTCGGGGTAGTTGGTCCGAAGATATTGAATCCGGACGGGTCGACGTATCCTTCCTTCCGTAATTTCCCCACCCTCTTGGAATCAATTGGACACGGGCTCTTGGGGATGATCGCTCCAGGAAACAGATTTTCCGTCAGGTACCGAATGACAGGTGCACGGCCGATTTCCCCAACGGTTGTACCGTGGATCTCCGGTGCCTTTCTCATGGCCCCAACCGCTTTCCTGAAGAGTATTGGTGGGTTCGATAGCAGCTACTTCATGTACTGCGAGGACATGGATCTGTGCTTTAGGGCTGAAGCCCGTGGTTACCAAGTGGTCTACGACCCCACGGTATCGGTTACCCATCGACAGGGCCATTCAAGTCGCCAGAGGGCAGTCAGGTCACTTTATCAACACCACCGCTCGATGTGGATCTTTGCCACCACCCACGAGAAGAGCATTTTTGCACAGTGGTTGGGTTTTTTTGGACTGGCGAGCCGCTTCGGAGTGCTGGCGAGTGTCTCATTGGTTAAGGGGTACATGAATAATGCTAGGGGGAACGATGATTCCAACTAGGGTGATGCCGTCATGACTAGGGGTAGTGCTGCTAAAAAGGTTGCGAGGGCTGCTGCGGCAGGTAGGACGTCGAAAGTACGTGGGGAGATCCCTGTCGGCTTCTATCTGTCTGTGTTTCTCATCGCCGTCATCGGAATCGGACTGATCGGCTACTCGCGCTATCAGCGTCAACACCCAGTGGTCGTCGCTGCGATCCAACCGACAGTCGGAACTACCTGGAGTACGGCAATCGGGTTCGACGTCTGCGGAAAGCAACTCCCGAACCTCCCGGCCCAGCCAGTCGCGACGAACCTTGGACTTTACACACAGGGCAATGGAGTAATTACGGTCGCTCCAAAGACGAGTGCACAGGCAGGCAATGCGGCCACTTTGGGAGCGTTTGTAAAGGGCTACAAGGGCCTCTCGATCGGGACTAAGGGCTTTACCTACCCAGGCAAGGGCAGCTATTCCACGGGTTACAGTTGTGGCGGGAAGTCGGCTACTTACGCCGTGTATAGCTGGCCGACTCTGCTTTCGAACACACCTGTGCTGATCTCGAATCCGACCGCGCACAAGTTGGCCAACGATGAGCTAATCATGGTCTCGGTTTTGCCGAGTGGGACTAAAGTCCAGAAGCCTGCGTCAGAAGTTGCGCTGATCAATTCGGCAGTCAACAACACGACCACTACGACTTCGCCGGCTGGCATTGGAACTACAGTGCCGTCCTTGGCCACCACAACCACTGTGGCGAAGAGCTCAACTGGTTCAACGTCCACGACTGCTGCGGGCAACTCGGCAAGTTCGACGTCCACCACTACTGCCGGTTGAAAGGCTCCCAAGAAACTGATCGGCTAGAATCTGTGGCTTGTCGATCTCTGCACCCGATGCGGTGTGATATCGCATTTTCGGAGGTTTGATGAAGGCAGTAATCCTGGTAGGTGGAGAGGGTTCACGACTTCGGCCTCTCACAATTGAAACGCCTAAGCAGATGCTGAGCGTCGTCGGCAAGACGATGTTGGAGCGGGTGCTGATTCACCTATCAGAGCACGGTATCGACGAAGCCGTTCTCTCCCTCGGCTACAGACCAGATGTCTTCATTGACGCCTATCCTTCCGGCTTCGCCTGTGGTGTCAAACTGAGTTATGCCGTCGAATCAACTCCTCTCGATACAGCTGGAGCGATCAGATTTGCGGTCGCTCATGCTGGATTCGAAGAGACTCTGGTGGTTGTGAACGGCGATGTACTGGCTGATACGGATATAACCTCGCTCATCGGCTTTCATCGGAGCGTGGGAGCAGAGGCCACCATATCGCTTGTGCCTGTCGAGGATCCAAGTCGCTTCGGTGTGGTACCGACCGATCAGGACGGAAGGGTTACGGCCTTCATTGAGAAGCCAACTCGGGAGGAAGCACCAACCAACTACATCAATGCAGGTATCTACGTTCTCGAATTGGCGGCGATAAACCGCATTGAGCTCGGTGCTCAGGTATCCATGGAGCGCTCACTCTTTCCTGAGCTGGTCAAAGACGGTGCTCTGTTCGCTCTACCGTCGGATGCCTACTGGATCGATGCGGGTACGCCAGCGAGCCTACATCAGGCTTCGATGGACATACTCAATGGTGTCCGGATGTATGGGTCAAAGACGGCCGGTGAGGTTTGGACCGACCCGACTACCGAGATACAAGGGCAGATCTTCGGCAACTGCTTCTTCGGCGAGAACTCCAGAATCGGAGCAGACTCTAATGTACACTCTTCGATTATCGAGCGGAATGTTTCAGTTGGTCCTAACACGCTGATCAGGTCATCTGTGATAATGCGGGGGGCCATCATTGGTAGGGACTGTGTTATCGAGGAGTCCATCATCGGCGAGGGTGCTTCAGTGCCAGACGGATCGTTCGTCTTGGCCGGTTCAGTGATTGCGCGGATGGCGGACCTTGAACCAGGTTGCCGTATTGTTGCAACCCGGGTACCGGCATGACCTTAGTGGATCGCGTCATGGTGACTGGGGGCGCTGGGTTCATTGGATCCAACCTTGTCGATAGATTGTTAGCCGAAGGCGTCTCTGTCGATGTGGTCGATGACCTCTCAACCGGCTCGTTGGCAAACTTGGCGGAGGCACGTGGGCATGCATCCAGAGGACTTTCCTTTTTCCAAGTTTCGGTATGCGATTCTTCGCTAACAGAACTAATGCAAAGACGCAAGCCCAGAATCCTCTACCATCTCGCAGCACAAGCTGACGTTCGAAGGTCTATGACCGATCCTGTCTATGACGCCGAGGTAAACCTGATCGGCTCCATCAGGGTCCTTGATGCCGCGAGGCGTTCAGGCGTCCAGAAGGTGGTCTACGCCGCCTCGGGGGGAACGCTGTATGGTGAACTCGGCTCGCCAGACATCGCTGCGTCGGAGAAATTTCCGAGGGCGCAGAGCTCCTTTTACGGTACCTCTAAGGCCGCAGTTCTCGACTATCTAGAGGGGTTCCGCTCTGGTTATGACCTCGAGTTCACGGCACTTGCGCTTGGAAACGTATACGGACCGAGGCAGGATCCGAAAGGCGAAGCGGGAGTGGTGTCGATCTTCGGTTCGTACATGCTGGCAGGAAAGGCGACGACCATCTTTGGTGATGGTGGCCAGACACGCGATTTCGTATTCGTTGACGACGTTGTGGACGCTTTCTTCAGAGCCTCGGACCAAGGTGGCGGCCTGGTCATCAACGTGGGAAGCGGAAGTGGAACGACGGTGATCCAACTACATGATGCCGTCTCCCGAGTTGTTGGCTACTCCAAGCAACCTGAATTCGCACCGATGAGACCCGGTGAGATTCGGTACTCGAGGCTAGACAACTCGGCGGCTTTGTTGCACCTCGGCTGGAAGCCGTGGACCTCGATCGAGCAGGGGATATCTCGCACGGTTGCTTGGTTGGATAAGCCCGGTTCACCTGAATAAGTCGCCTGAGGGGTCCCTAACTATCTCGGCAGAGGCAGAACTTTCGCGCAACCATGATGAGTCGATTCCTCTAACCACGGCTACTGGTACATTTGTGGCTTTCTTCTTCACAAGGTCAGCTGCTGCAGCAATCTCGTCTGCGATGCAGACCTCGGTAGCTCTAAGTACCCTGCCGTTGGCGTCGGCCGTTCCCTTCAAATTCACGACCCCAGCTACCCCAGCGATGCCGAGTGCGATATCGGTCACCCCATTCCGCCAGGTTCTGCCGAAGGTGTCCGAAACTATTACGGCGATTGTCCTGCCAGTCAGTGCGTATATGCGGGCTCTGATCCATCTTGCGGATCGGTCTGGGTCTATTGGAAGGAGGGTTATCTCGCCGCTTGCGTTGTTGGATCGGTCGATACCTGCGTTGGCGCACACGATCCCCTGATTAGTCTCGGTGATCAGGAGGTCCCCGCGTCGTCTGAGGATTCGCCTCGACTCCTTCAGCACGGCCTGACCGAATCCGTCTGTGTCGTCTTCTGCTACGTTAAGGATTCTTCCCTCGGCTTTGGAGACGATCTTTTGGGTGACTACCGCAACGTCACCGTCGGAAAAATCGAAATTGCTGACCATCTCTGCACCAATATCGTCTCCGGGTCTTATCTGGCCCATTCCTGTTATAGGTAATATCTGCAGCACTCGTGTTCACCTTCGTAATCTGGTGTTGGTGGTATTTCTAAGTCTGCTCAAGACGCTCTCGCAAAGTTGATAACCCTTCGAGCGAACGATGTCTCGAGTTCGGGATTCGCCATAATCGAATCGGTTACAAGTGCCTCCATGGAGAGACCCTCCACTTCCGCTTTGAGTCCAAGATCTGCTTGGTCGAGGACGAATCGGCTGCAGTATGGGCGGTAGAGGAGGGCGACGGTGGCCGCCGATGCGTCGCCGTGTAGCGATCGGAGGTTGGACTCAGCTGGGCCCTTTATCGCCCTGCCTCCGACGATCGGCGAGACCGCCGTGGTCTTGTGACGGGCGGCCCTGATAGCCATTTCGATCTCAGGAATAGCAAGAATCGGACCTATCGAAAGGACGGGATTCGACGGCGCAATGATTACGGTATCGGCGCTTTCGATGGCCTCAACGACGCCGGCGGCCGGCGAAGCACTGGCTGCTCCTTCGTAGCTGATCGATACCACGTCCGGCTTATGTGCCAGCTTTACGAAATACTCTTGAAAACCTACTACCCGGTCGACTCCGTTCTCGTGGATCGTAAGGGTGGTTTTGACCCGGTCGTCGGACATTGGAAGAAGCCTCACTCCAACGTGTCGGGCCAATGCAATCTCTTTTGTGACCTCAGTCAGGCTGAACCCAGCCGCTATCCTGTCGGTGCGATATAGGTGGGTACCGAGGTCTCGGTCGCCTAGGCTGAACCAGCTCTCACCTCCAAGTTGGGACAGTACGTCCATAGCTTGAAACGACTCGTCCTTTACACCCCAGCCAAGGGTGTCATTCGATAGCCCGGCGAGTGTGTAGGTCACTGTGTCGAGGTCTGGAGACACCCAGAGTCCATGGAAGGTTTCATCATCGCCTGTATTGACAATGGCTACGATCTCCTTCGACGGAACAACGTTACTTAGGCCCCGAAGGAACTTTGCCGCTCCCACACCGCCAGCGAGTACGACATGCATGCATAGAGGTTATAGTGGCGCCAGTCTTTGGTCATTGCGGATACCTCAGGAGTTGAGGTTCTGGACTCATTGGTGATGCTTGGTTGTTCGAACGGATCTGGAGTGAATGAGAGCAGTGATAAGGGTAGCTGTCGAGGCGACGGCCCTACTCGGAGCTAAAAGTGGGGTGGGTCAGTTCGTGGCTGGTGCCCTGAGCGGTTTGGCCAAACGGGGTGATGTCGAGGCCTCGGCGTTTGCTGTCTCTTGGCGCAGGCGGGGGATGTTGCAACCGATGCTGCCAGAAGGAGTCCGATCTGGTGGTAGGCCAATGCCTGCGAGACCCCTCTCATTGATCTGGTCTAGGGTCGATTTTCCGCCCATCGAGGCGTTCGTCGGACGCTGTGACGTGGTTCACGGCACCAATTTTGTGGTTCCACCGGCCCTGTTTGCCAAGCGGGTCGTGACCGTGCACGACCTGACACCAATGAGGTTTCCCGAGATGTGCCACGGTTCTGTTCTTGCATATCCCCGTCTGGTAGAGCGAGCGATAAATGCAGGGGCGTACGTTCACACGCCTTCCGAGTTCGTCAGGTCAGAGGTGATAAATCTGTTGGGGGCAGATCCATCACGTGTCTTTGCCATACCTCACGGAGTGCCAACCCGGCTGCACGATACCGACGAACCTCTGCTTAGATCGATACCGTCGGATGATAACGATCGATATATCCTCGCCATTGGTACCATCGAGCCAAGGAAGGATTATCCGACGCTGTTACGGGCATTCGACATATTGGCAAAGAGGGACAGTCGGATCAATCTCGTTATAGCTGGATCGGCTGGATGGGGATTTGAAGAGTTCAAGTCGACGCTCGGGTCGATTTCTAGTTCGGACCGGGTTCGACACGTAGGATACGTCGACGATGAGGAGCGGGCGGCTCTGCTGTTGGGGGCCAGTGCATTCGTCTATCCATCGATCTATGAGGGGTTTGGCTTGCCGCCGCTTGAGGCGATGGACTTCGGTGTTCCGGTAGTTGCAACTCGGGCAGGGGCAATTCCCGAAGTGGTATCCGATGCGGCCCTTCTAGTCGATGTCGGGGACGCCGGTGCACTGTCCTCAGCCATTTCGACCGTCCTAGAGGATCAGGTCGCGCGGGCCGGACTGATTGCAGCGGGTGCAAAGCGGGTCTCCGAGTTCACCTGGACTCGGACGGCGGAACTGCTGGCGAACTTGTATCAGACGGCGTTGCATGGCTAGCTCGCGCTGCCAGGGGCAGAGATGGGTTCGAGTTTGTTGAAAGTTTTACTGTCGGTCGAGCAGTTGCGAAGGCGCGTTCCCGGAGGCATAGGCACCTATGCGGAGTCGTGTTTAAGAGCTCTTTCCCAGATGCGCGAGGCTGACTCGATCAGATCGACGGGAGCTAATAGCGATGCCTTGGCGGTCTCACTCTTCGCCTCGGCCCCAAAAAGAGGAGGGGCGGACCCGTTGGACCAGTACGGGTTTCCCATCCTTGCTGGGAGACTTCCACAGCGACTATCCCAAGCACTTTGGGATCTGAGCCTTTTCGGCCCGGACTTGACCGACTTCGACGTCTATCACTCCTTCTCTATGGGTGGTCCGCGTTCGTTGAGGCCGGGAACCAAGGCGGTATTCGCTCTCTATGATCTTGCATGGATCAAACACCCAGAGGCGTTCCCCAAAAGGGGTAGGCGTTGGCATGATCGAGCACTGCGGGATATCTCCAACCGGGCGGACGCAGTGGTTACTCTGTCCGAGTTCTCAAGTACCGAACTGTCCAACTTCGGCATCGCGAAAGAGAAGATACATGTGATTCCTCCCGGAGCCGATCACCTGGCCGTCTCCGACAGGCAAGCCGCATCGAAGTTGCTCGAGAGTCTTGGGGTAAAGGGACCTTTCCTACTGTCGGTTTCGACAATTGAGCCGCGTAAGAACCTTGCCAGGCTGGTGGAAGCTTACGGGATGTTCAAAATGGATGGTGTCGGACCGATCGATCTAGTGATAGTCGGTCCCGACGGGTGGATGACATCTGATACCGGGCGTCCCCCCGGAGTGAAGTTGGCGGGGCTGGTGGAAGCTAGCGTCCTGTCGGCTCTGTATGGAATGGCGGAGGCCCTAGCCTATGTCCCGCTTTACGAGGGATTCGGAATGCCGGTACTCGAAGCTAATGCGTCCTGTGTCCCCGTAGTAGCTTCAAACGTTCCGGCCGCTCACGGTAGTGCTCTGGTGGTCGATCCACTCTCGGTTGACTCCATAGCAGCGGGTCTTTCTAGGATCGTCTCCGACAGTAGGTTGAGGTCTGAGCTCGTATCGGCAGGACTGCTAAAGGCGACGGAGTCGACCTGGAATAGGGCGGCGCAGGCCCATGTCGACCTTTGGTCCGCCCTCGGGAGGCCGTAGCAACCGTGAAAAGCAGTGAACTTCTCAAGGTGAGCATAGATGTGTCGTCGGTCCCTATGAGACCAGCAGGGGCAGGCCGGTACGCAATCGAGCTTGCATCTGGACTTGTCGAAAGAGCGGTCAACGAGGAGATCTATCTAGTTACAACTCGCGCTTCAAAGCGATACTGGCAGGACATTGCCCCGGGATCTCACCTGATACCAACGGTTCCTTCCCAAAGGCCACTCAGGTTGCTCTATGAGCAGATAGGAATGGGTCGAGACCTGCGCCGCTCAGGTATCGGACTCCACCACGGTATCCATTACACAATGCCGAGGCGCTTTGCTGGCCCGAGGGTGGTCACGATCCATGACACGACCCTCATTGAACACCCAGAATGGCACGAGAGGTCGAAGGTAGTCTTTTTCGGCGAAGCGATTCGGGCTGCCGCAAAGTACGCAGATGCCCTGATCTGCCCGTCGCATGCAACAGCTGCGAGAGTAACGGAGTTGTTGGAGCCAAGAGCGGACGTGTTCGTCGTGTATCACGGCGTGGACACCGATTGGCTGTCAGTTCCAGAGGTGCCGTTGCCGCCCGGCGTGGGTCCAAGGTACCTGCTGTTCGTCGGTACGTTGGAGCCACGTAAGGACCTTCCGACTCTCGTCGAGGCGTTTTCGCAGATCGGCCGGGAGGATCCGGACCTGAGACTGGTCATCGCGGGACAGGTCGGATGGATGGCCGAAGAGTCACTTTCGGCGATCCAGAGATCGCCATTTTCGGAAAGGATTGTCAGACTCGACTATGTCGATGACAGTACGCTTTCGACACTGTATCGAAACGCGACAGCATTCGTATACCCCTCCCTTTACGAGGGGTTCGGACTACCTGTGATCGAGGCCATGGCCGCAGGTATCCCCGTGGTGACTACTCGAGATTCTGTCATGGTTGAAGTGTCCAGGGGAAATGTGGTGCAGGCTGAACCTTCTGATCCGACATCGTTATCACAGGGGATACGGAGAGTCTTGGCAGGTGGTCCGGAGATTGGCCGAAAAGTTCAACTTGCACGTGCCACAGCGGCATCGTACACGTGGGAAGCATCCATCGAGGCACACTTGGCCATATATCGGAATGTGGCTTCTGGGTAGTTCCGGCTAGAGTCGCTAGGAGTATGGAAGTCTTAATCACAGGTGCCAATGGATTCGTAGGGTCCTGGCTAGCCGAGCACCTCAAATCGAGTGGAGACTCTGTCGTGATGACGCCGAGCGACCTCGATATAAGGGATAGGCATGCAGTTGACCGATTCATTGCCGGCCAAAAGGTGGATGTGACCTATCATTTGGCTGCACTGACCCACGTGGGTCAGTCCTGGGAGGACCCGACAGATTTCTACCAGGTCAACGTTATCGGCACTCAGAACCTTTGTGAGGCGCTCGGAAAGCACCAGAGCGGATCGAGGTTGGTCCTCATCTCCTCATCTGAGGTATATGGACCAGGTGACGAGTCACCGGTCCCCGCGGCGGAGCGAAGGTTTACCGAGGAATCCCCTTTGAGGCCGGTGAATCCCTATGCAGCTAGCAAGGCGGCCGCCGAGATGGTCGCTATCCAAGCCCAGAACGGGCGTGGGATAGATGTTGTGATCGCTAGACCGTTCAACCATGTTGGTCCCGGCCAGGGCGACCAGTTCGTGGTGGCAGGTTTGGCGAGGCGTATTGTCGAGGCGAGTCTGTCCGGGAAGGATTGGATTCCGGTTGGAAATCTCGGGGCCAAGAGAGACTTTACCGATGTGAGGGACGTCGTGAGGGCATACCGACTGCTGGCGGTGGATGGCGTACCGGGTAATGCCTACAACGTGAGCTCGGGTAGGGCCCTGTCCATCAGAGAAGTTGCTGAGCTACTCATCGAATACTCGGAGAGCGGCGTCGAACTCAGGCCGGACAAATCTCTGATGAGACCCGTTGACGTCTTTGCTATGGTCGGGGACCATTCGAAGATATCGGAAGCGACCGGTTGGTGTCCGGTTACCCCTTTGGATTCCACTTTGCGGGACACCCTAGAGTATTGGCGAGCCCGGCTAACTTGACGTCGAGGTCTTTTGTGGCACGCCTCACTGCTGCGTAGCCAAGGATTGCACCCCCGACTGCCATGTGGAGAAACTTCTCGAATTCAATCTCATGGTCTGTCCGCGACGAAGTCATGCCTTAAATCTACTTTAAATCGTGCATCGGTTGAATTGCTGCTCTATCTGAGCAGGATTCATCTTCACCGGAGGGCTCTAATTTGCTGTCCTTGTGACTGGAAAACCGCAGCAAGTGGCCGATTCTTGTACTGGGAACGTCGACTCAACATCTAGGTGGTAGCCTGAACAACCTGATGTCTCAGGTTCCATTGGTTGTAGCTGTGCTCGTCGCACACGATCCGGGCGGTTGGTTCGAAGAGGCCCTGGTGTCGATTGCGCACTCCAACTACCCGAATCTCGAAGTTGCCATTGTGGATAATGCCAGCACGAGTTCGATTGAGTCGAGAATTGGTCGCATACTTCCTCTGGCTCGAGTGATTCGTCTCGAGACCGACCTCGGTTATTCCAAAGCCTGCAACGAGGGCGCGCAGGTGATAGAGGGTGGTAGCCACTTCGTGTTCTGCCACGATGACGTGGCGCTAGCTCCCGATGCCATAACCGAGATGATGGAGGTAGCGTTTGCTGAGAACGCTGGAATAGTCACTCCGAAGGTGATGGTGTGGGATTCCCCGAGGCAGATTCTACAGCTTGGACTGGATCTCGATAAGACTGGTGCGGTGGCGTCGAGAGTTGATGTAGGCGACCTGGACCAGAGCCAGTACGACCAGGTTGAAGAGGTCTTCGTCGCTCCAGGTGGATGTACCTTGATCAGGGCCGACCTTTTCAAAGCGCTCGGTGGTTTCGATGAGTACATGGACCTTTACTACGAGGATGTCGACCTTTCCTGGAGGGCGCACCTCCTGGGAGCCAGGGTAGTGACAGCTCCTTCGGCAAAGGTACGACACCTCATGGTGTCTACGGACCTTCCGGTGATACCGAGGCGCAGGAGAGGTGGGTATGAGGCGACAGGCAGGACAGGGGTAGGTCACCTCCGCAGGTTGCAAGCGTCGCGGCGAAACCAGTTGCGGATCTTACTGAAGGATTCCGATCGGCGCCAGCGTCGGGGACTCATCTCCCGATTCCTTCTACTTTCCTTCATCGAGATGATCTTTTACATGGTCACTGGACGACCTCGTCTATCCGGAGCCATCTATGGAGCCATCAAGTCAAATTTTGCTAATCGCAAGAGCATCGCTTCCCTAAGGAAGGATCTGATAGCCCAGAGTTTCACAGGTGGCAAGTACCAGGTCAAGTTCATCTCGGGCAGCGCCAAGATTTCTGCATATTTGGCCAGCAGGCGTGGCATGACGAAGTTGAACAGGTCGCGCGCCAGGTCGGGCCAGATTCCACTGGGATTCAGGTATGTTGCCGAAGGGCATACGTCCTCAGAGGTCGAGCATCGAGCTGAAAGCAAGCTGCTAGGTCGAATCGCAACACTTGTCATCTGGATAACAGGCATTGGCTTCTTCGTCGCGACGCGATCACTTATATCGGGACACCTGCCACTTTTGGGATCGATGGCTCCATTTCCGTCGCCTGGCTATCTTCTGTCGCACTACTTCACTGCTACCTATTCGACTCCGCTACTTGGGCACCAGCCAGCCCCGACATTGTGGCTGCTATTCGGGATCCTTGAGCTGATATTCGTCGGATCGTCTTCGATCATGATGCACTTCGTCATCCTTGCTTCGCCTGCTATCGGAGCCATCGGTGTCTACCGTTTGGTTGCAACGAGGCGTGGCCGGGAAGCCGGAAAAATATCTGCTGCCCTCTACCTCGCAATGCCGATCTTCCACCAGGCGATGCTCCTGTCATCTTTTGAGAGCGTGCTGAGCTTTGCGGTGGTTCCCTGGACTATCCACCTGTTGATCAGGGCTCGGATGATGGCCAACGGTTCCCGCCGACAGTCGCGACGCGCACACATCGCAGCGGGCTTGGTGCTCGGACTTGCGGGCGCCGTTTCACCGGCGCTATGGATAGTGATCATTATTTCCGCAGTGGCGGTCGCCATTCCGCTATCGCTTAGTGGGCAATCCGAAGTGGCTAAGGGTGGACTCAAGACCGTCGGGATCGCGTCAATCTTCTCGGTCCTAGTGAACCTGCCATGGGCGCTTGCACTGGCTTGGCCCGGACACCCTGTAGCGGCGCTTTTCGGAGTAAGACCGCCGGTGAACCTCGACTTCTACAATTTACTCAGAATGGGTGACTCGGTGAGCAGCGGCTCGCTTTTGCCGGTAGTCCTTTGGATCGTGGCGATTGTCACTCCCTTCATATCGAGATCGGTCAGAGCTAGAGAATCTGCGGTGCTGCTATTCGAGGCGTCCTTCCTACTTGTGCTGGGCGCGGCCTCCTCGGGTGGGCTATTGGGGATCACTCCAGTCTCGATAGATCTGCTGAACATCGTTCTCGCTGTAGTCCTAGTGGATATCGCTGGAATTGCGGTCCGGGCTGTGGCTAAAGATCTTTCCGGTTTTTCCCTCGGTTGGCGACAGCCAGTGATCATGTTTTTGTCGTTGGCGCTCTTGATTTCTATGGCAGTTGAACTACCGGCAATAGTTTCCGGTCGCCTTGGACTGCCGAACCAGGGTTATGAGTCCGCGCTTTCATTTATGAGTCCAGCGCCGCAGCATGCAGGGGTGCTTTGGATGGGCTCACCGGCCGATCTCCCGGTTGGGGCTTGGAGGGTTGCAAACGGACTGTCCATATCTGTCACTCCGGCGGGTTCTGTTGACCAGACGGAGGTTCAGCTCCCTCCCAGACTCGAGGCAGTGCAGAGCGTTGTCACGGACCTTAAGGCAGCTGTTTCTGGTCAGGTGGTCAATCTGGGATCTCAGCTTGCCGCCCTTGGTATTGGCTACGTAGTTATCCCCCAACAGATCGGGGCGGGTGAATACTTTCTCGGAAGCGATCTCGACCTAATTATGGAGCGGCAGCTGGATTTGAAGCAGCTTCTCGTGGACCCCTCTCTGATCGCCTTCCAGGTGGTGCAGCCGGTTAATTCCAAGCCGACGGTGAGTCCTGCTCCGATCGCTTCGCTGCTTACGTTTCTCGGAATTGTGGGCCAGCTCCTAGCTGTCCTGCTTGTGATACTGGCGTTGGTGAGGAAGCGATCGTTCCTCCTTGACGCCGATGGTGAGGCGCTTCTTCGGAACATAAGACGGGAGCTCGCGTTGCCAATCAAAGGCAGTGAATCGAAAGATGAGTCCAAGGAGCCAGAGGATGGGGCCAGCGAGCCGATCGGTGTGAGCGAGGGTCTTCTTCCGCCGGACTCTCCTGTATTTGCCGACGAGTTAGGATCTCGGATTGGTCGACATTCCGAAGCCAAGAATCAGGAGTCCCGGAAGTGATTGCAGAGTTGGGTCTGCTGATGGTGCCGCATGGCTCGTAGGTCTAAAGCGCAGACGTCAGGAGGTTCTGACACAACCAGGCCCGTGCTGCCCGTGATCGCAGCGGCGATTCTGATACTCCTGAGCCTGTTAATCCTTGCGACATCGGGGTCAAGGACCGCAAGTCAGGACACCTTCTCGCTGCAGGGCTCTCCGCTCGGCCCGGCAGGACTGTCAGTCCCTGCTGTGAATGCAGTTGGCGGGAGTTCGAGCTGGTATTGCGTCTGGCCCGAGTCCGCCAAATTCTCTGGTGCTTCGGGCGAGATCGTAATTGCCAATGTGACGGCCACAAAGTCTGTAGTTCGACTGTTCAAGTCCGAGGGTGTCGCCGGAGCGCACCGTGCAATCCGTATCCCGGCAAGCTCTGTTGTAAGGGTACCCATGTCGGAATTTTCGACGTCGTCAGGCGGTGGTGGCGTGAGCATACTGAGTTCTGGGGGACAGATCGCCGTCGGCATGAGTTTGACTACCGCAGAGGGAGGTGTGCTGTCCCCGTGTCAGTCTTCCCCTGGCTTCTACTGGGTCATCCAGGGTGGATCTACGCTGGCTGGGTCCACGCTCAAGGTAGCAATATTCAATCCATTCCCAAATCCGTCGGTGCTTGACGTTAGACTGCTCGCTCCGTCGGGATCGACCGACCTTGGGAGTCTTCAGGGCGTTATCGTTCCATCCGGGCAGACGAGCGTGCTCGACATTGGAAAGCTCTATGCGGGCCATCGCTTCGTAATCGTCGAGATAAGAGCGAGGGCAGGCAGGGTCGTCGCATCGGGACTCGTCGAGACCTCTACCTCGACATTGGTAGGGGCAAATCTGTTGGTGGGGGTGAATCGACCCAGTCCGGACTGGTACTTCCCCCAGCTGTTCAACTCGATCGGCATCACGTCGCAGCTTCTCATCTTCAATCCGTCCTCGTCTCCTGTGCGGGCTAATGTCAAGGTCTTGCCCGCTCAGGGGAGGATGTCTGGCATTGTGGGAATCGGAGTCGGGGGTTCTAAGTTCAGTCAGGTGGTAGAGCCGGAGTCGATGAGCGTGATCGATCTGACCTCTTTTACGTCACTTCCATCCTCATCGGGATATGGGATCTCGGTAACTGACAGTGGCAATGGGTTAGTGGTGTCCTCTCAGCTGACAGAAGCGGTCACCGGTAAAGTAGGTCGGGAGATATCTGAACTGGGGACCTCAGTGCCCGCGGCCGACTGGCTGGTTGTCCATCTGGCTCCCAGCGAGCCTGTCGGGTTCAGCGTGATGAACGCGACCAACCAGAACCTCCAAGGAACGTTCCAGAGCGGAAGTATTTCGGACCTGACAGTTAAGCCTGCCCCAGCTGGCATAGCGTCCAAAGCCGACCTCCCCATCACAGTGCTGCGCGACGAGGTGCTGCTGCAGAGTATCGGTTCTCTCGGGCCAAGTGCTGTGAGAATCTCGCTAGAGGGCAAGGCTGTAGTTGTACCGGTTGCAGGCGCCGGTCTCGAGTTTCTCCAAAACGTCATGAGTTTCCCGTTTAGGGGCTGACGGTTCTAGCAACTACCGCTGGGTTATGATCTCTGGCATGGCAAGCTATGGACTCACGATACCTCTGGGCGGCGTACCGCTCACAGATCATCAGGCCGTATATCGAGAGGCGGCTGCACTCGGATACAAAGAACTCTGGTCGGCCGAGGTGAGCGGCACCGATGCGTTCACACCACTGGCTCTCGGAGCGGTTTGGCAGCCTGAGATGAACCTTGGAACAGCGATTGTCCCCGCTTTCACACGGGGGCCTGCTCTGGTAGCGATGCAAGCAGCAACGATCGCTAATCTCGCTCCCGGGCGTTTCACGCTCGGAATCGGAGCCTCATCGAACGTGATTGTCCAGCAGTGGAATGCGATCGACTTCGACCTACCATTCAAGAAGACTAGAGATGTAGTTCGATTCGTCAAAGATGCCATGACGGGTGAGAAGGTGTCCAAGGAGTACGACACTTTCGGAATTGACGGGTTCAAGCTCGCAAACCCGCCGGAGACTCCGCCGAAGATTTTGGTTGCCGCCCTTAGAGAGCAGATGCTCCGAATGGCGGGGCGGGAGGCAGATGGTGCGATAATCAATTGGCTCTCGGCCGGTGATGCAAGCCGTGTAGTTCCGGAAGTTGGAGCGGGCAAGACCGTAGTTGCAAGGATATTTGTGGCTCCGAGCGAGGATGTGAAGACCGTGAGATCGATGGCTCGATATGCAATCGCAGCGTATCTTAATGTCCCGGTCTATGCGGAGTTCCACAAGTGGCTCGGACGGGGTAACCAACTATCGGGGATGTGGGAGGCCTGGGCCGCAGGTGATAGAAAGGCCGCACTCTCGGAGATCCCTGACGAGGTGGTAGACGATCTGGTCGTACATGGCAGTCCGGCAGAGTGTCGCGAGAAGATAGAGGCATTCTTTGCCGCCGGCGTAGACATCGCAGCGGTAGCGATTATGCCCTTCGGAATCTCAGAGCTAGATGGAATGAGGGCGTTGGCTCCCAATCGAGGCAGTTCGATCTGAGATCGGGGAAAGATCATTGGATGTTGCGATAAGCCTTCGCCCATAGGGACTCATATCCAACGTTTGCGAGATGCTCGTTGAGATCTGCCAGCCACGTAGAAAGAATCTCCGGGTCCAACGAGTACTCCTCGGGATCTTCCGATTCGGCCACTAGTTCGGACCCGATGAGATTGGATAACGAGTAGCGACCTCCTACGAGATCGTCCGAGTCCAAGATGTCGAGCATGAGACGTCTCGACCTGTCTGAGGTGTCGTAGGGACGAGATGCGGTGGCGTGGAAGCGAGCAAGTCCGTTCGCAAGTGCCCGTCTACTGAAGCCCCTTGTTACATTCAAGACGTTGGTAGAGTTCAGGTCGCCCTGAGCGTTGGGATTTAGAATACAATTTTTGAGGTCGATCCTCCACCCAACTGGCGGACCAAGCAGGTTTAAGAACGTGGAAATGCCGATGCCATCGTTCCAGCACACAGCGCCAGATGGATCATCTGGAAAGATAGAGTGCGGCATTGCCTGATCTGTGGAGAGCCTTTCAAGCGCCTCCTTCACAGAACTCCAGTCGGCTGGCTGTCTGCGGCGGAGAAAATTCACTACCATACCGTAAGTCTTACCTGAACTCCACATCAACGGCAAACTGGTCGCCGTCAGAAGTTAGACGGACAAACTCGGAACCATCCATCTGACGGTTAAGTCTTGTCTGAAATCTGGATCCGAATTCAGCCACGAGGTTGAGACGTAGGTTGCACTCGATGTCTGGATTTGGCTTCGTGATGGTCATGCAGAACTCGTCGAGCCAATCTATGTCTCTAAGTGATCGGAGGAGCGTTGGGCCTCCCTCGCAGAGCCAGGAGCCAGTTCGAATCGACTGAAGGTATTCCTTGAGCTGACTCAAACCCTTGGGTCCTGCCCCGGTGGAGATTACATCAGCTATTGTCGTGCACTCGTCGGATAGAAGTACAACCTGGACCTGGTCTGATGAATAGCCTATCGAGCGATAATTGCTGGCTAATTCTTTTGCGCGTGAAGCGTGAGTAGTTACTACAACAAGTAAAGGTATCATTGCTAGGCCAATCTGCTCTCTGATGCCTAAATATTCTGGACGAGTCCGGATGGCACGGTACGACTCAGATATGGCAGTGCTGGCGCTGACGATCACTCCTTCGGCTATCTGTCTCAGGTGGCCCAGTACCATTCGATCGGTCGGATTCGATAGGGGGCGAGAGCTTCCGCCGGCGGCTATGCAGAAGTCTGTGGTCATCAGCATGTTTGCTCGCAAAGTTCGATCCGCAAGTGGAGGATAGAGTTTCAAGAGTTGTTTCTGGTCAAGGTTCAATGACTTCTCCCACGTCATGGTCATAGACTTCGAATCCGGGCTAGCCTTTTTGCTAGATGCCAGTTTCCTCACTGACAGGTCGACAACCGAGTTTCGATCCCGACCTTCTCCTAACCGCGATGGTACCGCCAAGGAGGTTCGAGAAAGTCTCTTTGGAGAATTACCTTCCCGCTGTTGGATTCCAGAGTCAGGCCGACGCGAAAGAGGCGGTAAGGGAGTTTGCCTCGTCTGAATCCTTGGACGGAGTTCAGCCTGGAGGCATCATGCGGAGATTTCAAAGGTACAGACCTTCCCGAGAAACAGCGGCCGGGATATATCTGGATGGCGGATTCGGAGTTGGCAAGTCGCACCTTCTTGCTTCGTTGTTCCATCTGAGTACTGGTTCGAAGGCTTACTCGAGCTTCTCCGACCTAACCTATTTTGTTGGCGCTCTAGGTTTCGAGCGCAGCGTTTCCCAGTTGTCTAGCTTGAATCTTTTGTGTATTGACGAATTCGAGCTAGATGATCCTGGGGATACGGTTCTGATATCGAACCTGTGTAATAGGCTCGTTGACTGTGGAGTTCGCATCGCTGCAACCTCCAATACCCTCCCCGAAAAGCTTGGATACGGGAGGTTTGCTTCGGAGGATTTCATGCGAGAGATCCAAGGACTCGCGAGACATTTCGTTGCCTATCGGATCGACGGTCCCGACTATCGCCATAGAAGTTTTGATCTCGTGCACTCGAGCTACAGCGCGGACGAGGTGGTCAGGCGTGTTGAAGAAGCAGGTAACGCTACTCTCGACGATTTCAGTTCGATAGTCTCGGTACTGTCACGATTCCACCCGACGAGATACAGGTCGTTGGTTGATGGCCTGGTTATGGTTGGTGCCCTGGACCTGGTTCCCTTCGTCGATCAGGCTGCGGCACTAAGGTTCGTTGCATTCGTCGACCGACTCTATGAACTTGAGATAGCGTTTGTATTCTCCGGATCCCCGCTCAGTGAACTCTTCCCAGAGAGCTTTCTCCGCGGCGGGTTCAGAAGCAAGTACGGCCGAGCATTAAGCAGGCTTGCATCGTTGTCGGGCCTCGAGATCGGAGATTAGAGCTCGGCCGTCCATGTGAGCTTCGTGCCACCTGTTTCTGGTGTAGAGAAGGTTAGTTCTCCACCGAGTTGGCGACCCCTCTCGCGCATGTTCAGGATTCCGAGCCCAAGTGTACTGCCTGGTTCAAGGCCGTTGCCATTGTCTTCGACCACCAGAATGAGGCGCTCTCCTGCGGATATCGTGGCCCTTACCACCGAGGCGTCTGCGTGTCTCGCAACGTTTGAAAGTGCCTCCCTCAAAACTGCCAGCAGATTCGACAGAACTGGCTCCTCGACAATTGCGTCTATCGGACCGGAGAATGTGGCGTGGGGCTCGAATCCGAGGGAGGCCGTCGCATCGGAGATTACCGTCAAGATCTTGGCTCTGGCGCTTGAACGTTGACCGTTCGACGCCATAGATAGGGCGAAGATCGTGGTCCTTATCTGCTTGATTGTCTCATCTAACTCGTCGATCGCGTCCTGCATTCGGCCTCTGAGCTGGTCCGAATCGATCTGTCGAACCATCGACTGCATGGAGAGTCCGACTGCGAATATCCTCTGAATTACCTCGTCGTGGAGGTCTCTGGCAATCCGCGAACGATCCTCTGTCAAGGTGAGCTCCCTGACCCGGGCGTGCAGGCGGGCATTTTCAATCGCGATGCCTGCCGCAGAGGCGAGCGCGATGACGACCTGCTCGTCATCGTCTGTGAACTCAGCTTCGGACAGCTTCTCAGTTAGGTAGATATTGCCGAAGACCACACCGGCAACCGTTATCGGTACTCCGAGGAAGCTGCTCATTGAAGGGTGGTTTGGCGGGAAGCCCGCACTGCCTTCATACTGGCCGATGTCACTTACCCGAAGGGGCTTGGCATCATTGATCAGCTTTCCGAGCAGACCCTTACCTGTTGGAGCGGGCCCGATCTCGTCAATCTGAGCTTCTGTGAGTCCTTCGGTGATGAACTCGGCAAGTGACTCTCCGGACGCATCGAGTACTCCGAGAGCGCCGTACCTTGCGTCAGCTAGCGTACAACCGGCCTTTACGACTCGCTTCAACACCACTGGAAGCGATAGATCTGACTCGATCAGCAACACAGCTGTGAGGAGCTCCTTCAGCTTCTCGGGGTCTCGGATACCTATTGTGTCCATCAACATATTCTAAGGAGGTCGACCCTGCTTACCCCCTAAATCGTGCCGTGAGGCGCGAGGCCCTTCCACTTGCACCTGAGCCTTGTATAGAGTGTGCCTTGAGCGGAACCGATGGTAAAAAGGGGAATGGTAGATGATCAAGTTTCAGGAGATCGACCTTAAGGCCCTTGCGCCAAATCCAGCCAATGGTGGCCGCTTCGAACCCATGGGATTGCTGCAACGTATCGATCCGCTATTTGGGGAGTCCTGCCGGATCGTATCTGGGGCCAAATTGCAACCCGACCAGACGCCCGATCTGGAAGATTTCGTTCTCAAGAGGGGATTCTGTCCTTTCTGTGCTGATGTGATCGAGAAGTTGACCTTTCCCTTTCCATCTGAGATTGTTCCAGCCGGAAGGATTGTCAATGGATTGAGTTGGGTTGTGCCGAACATCCTTGCATACTCGACCTATTCGGCTGTGGGTGTCTATGACACCTCTCGTCACTTCCTGCACCTCGGGGATTTCACCGAAGAGATTCTCTTCAATGCATTTAGTGGCATGCTCGAGCATGGAAGGGCCGTACGCCGCCACGATAATGCTGTGCGCTACTCATCTATCAACGCAAACTATCTTCCGTCTTCCGGTTCGTCGTTGCCGCATCCGCACCTTCAGTCGAGTCACGATTTTGTTCCCCTCTCGTCTCAGCGGCGGGTGGAGAGCCTTCTCAGAAGTTATGCGGGTGCGTACGGAAGTACCTACTTCGGCGACCTGATATCACTGGAGCGCGGTGGAGCCCGGTGGGTAGGCAAAGTTGGGAGTTACTCGTTCCTTGTTCCCTTCGCGCCGTCGGGTTTCCATGAGGTGTGGGCGGTCCATGATTCGAAAACCGACCTAGTTGAAATGAACGATGAAGATACGACCTTCCTTGCATCTGGACTGGCCAAAGTGCTGGGGGTATATGAGAAGAAGAATCTGTCGGCATTCAACTTCTCGCTCCAAGGTCTGCCAGTAGAGTCAGCGGAATTTGGATCGAGGATCCTGTTCCGGATCACCACCCGGTCGGCGATAGAGCCGTACTACAGAAGTGACGTCACCTACTTCGAACGACTATGTGGAGAGGCGATGATCGACTACTTGCCAGAAGCTTGGGCTGAAGAACTGCGAAGTGAGTTTGGCACCTGAGGCGCCGAACTTTGCCACCTTCTGAGATTCTCGGTCAAGTACTTTGCCGGATGCTCCGATTGACCTAGAGAATCGGCATCTTTCTGCATTAAGTCCTAGGAGTACCCATGAAGTTGTTCAAGAAGGCGGCCATCGGTTTCGCGGTGGTCATCTTGGTTGCATTGTTGAGTACTGGCCTAGTCATACAGCATGCATCGTCGGCTTCATCTCAGATGACACAGTACAAAGTGAATACCGGACGTCTGGTGGCTTTTTCCAAACAACTCGAGATCGACTTCTATAACTACGACGATCAGATGAACATGTATCCGCTGGTTGCCATCTCGTCGCCGACTTCAACCAGCCTCATCAGTTCTACCTATGACAACGCTGTTCGAGCCAGGGATCAGCTGATGAACGATGTCCAGTCGGTCCAAGCCCTAGCCAAGGGCAATCCAGCAGTTCTATCTGTACTCTCGTACATTGCCCGTGACGTCAAGGCTTACAATTCATTTGCTGCTCAGGTGCGACAGGCCACCTTGGCGGGAGACATGTCCAAGGCGTCGTACATCCAGACGGTCGGCAACCTCGCCACTTCAAACGACCTGATGTCCAGACTGTCCAAACTCGGCGCTTTAGTGGACGCAAGTGGGATAGCCCAACTGAGTCAGATTGCATCCGAGCAGACAACAGTCAAGAGCCTTGCGGTCGTTGAAACACTTCTAGTCTTAGTCCTTTTGGCAGTGTTGGCGTTCGGATTCAATTCGATGGTCCTCAAGCCAATTTCTGAGCTTCAGGGTGAACTAGACGGAATCAACTCCGACAGGGGTGAATTCTCGAGCAAACTGAAAGACTCCCGCAAGGACGAACTTGGCGACCTTGCAAAGGGCTTCAACACCTTCCGGGGCAAAATTGTAAGTATCCTTGTTCAATTTGCCGATTATGCCGAGGAGATCGGAACTGCCGGGAAGAACGTAGGCCGCAGCTCCCAGGTACTTTCTGAGGCAATGGGTACTACTTCGGATCGGGTGAAGAAGGTCGCCGCCTCTTCCGAGCAGATCGTATCCAGCGTTTCATCGGTGTCTACTGCGACCGATGAGATGCGGATTTCGATCGGCGAGATCGCAAACTCAGCTGCCTCTGCAGCGGGCGTAGCGAATTCGGCCGTCGAACTTGCGAGTCGGACCACCGAGTTGGTTGACAGATTGGGTGTCTCATCAGGAGAGGTCGGCGACGTCGTTACGACGATCAAGGCCATAGCAGAGCAGACTAATCTACTGGCACTGAACGCTGCAATCGAGGCGGCCAGGGCTGGCGAGGCCGGTAAGGGATTCCAGGTCGTCGCATCGGAGGTGAAGGAGCTGGCGAAGGACACATCAAAAGCCACCGAGGAGATCGCCGAGAAGATGCGCACGATCCAGCGGGATGTATCGGATACGGTGGCGGCGATTTCGGAGATAGAGCGAGTTATCAGGGAGATCAACGATACTCAGGCGACGATAGCCTCCGCCGTAGAGGAGCAGTCGGTTACTACGAACGAGATCGGACGGGTGGCGTCGGAGGCCTACAGCGGATCGTCGCAGATCGGTTCGCACATCTCCGAGGTGGCCGAGGCCGCCGAGGGTTCGCTAGCGTCTCTTTCCGAGATGAGTCAGTCATCGGAACAGTTAGCCAATGTGGCACATACGTTGACGGCTCTGGTGGAGAAGTTCAACATCACACCCTCCCGGCAAGGCGGAGGCGATGGATCCCCAAAGGATCAGTCAAACCTTCGTAAGGGTGCCGACCGTGCCGCTAAGGAGCGGAGGTCGCGATTTGGCGATGTAGGTGACAGGGAGTGGGTCGCGAAATAGAAAGTGGGCTCAACACCGTAGGGTCAAGTGGAAGAGATACGCTCGCTGAGCCTGGACATCCGAGATATCCAGCCGTCCACGTCGTTTGACATTCCCTTTAGGTAGTCAGATACCTCCGGATGTGGGAGTATCAGAAATCGACCCTCTTTGACCGCTGAGATGGTGACCCTCGCGACGTCTTCCGGCTCGCGCACATCGCCGGCCACTGTAACTGCACTCTGGGCAAGTACATCCTCGGCGATCGTCCCTTGCTGTTCAGCGCCCCTTTTTAGCTCAGGGAACAGCATTGGCGTTCTGACGCCTTGTGGACATAGACAGGAGACCTCGATCCCCCGTGGCCGGTAGGTGATAGCCATCCACTCCGAAAGAGCAACAGCCGCGTGTTTGCTAACGGCGTAAGGCGCTGCACCAAGCACCGTCAGAAGGCCGGCGGCAGAGGCGGTCTGGATTAGGTGCCCCCCGCCCCTCGCCTCCATGAGCGGAACCAATTTCCGGGCCGCCCATACGTGAGGCATCAGATTCACATTCCAGGAGTCGAGCCAAAACTCATCCGGCGCCTCGACGCCGCCCGAGCGGGAGATTCCGGCGTTGGAGAAGAATATCGAAATGGCGCCGACCGTGGACTCTATTTCATCTATGGCTCCAACCAGTTCAGATTCGATGCGAACATCAGTGGGATGAAGTGAGGTCGACTTCGATTCCGGGTCGACTTCCGCCCTCGTAAGCCGCAGGCCATCATCGTCTAGATCGATCATCGCAACGTGCGATGCACCAACCCGCAACAGTTCCGACACCAAGGCTTTGCCGATTCCCGACGCAGCGCCGGTGACGGCACATACCTTCCCATTTGGATCCATGTCCGGATCCTATCGCCATCTCGCTGCTGAAGCTCGTCGGTCCCAGATGGGTCAAGTCGATGTCTAAGCTATCGGGCGATCTGGGTCTGTTTCACCTCATTGAGTTCAGGGAAGTCCAGAATCGACTCGAGGACCCTTCCGAGCAGCCTTGTGGAGTAAGCAGCGTCATCGCTCGGCCTGGTCATAACCCTGACGAATGTAGCGGTTCCAGCGGCAAATATGGTGGGAACACCGAAGACCTGATAGGTCTCGACGCTTTCCATGTGGCCCTCCCGATACCGATCCCTTGGCCATCCGGCGTCGATCTGCTCCATGACCTTGGTCGAATCTATGTCGAACTCGGAAAGGACGGAGGAGATCACGTTCCAGTTGGAGATGTCGTTCCCCTTGTCATGCCTAGTGGCAAACATCGATACGTGGAAGTCGAGGAAAAGTTCTGGATACAGCTCCTTTACGACCAATCCGGTCGAGACGGCGAGAAGATCATCCGATCTTTCCGGATCTTCGAAGACAGACGGATGGTCCTCCGGGATGTGTGTCTGGGTCAATGAGAAGGGGATGAAATCTACATTCCAGTCGGCTCCGGCCTTGAGGGCAGTTACGAGGTGCTCGTGCGCGTTTCTGGCGAAAGGGCACTTGTAGTCCCAGTTGATTGCAAAGGTAGTACTCACGCTCAGGTAAACACCTAGGTCGTTCCCGATAATCCCTATAGTTGGAGCGTTTCGGCCATCTCTTGGACCTCTTTGATGACCGACCTGTCCGAGCCGTAGGTGACCAGCGCCATTGCCCTTCGTATCGGTGCCCACTTGACTACCGATACCTCTTTTGGATCCTGGGTGACGAGGTCGGTAAGCGGTTTCACCTCGGGCGCCATCGCCCAGAAGTGGACAATCTTGCTCTGGCCGCCGGGAAGGCCATACTCAACCGAGGACAGTTGATCAAGTGCTACCGGCGTTATCCCTGTCTCCTCGGTCACCTCGCGAAGTGCGCAGTCCAACGGGGACTCACCGGGGTCAAGCTTGCCCTTAGGAAGACTCCAATCCCCGTGTCCGGGCCTGAAGACCAGCACAACACCCAGTGCGTTGGATGCATCTCTCCAGATTAAAGCACCACCGCATGCGACTATCCGTCCTGCCGCTTCAGCTGCCATGTTGACTCCGGAGAAAGATCATTTTGGTGACCTTTCCCACCGCCGTACCTAAAATTGCTCCGCCAACCACATCTGATGCGTGGTGGATCTGCACGTGGACACGTGAGTATGAGACGATCGACGCGATCGCCAAGTACATCGGATCTATCCACTCCGACTCACTCATTATTGTTGCCCACATGAATGCAGCGCTGGCGTGACCAGAAGGGAAACTCGAAGTCAGCGGTTGCCTCAGCGGAAGGGGACGCTTGCCTTGGAATGCGGGCCGATCGCGGTTGAACGCCGTCTTGACCACGATGTTGACCATCCCAGAATCGGCGATCAGTGCTGCTGCGAGTACCTTGGCCTTGTGCCCGGATCTCGGGTTCAGTCCCATCGCTGCGGCAGTTATGAACCAGGCCAGAGAGTGATCAGCTAGTGCGGAGGCCGAGTAGAAGAGCCTGTTGGCTGCTGCACTTCGGCGAAGTGGCCCAGCTCCCTTCTCGGCGAGTTCATCGAATTTATCCACGATGGACCAAAAGCCTGTTTCATCATGTTTGGGTTGGTCCTGCTCAGTCACGCTTTAAACCTAGTCACGCGCTGAGTTCTTCGCCAGATTGGTCTCAAGTGCGGTGGTCGTCCGGGCCGGGCACATCTGCTGGTAACTGCAGTAGGTACATAACCGCGACACTCTCGGCCTGAAGTCGTCCCTCTCGCAAGCGGTTACGACGGCCCTCCAGATGGCTTGGGTCTGATTCCTCAAGGCGGACACGGTCTGGGCTGTCGGGTGTGCAGTGATTGTGATGGCATCACGGAGGTAGATCAATTGGACTGAGACGGGTCTGACGCCGAGCACCTTCTCGCAGAGAAAAGCGTAGAACTGGACACCAACCAGTTTGTCCTTTTCGTGAGCGGCACCGGGGACTTTCCCCGTTTTGTAGTCGGTGATCGTCAAGGAGCCGTCGTCGTTTAGGTCCAACCTGTCAATGATTCCCCGAAGCCTCATGTCCCCTTCGGAGAACTCGAGAAGTATCTCCGTGCCAATTGCGGTGATCTCGTTCGGGTCTTCGACCTCGAAGTCGTTACTGACCATTTGGAGAGATGACGCCCTGAACTCCTCTAGCCAATCGGTATGGGATGAGTGCCCATTCAACCCATCTAGTTCTCCGTTGTCGGCCGCCTCCTGCCACACTTTCTCGAAAATCCCCTTTGCCACCGCTTTGGAACGTTGCCCCTTGGGAACCTCGAAGTACAACCTATCGAGGGTTCTGTGGGCGAGGGTACCTCTGACGGCCCACTGGTTCTGTGGCTGGGGGACCTTGTCGATGACAGAGAGTTTGAAGGAGTATCCGCACTCCTTGAAGGAGTTTACTTTTGACGGTGTGAGTGAGCTTGGTATCTCAAGGGCCATTTGCTAAAAGCCTAGGCGACGGTCAGGGTCGAAGGAGTGATCAACGGAACTCTGATTCAGTCGAGCCTGGGGGCCTACTATGACATGGTCATCCGAATGGTGGGTTGATCTAGCCTTAGGAGAACTCCGAAAGGATTAGCTCTGCAAAGAGTTCGGGCGTGACCATAGGCCCGAAGTGGTCCGCGCCCTCGATCATCTGGTATTCACACTCACCCATGCGCGACGCCAACTCCTTCATATAATCCGGTGAAAAGGTTTGTGAAACTTCTCCGGAAGCGATCAAAGACATCGTACTTATCTCTGGAAGGCGGTCGTATGTGTCGACATCTGCCATCGACGAGTAGATGTTCGCCTCATCCTCGCGTAGACACTTAAGGACGACCTTGCCATTGCCGGAATCCCTCATGCAGGATTCGACATACGCGACTATCGATGCGTCCGTGAATGTGGCGATCGGCGGCTTGGATCGAAAGTTGGCCAGCGCCTCCTCTTTGGATTCGAATTCCGATCTCCTTCGGAGCGTGAGGTCCACCAAGGGAGAGCTGACTTCTTTGCTTCCAGCGATGTTAGGAGGTGCGACGATCGGCTCATAGAGGTATAGCTGTGTAAATCCTCCCGGCAATATGAGTTCGGACCGTAGAAGTGATTGGGCCCCGCAAGAGTGCCCGAATCCAAATATTGGTGTGTCTGGTGGAGAGACTGAAGAAATGTACTGCTGTGCCGCAAGGACGTCTAGTCCAAACTGCGCCCAATCGTACGTTCCGCTTGAAGGTCGGTCGGAATCTCCCTGGCCTCGTAGATCTATGCCGTAGACGGAGTGACGTTGCACCAGAAGGTCGGCAAGTGGCTGATAGACGGGAGCTGAAAATCCTGTAGCGTGCACTATTAGCAGCGGGTCGCCTTCGCCGCCCATATGGTGAAGCGCGAGTCGGATCCCGTCTCCAGAAGTGATTTGGATCATCTGAGAGAAACTAGTTGAGTGTTTGTAATCAGAGGGCAGGTCGATTATCTACTCCAGCGTGATTGATGTGAATCTTGCTTTCTATAGGGCGCTCGAGTCCAATGACCTGGTGTTGATGTCCGAGGTCTGGGAGAACTCTGACAGAGTCGCATGTACCCATCCCGGTAGGACCCGTCTGGACGGAATAGACGGAGTAATCGAATCCTTTCGGAGAATCTTCGAATTTGCCCCGGCACCCCAGATCTTGATTTCGGAAGTGTCCGTAGTCGTTGAGAGGCGGGTGGCGTGGGTGAGTCTGGTCGAGAATTTTCTTTTTCCAGTGACCGGTGCGGCTTCTGCTCTCAACATCTTCACCTTCGATTCGAAGCGCGGTTGGCAGATGGTACTTCATCAGGCGGCGCCGATTCTCGTATCAAGTCGGAGTGAGTAGGGCGGCTTACGGTTTCTGAATCGCACGTGAGACTAGGTGACATGCTGGTTTTGAGCGAGTAGCTTCTATTGCGTGCAACACCTAGTTTCGAGTTACGGGATCTTGGCGATATTCCTTCTCATGACCGCCGAATCCGCATGTATTCCGATACCATCCGAGTTGATAATGACGTTTGCCGGAGCGCTCGCCGCCACCGGGAAGCTGAGTTTCGCTGGAGCGGTAGTAGCAGGCTCTTTGGGGAACGTAGTTGGCAGCTACGTCGCGTGGATCGTCGGGCGGACCGGCGGTAGGGCTGCCGTCATCAGATTTGGACGTTACGTGTGGCTCAAGGAGGAGGACCTACACAGGGCTGAGCGGTGGTTTGCCACGAAGGGAGACAGGGCAGTTCTGATAGGCCGCCTGCTTCCCGTGGTGCGTACATTCATTTCGCTTCCGGCGGGAATCGGTGAGATGCCCCCGACCCGGTTCGGCGTGTACACAGCTTTGGGCAGCGTGCCTTTTGTGCTCGCTCTTACGGCAATCGGCTATGCGCTGGGTTCAAACTTCAACACAGCGGCAAAGGTAGTCCAGTATGCCGGTTACCTTATCGCAGTGATAATCGTGGCACTCGTGGTCGCCTTTTATGTCAGGAGATCGAAGCAACGCGAGGCAAGCTAGTGAATTGATCGCTTGACGACCAGTTCCTGGTTCAGAGCGGCTAAATTCTATCGGGCACGGGGAGTGGCGCAGCTTGGAAGCGTACCTGCTTTGGGAGCAGGGGGCCGCGGGTTCAAATCCCGCCTCCCCGACCAGGCGCGGTCCTGAATGCGGGTGTAGCTCAATGGTAGAGCTCCAGCCTTCCAAGCTGGTGGTGCGGGTTCGATCCCCGTCACCCGCTCCAAGGGGATCTGATTTGGGATCCTCTACGAATTACTCGAGTCTTAGCGGTCTGCTGCTTGATAGTTGGCCTCACACACACCGTGGTCGTTGTCATCGAGGTGGAGTGAGTGACAACTCGCCCCTATGTGATGGAACTCGGGTATCCGGATCTTGAATCTAAGACTGCGCAGCAGTGCAGCTCCAGCCACGCGGGCAATGAGGTCACGACTTGAGACAGATCTCCCGTTCATTCATTGTCCGCTGTTTGGGTGATCGGTGAGGATTTCCGGTATTCTAGATACGTAGGCGGGTATAGGTTTGGGGTTTGTAAAGATGACGAGTGGGCAGATAGGTTCGGAAATTCCCGAGTTGGGAAGTGTGGAACTCGGCGAAATGCCAGTGGTGGATAGCACGAAGTTCGCTTCATTCCAAGGCACCGATGTTGAGGCGGTCCAGAAGCGGCTCTCTCGGATCGAGGGCCAGATCCGTGGAATTAAGAAGATGATCGACGACGGCAGGAACTGCAAAGACGTAGTGACCCAGTTTGCCGCGGTCTCGAGAGCGCTAGAGCAGGCGGCGTTCGGCCTGGTTGCGTCCCAGTTGACGTACTGCATTGAATTTCCGGATGAGGCCAAGCAGGCGGGTTACAGCGTCGATGAGGTAAAGCGCCTGCTCAGCCGACTACGGTGACGGTCTGGAATCGGTAGATTTATGCCAGTCGACCTATGAATCCGGCCCTGTTCCGGACCGTTCCGTCAGTACGGAGGAACTCAGTAAGGCCCCCCGTTACGTTGTGAGCCTTGATTCCACGCTCCGCGAGCTGCTTGGCCGCCTGTGTAGACCGAGCGCCACTTCGACAGACCACGAGGTAGGAAGATTTGGAATCTAACCTGTGCAATAGGTGCTGCAGGCCAGACAGTGGAATATGTATCGAGCCTGGTATGTGTCCCGCTTCGAACTCATCGACCTCGCGCACGTCGATCAGGCCGTAACCCTGGTCGACTAGGTGGGGAAGGGAAGAGGCTGTAACTTCAGGAAAGTTCAACTGGCCGATGGACATCTATAATCTCCTCAATAAGAATAGTGATATAAGTGCTATTTGGTATCGACTATTCTATACGGAATGATACCCAGTGGGGTAAGGCTGCCTAAATTCTCGGAGTTCTGTAACGGAGCCAAGTAAGCCTCGCCGACTCGGCAATCAGATCGGTCTCGCCGTTGCGTACCCTCGTGGAGGAGACTTCTCGGTAGCTTGGATCGATCGACAACGCCCTAAATGGGAGGTCTGACGCTACTCTGCTCCTCTCGACCACCACCAACTCTGGCAGAGAGGCGAGCTTCACCGCCATCTCCGCGGGATCTCTATAAAACTGCAGGTCCGTCAGTTGTGCAAGCTTGTCATCGCCAATTATGAGGTAGTTGTAGCCGGCTGAAATGTCTGAAAGGAACTTCAGGTCCGTTCCATGAACCGTGATCCTGTCGTCGAAGGAGAAGGCCATTTTCGCGATCTGAAGCCGCTGATCAAAGTTTGGCGGTCCGGCATCGGATTTGCCAAAGGGGGTTCGCGAGAGCGGAATGTCGAGCTGTGTGATGTCCAGCTCCTCGAGGGCAGCCCGAGCAATCGCCAGATGGGCAACCGTGGGTGGGTTGAAGGTGCCGGGATATACAGCTTTAGACGCCACTGCGACGAGGCTACTGGGCGGGTTTGACGCCTTCCGGCAGTTTGCACCAACCACCTCTATAAGCTTGTTCTTCGCTATGCGCTCAACTGCTGAAAAGTCTGAAGGAAATAGGGTCGTTCTCCACATAGAGTTCGAGGAGGAGGAGCTCGCTCCGTTTCTCGAGTCCTCTGTACGGAAACTGTCCAGTCAGGTACGGATCCCGGGCTTTAGGCCCGGCAAGGCCCCGCGAAGGGTGGTAGAGAACAGGGTAGGCATGAAGGCCATCCGTCTCGAGGCCATCGAGGAGGCTCTGGGCTCTTTGTATCCACAGGCTGTGAACGAGAATGACCTTGATGTCATCGACTCACCATCTGTAAAGATCCTTACCGGTGAGGACGGTGGTGAAGTGAGCGTCGATGCGACTGTGGATGTTCGGCCCACGGTGACCGTGTCCGGTTGCGAAAATCTTGTCGTGACCCTGCCCACCCACATCTCGGCTACTGATGAAGACCTTTCTTCAACTCTTGAGAGAATGAGGGAGCAGCAGGCGGAGGTGAACGAGGTTGATCGCCCCGCAGCGGCTGGAGATCAGGTCACAGCCGACATAGAGGTGTCCGTTGATGGCGAGGCCAAAGCCGATGGGTCTGCTGTGGATCTCAGCTTCCGCATCGGAAAAGCGGAAGTCGGTAGCGACGTAGACGATGCGGTACTGGGTCTGGCAGTCGGGCAGTCGGCATCCTTCGTCCGGGAGCCGTCAGAAGAGGGTGGAAAAGCAGAGCAAGTAAAGGTGACCATCAAAGCAGTTCGAGAGGTTGTCCTTCCTGCGCTCGATGACGCTTTTGCATCCGAAGTCTCTGAGTTCGAGACCCTGGAAGAGCTCAAGGCAGACGTACGCAAGAGTTTCGACTCAATGAGGAAGAACCAGGCCCGTCAGGCCTACAACGACATGGTTCTCGCCGCTCTGGTGGATCTGGTAGAGCCGAAGGAGATTCATCCGACGCTACTTCGCGAAGAGGTGAATACGCAGATCCACAACTTCGGACACCGTCTTGAGTCTCAGGGTCTCAATTTGGGTACCTATCTCGATCTGACCGGAATGAGTCAAGATCAGCTGTTGGCGCAGTTCTATCGGTCAGCGGAGGGTTCAGTACTCCTGGATCTGGCACTTAGGGCCATCGCCGATGCCCGAGAGGTGGAAATCTCAATTTCTGACATTGACGAGGAGATCGTGCGGATTGCTGAACTGTCCGGCGAAGATGTCTTGGATGTTAGGAAGCGTTACTCTACGCCCGAAGCTGAACGTGCTTTGAAGGCTGATCTTCGCAAATCGAAGGCAATGACTTGGTACATGGAGAATGTCATTGTCCATGATCCTGATGGAATGCCCGTAACCTGGGATGACCTCAAGGACGAAGTCGCAGAGGACGAAGTCGCAGCGGACGAGTCATCAGAGGTGACTGATGTCGAGGTTACCGACATTTCCCCATCCAACCTAGAATCAGGCGCAGACGAGTAGATCATCGAGGAGAGCGACAAGATGCAGGCATACAACTACCTAGTTCCTACCGTTGTCGAGTCGAGTTCTCGGGGCGAGCGAGCCTATGACCTTTACTCCAGACTCCTCAGGGAACGATTGATAATACTTGGCACGCCCGTTGACGATGCTGTCGCGAATTTGGTCTGTTCGCAGCTGCTGTTTCTCGAATATGAAGATCCAGATAAGGACGTCAGCCTTTATATCAATTCGCCCGGCGGAGACATAACCGGTCTGTTCGCAATCTATGACACGATGAAGTATGTGAAGCCAGACATCTCCACATTCTGTTACGGCCAGGCGGCCTCAGCTGCGGCTGTGCTACTTGCGGCCGGTACCAAGGGCAAGCGGTTTGCGCTTCCTCACTCGAGGATTCTGCTGCACCAGCCCTACGGAGGTGTTGGTGGCCAGGCGACGGATATTGAGATTCAGGCCCGTGAGATTATGAGGATGAGAGACCTTCTTAATACGATGCTCTCCGAGGATACAGGTCAGCCCGTGGAGAAGATCGCAAAGGATACTGATCGCGATTTCATCCTCGAAGCCGATGAGGCCGTAGCCTACGGAATCATCGATGAAGTGCTCACCACGAGGGACGCTGTTGTTCCAGAGATCTCGGTCAGATAGGCGAACTCCTGTGAGTTGAAAGATCACAAGGTTGTGGTTTGCGTCGACAGGACTTGCATTGCTTTACACTCTGGATATGGCCGACTTCGACGAAGTGGCAACTGCCATGGGGGTGTTTTTTGGATTTGGGCGCATGGATCGCTTAAGTGTTGGATACGAAGTTGCCGAAATAGCCGAGTACAGGCTGGCTCCGGGAGCAAGGGGACGTGATGGCCAAGTTCGGTGAGGGCCAGGAGGTGGTCAAGTGCAGTTTCTGTGGAATGTCCCAGAAGCAAGTGAAGAAGTTGATCGCCGGTCCTGGTGTGTACATTTGCGACAAGTGCATAGAGCTTTGCAATGACATCATTGAAGATGAACTCGTCGAAAATAATGAGGTCAAGTTCGACAAACTCCCTAAGCCGAGGGAGATTTTCGACTTCCTGACGGGCTATGTCGTCGGTCAGGACGAAGCCAAGAAGCGCCTTTCGGTCGCCGTTTATAACCACTACAAGAGGGTTCAGGCGAATCCCAAGCGCGCAACTGAGATCGAGCTTCAGAAGTCTAACATACTCCTTCTTGGCCCAACCGGATGCGGTAAGACGCTCCTAGCCCAAACGCTCGCCCGAATGCTCAATGTGCCATTTGCAATTGCAGATGCCACGGCTCTAACTGAGGCCGGATATGTCGGTGAAGACGTTGAGAACATCCTTCTGAAGCTCATCCAGGCGGCTGATTATGACGTCAAAAAGGCCGAGACTGGCATCATTTATATCGACGAGATTGACAAGATTGCCCGCAAGTCCGAGAATCCGTCTATCACCAGGGACGTCTCAGGCGAAGGAGTGCAGCAGGCGCTACTCAAGATTCTCGAGGGGACGACGGCCTCTGTCCCCCCGCAAGGTGGCAGAAAGCACCCACATCAGGAATTCATACAGATCGATACCACCAACATCCTTTTCATCTGCGGAGGCGCCTTCGCTGGACTGGATCGGATCATTGAGTCCCGTGTGGGACGGAAGTCGATGGGTTTTCGGGCGGAGTTGAAGTCTGGCACTTACGACGAGGGTGAGATTTTGAAGAAGGTCCTCCCCGAAGATCTACTCAAGTTCGGCTTGATTCCAGAGTTTGTCGGTCGCCTACCAGTCATTGGCGCGGTCTCAAATCTCGACAAAGAAGCTCTCATCAAGATTCTGGTCGAGCCAAAGAATGCCCTGATTAAGCAGTACCAACGTGTCTTCGAACTAGATGGTGTAGACCTAGAGTTCAGCGAGGATGCGTTGAGCGCCATCTCGGATCAGGCACTTCTGAGAGGAACAGGCGCCAGAGGCCTTCGGGCAATCCTCGAAGAGGTTCTATTGGAGGTTATGTACGACATCCCGTCGCGATCTGACGTGGGAAGGTGCGTGATCAATAGGGAGACAGTGATGGATAAGGTTGCTCCGACCCTCCAGCCCAAGATCCCTGGGTCAAACAGGCCTGATAGGTCGAGGAGAGCTGCTTCTTAGTGGCGGTGTATCGGGGTGGAGCCCCTTTCCGGTGACGGGCTTCGACTGGCTTGAGGGCCTCGTCGACACTGAGACCAATGCTTCTGGTCGTGCATTGCACAAGCGGTCGGCGGCACCTGTCCGAGAGATGCTCGAGTTGCTGGACAATCCTCAGTACAACTATCCTGCTATCCACGTGACAGGCACTAATGGCAAGGGTTCGGTTGTGAGCTTCGCTAGCGCCATGCTCGACGCTATGAATGTACGGTCCGGTTCCTTCACTTCACCTGATCTTGGCGATCTGCTTTCGAGAATCAAGGTCTGTGGAGTTCCTATCTCCGAGACGGATTTCGAACTCGAACTCGCTCTGATCGCTTCCTTGGTGGAGTCGTTCGGTTTGACCGTCCCGTCTCGATTCGAGGCGGTGACCGCAGCAACTCTTGCCGCCTTCTCATCCGCCGGTGTTGAAGCAGCCGTAGTTGAGGTTGGCATGGGTGGTTCATCTGATGCGACAAATGTTCTGAATGCCGCGGTTGCGGTCGTTACTTTGGTGGGCCACGATCACCTTGCAGCCTTTGGAGGTGACCTGGCATCTGTTGCCACAGAGAAGGCCGGGATCGTAACAATGGAGTCCGAGTTGATAATCGGGTCGGTGCCAGCTGATCTAGTGGATACCTTCACTAGTAGGACTACGAGGACCGCCCAGGTCCTGGGTCGCGACATCGCAGTGACAGAGGACCTAGCGGCAGTTGGAGGCCGGAGAATCGGCTTCAGTACACGCTATGGCTCCCATGAGGAGATATTCCTGCCCATGATCGGTACATTCCAACCCACCAACTTTGCTTTGGCGACAGCGGCAGCGGAGACTTTGTTGGATAAAAGGATCTCCGAGGAGGTGCTCTTGGAAGCGGCATCGTCAGCCTCACTTCCCGGCCGGAGCGAATTGATCAGCAGGAGCCCTACAGTTGTGCTCGACGTAGCGCATAATCTCGAGGCAGCCTCTGAGCTTGGCCGCACACTTCGTGAAACGTTCGGATACGAAGTTGGTTGGGTCATATTGATGGGTCTGACCCATAGCCGAAGGGCAGACGAGTTCCTCGATGCACTCGGCGACGGGAGTCTCGATCAGCTTATCGCCGTTGACATGGACGTAGAGGTACAAGTCGACCCGCATGTGATCGCTGAGATCGCAAACAGTAGGGGAGTGCCGTCCATCGTCTCCCCTTCTGTGACTGACGCCCTTGCTTACGCCAAGTTGATCCTGCAAGAGGGTCAGATACTTGTTGTGACGGGTAGCCACTACTTGGTCGGACAGGCGAGGTCGATACTGGTAAGTAGCTGAGTCATCAGCCCGTCGGGCAGGACCATCCGACTAGAGTGTCTTTTCTATATGGGAAGAACCCTGCTCATTTGCAAGCCGGACGCAGTCGAGAGGGGTCTCGTTGGAGAGATCCTCTCAAGAATAGAGCGTAAAGGCCTTAAGATCGAAAGACTCGAGTTGCGACAGCTGGATGCTGAAGTGGCGAAGGCGCACTACCAAGAACACGATGGCAAGCCGTTTTTCGGTGAGCTGGTGGAGTTCATAACGCGTTCGCCCTCGGTTTTAGCCGTGGTTACCGGGCCAAAGAGTACCTATTCGATGGTTAGAAACATCATGGGCTCTACGGATCCTGGATCTGCGGCGCCGGGTACAATTCGCGGCGATTTGGCGACGGAGATGGGCGAGAATCTGGTTCATGGCTCAGACTCCGAGGAGTCTGCCGCTCGTGAGCTCGAACTCTTCTTCCCGGGGATTTAGTAGTAACCCTGGCGGGTTTGGTTTTCAGTTAGGACCGGGAGGTTCATTTATGGCGTTCTCATCCCTTTTCGGTAGGGGCAGGGATATGGCGGTCGATTTGGGTACCGCGAACACTCTGGTCTATGTGCGAGGCAAAGGGATCGTACTAGACGAGCCCTCTGTGGTTGCCATCAATACCAAGGACGGTCGGCCCTTAGCAGTTGGCGTTGAGGCCAAGAGGATGATCGGACGTACTCCGTCCAATATCCAGGCGATTCGTCCATTGAAGGACGGCGTCATCGCCGACTTCGAGATCTGCGAGAAGATGCTCAGATACTTCATCCACAAGGTGCATCAGAGCAAGTTTTCCAAACCCCGCATGATCATCTGTGTTCCGAGCGGAATTACCGGTGTTGAGCAGAGGGCAGTTCAAGAGGCCGCTGAATATGCAGGGGCTAGGAAGCCGGCATACATCATTGAGGAACCGATGGCAGCAGCCATTGGAGCGGGTCTGCCCATCCATGAGCCGACCGGCAACATGGTCGTCGATATAGGCGGCGGCACGACCGAAGTGGCAGTCATATCTCTTGGGGGGATCGTAACATCCAAGTCAATTCGCATTGGTGGAGATGAGCTCGATGAGGCCATTATCTCCTTTGTGAAGAAGGAGTTCAACCTGGCACTTGGGGAGCGGACAGCTGAAGAGATCAAGATGGCACTGGGATCGGCATTTCCCCTCGAAGAGGAGATGCAGGCCGAGATCAGAGGACGCGACCTGATCACCGGACTTCCGAAGACGATAGTGATCTCGACCCAGGAGATTCGCCGTGCTATCGAGGAGCCGATCTCTGCAATCGTTGACGCAGTGAAGGTTACTCTCGACGCGACTCCACCAGAGTTGTCCGCCGACATTATGGAGCAGGGCATCGTGCTCACGGGTGGCGGTGCGATGCTGACTGGTCTCGATAAGCGGATCCAAGCTGAAACGGGCATGCCGATAGTCATAGCGAACAACCCCCTTCAGTGCGTGGCGATTGGTTCTGGTCAGTGTCTCGAGGAGTTCGAAGCACTGAAGCAGGTCCTTATTTCGGCATCTGGCCGCTAATTACTCGGGGGGATAGTTGCTAAAACTGTTTGCGCGCCCCCGAATCACCCTCCTCCTGCTGGTACTAGCGTCGATGTCTTTGGTGACGTTGAACTATCGTGGGGGTGCGAAGTTCTCTTTTGTGTCGATCAAGGCGGCCGTCCGAGACGTTGTCTCGCCGGTCCGTTCCACGGCAAATGGGATTTTCAGGCCGGTCGGAAACTTCTTTACTGGAGCGTTCGAATACGGCTCGACAAAGGCCAAGCTTGCCCAAGTTCAGAATGAACTGGATCAACTGAAGCTTGTACAGTATTCTCAGCTGGACGCGCAAAGGCAGCTGGACCAGCTGTTGACTCTGTCGAAAATACAGTTCGCCCAGGGTATTCCATCCATCGAAGCCCAAGTGGTGGGTCAGACACCCACCAATATTCAGCTCAGTTTCGAACTGAACAAGGGCTCATCGCAAGGGGTCAAACTGGGCATGGTGGTAGTAGGTGGATCCGGTCTAGCAGGTCGAGTGGTGGCGGTCTCGTCCGGAACGTCGACCGTCTTGATGCTTTCGGACCCAAACTTCGTCGCAGGGGTAAGGTATGGCAAAGGCGGCAACATTGCGCTGGCAACCGGTCAAGGTGTCAACCTGCCACTGAAGCTAGGACTCATTGATCCTGGTTCGAACATAAGGGTCGGTCAGGTCCTAGTCACTTCGGGCCTCCAAGGAGAGATATATCCAGCTGGCATACCCGTTGGAGTTGTCTCATCAGTTTCCAATCCGATAGGTGGGCTTCAGGAGCAGGTGCTGGTCAAACCGCTCGTAAATTATTCAAATCTTCAATTCGTGAAGATCCTTGAATGGGCGCCCCCAGCATGACGTCGCGACTATTTCTGATCAGGTTGCCGCTACTGCTCATTACGGTTCTGGTAGTTCAGCACAGTGGAATCGGCGATATTTCCATCCAGTCAGTCCGTCCAGATTTCATGCTCGCACTGGTGTGTGCTTCGGGTGTGGTCGGTGGTCGAGAGAAAGGTGCGTTGATAGGGTTCTTGGCCGGAATTCTGACCGACTCTTTCCTCGTAACGCCTTTCGGTTTTACAGCGCTCGTCTATACGATCGTTGGTTATCTGGCCGGTGAGATGGAGAGACTTGACCAGGAGCAGAACAGGATTCTTGACTACCTCGTTGTGGGTGCGGCATCGGCGCTGGGAGTATCCCTTGAGTCGGGGCTTGGTTTCCTGCTCGGTGTACACGATCCGCTCAGGAGAATTTTTGTAACCGAGTTGGCGGTGGTCAGCTTGATCAATCTCGCCATCTCGCCGCTTTTGGTGTTCGGCGCCCGTTTCTCGTTGGTGCCGCAGGGATCCGAGAGACGGATATCTTCAAGGAGGTGACGTATGGAACACCTTTCTCTGGCTGAGTCTGAAGAGGCGAAGCGAAAGGCGACCCGTCGCAGGTCACGAGTTCTGGGTGTGGCCGCAATCGCATTATTTGTTGCGATGATCGCCCGTCTCTACGCTCTCCAGATCCTGCAGGCGCCAACATACCAAGCCCAAGCAGTTGCCAACCAGGTCAGAACGGTGTCCGTGGAACCTCCGCGGGGGTTGATCCTCGATAGAAATGGTCAGGTACTTGTCGGTAACCAGGTGGTCGAGGTTCTGGCGCTATCGCAGCACGCTGCCGCAGTGAATCAAAACGTCGTGTCAAACCTCGCGAAGCTCCTATCAGTGCCGGTAGCGCAGATCAACCAGGCTCTAGCTAGTACACAGTTCAGTCCCTATGAACCGACCCCTGTGGCGTATGGGATATCCAAGCAGGTGGTTATTGATGTGGAGGAGCATCCCAATATCTACCCAGGTGTGGTAGCTGAGCAGACGACACAGAGGTTCTACCCACAGGGCGATACTGCCGCCCAGGTCTTGGGTTACGTTGGCCAAATAACGCAGAGCCAGTTGACAAAACTCTCCTCTAAGGGATACACCGCAAACTCACAGATCGGTCTGGCTGGCGTTGAGGCCACTTACGAGTCCTACCTACGAGGCAAGCCCGGAGTGACAAAGCTCGAAGTGACCGCTGGCGGAAATGTTGTAGGAACTTTGGGGCAGACCCCACCAGTTCCTGGAGGCAACCTTCAACTGACTATAGATACCAGCCTGCAGAAGGTCGTGGAAACTGATCTGGCGAATGAGATCAAGGCGCTCTCGCACACATATGTGCCGCATCTACACGCCTATCTCCCAGAGCTGACGGGAGCCGCGGTGGTGGAGAACCCCAATAACGGTCAGGTCCTGGCGATGGCGTCCTTCCCCACCTACAATCCTTCCATCTGGGTCGGGGGTATTTCAACCAAGGCTTACGCGCAGTTGAACGCCCCGTCTAGCAATTACCCGCTTCTGAACCGTGCGATACAGGGAGAGTACACACCGGGTTCCACTTTCAAGCTTGCAACTGCATCGGCGGCGTTGAATACCGGCCTGATCTCACCCTACAGTCTCATACACGACCCGGGCAGTTTCACCATTCCGGGCTGCCATATTGGCAAGTGCTCGTTCCACAACTCGGGTAACGAGTCACTGGGCACCATCAACATAGTGACCGCCCTGACGGCGTCTGACGACGTTTTCTTCTACACACTGGGCTACCTCTTCTACACTCAGGAGCAGAAGTACGGCACGCAGCCGATCCAGGATATGGCTGCCAGATACGGCTGGGGAGTGCCAACAGGCATTCTCCTCCCCGGAGAGGCATCGGGATCAGTGGACTCCCCGACCCTTCGACAGTATCTCCACAAGAACTACCCAGCGGCCTACCCTTACGACACTTGGTTCACCGCAGATCAGCTCGAGATGGCATTCGGCCAGGGAGAGACCCTGATTACACCTCTCCAGATGGCTAATGCATATGCGACCTTTGCAAATGGAGGGACCAGGTACGTTCCTTCGATCGCAGTCGGTGTCGTAAACGGAGAAGGAAAACTGATAAAGAGCTTCCCTCCACAGATAGCTACTCGAGTGCTGCTGTCGCCACTGGATCATCAGACCATGCTCACCGGATTCGAAGGTGCGGTCGGAAGTCCGGGGGGAACAGCCTATGGAGCGTTCCAGGGCTTCCCACTCAATAAGTTCCCACTGGCGGGAAAGACGGGCACTGCCTCGGTGACTGGTCTAAACCCGAACTCATGGTTTGTTGCATTCGGACCGGTCCAGGCTCCGAAGTACGTGGTTTCGGTGGTGATCAAGGAAGGCGGCTTCGGTGCATCGGCTGCGGCGCCGGTGGCTAGGGAGATCTTTCAATACCTGATGGCGCACCCGGTCGGACCGCCGAAGTTCGGCGTTGGGCACCTGACTGCGGGCAGTACCACTCCTCTTGGTACGACGACTTCGACTACGAGTACGACCTCTGCCAAGGCTGCAGGGTCGAATTCGACTACGACATCGACAACAAATCCTGCGGGTTGATCCAGCGTAACTACGCGAATCGAACGTGTATCGACCATTGGCCAGAGTGGATAGGCTAGAGGTATGTCGTTTGCTGGCTTTGAAATCGTTGTAGCTGGCGTATGTATCGTGATGGCATCGGGCGCAGCTGGTCTGTCGAGCCGTGGCCTCCGGCTGTCCGTCGACGGCGACATTAGGTCTGAATTTGCCCATCCCGGGGCGGACGTTTTTCGTGTCCGCAGGGAGTGGGAATCGGTATCTCCTACCGCCCAAGAATCCAGTCAATTTACGGCCGACAGGCCAGTGGATTCCAACAAGGGATGGAGAGCGCCGCTGAAAGCGGAAAGGTTTTCGTTAGATGTCCGAACAGGAGTATCCACAAGAAGGCGTGGGCGAGGTAGTCCACGAGCGTAATGATGGCGAGGTAGCGGAGTCGTCTCAGCCCCGAGTGAACCAGCGCAGGTCATCCCAGCAGGGGAGGCGTCAGCCTTCCCGCAAGGTTGACGATGTAGTAGAGGCCGGTTTGATCGCCCCTGTCGAGGTTGGCGGAGATCCTCATAAGATTTCGCCCCTGCCACCGCTTGAGGCTTTTGTGCCTTCAGCCAAAGAGGGTGAGTCTGAACCTAGACGTCAGCCGCCGCGCCAGCGTATCGCAAGGTCCAAGATTGACCCAGTGAAGCCGGAGAACGGTTCAGCAGTAACGGGCAAGACTGAGGTCCAAGAGCCATCTTCTGGGACACGGCCAAGGCGACAGGGCACACAGACTGGATCGGTTGAAAAGACCGTGGCGGAGTCCGCGTCGGTAGAGGTTCAGTCGCTTCCGTCAATTTCAGTCGGTCAGGATGCCTCATCGTCGAACCGGCAGGCGAACTATCTTGCCCGTATAAAGCAGGTTAAGGCTTCGATGCCCGCGCCCAAAGTTGGCGATGTGATCCCTGCTGATGAGGTTGAGAGGATCCAGGCTAAAAACGCTCAGGCCGCCCGTCGGCCTACAGCCAAGCCGAGGGTGACACCAGAAGCCGAACGTGTTGATCAGCAGTCGTCTTCGCAGCGCAAGCGGAAGAGGTACGGCCGGACCAAGGGCGAGAGGGACAGACTTTTAGCCCAGGGCCCAGTTGTCTACAGCGTCCCTGAACAGCTAGCTAACTCGATAGATGCAGATGGATCCTCCGATCGAAGGGCCAATCAGCGTGTCGGTCGACAGCGCAACGGTCGTCCGGTCGGTAGGTATCTGATGTGTGTGCAGGTCAAGGATGATGTTACCCAGATAGCTGTTCTGGAGGGCCGAACCCTTATTGAGCACTATGTTTCGAGGGATTCCGACAACCAGTACAACATTGACGGCAACATCTATCTAGGGCGCGTGACAAACGTGCTCCCTGGCATGGAGGCAGCCTTCGTAGACATAGGAACCTCGAAGAACGCCGTTTTATACAGGGGCGACGTGAGATATGAACGTGATGACATCGAAAATGGTGACCGGAGCGTCCGGATTGAGCAGCTCCTCAGGCCAAAGCAGACAGTGATCTGTCAGGTCACTAAGAACCCAATCGGCTCGAAGGGCGCCCGGCTCACCCAGGAGGTGTCTCTGCCGGGAAGATTCGTAGTGCTGATTCCCAATTCGAACAGCTACGGAATTTCAAAGCGGCTTCCCGATGATGAAAGAAAGCGGCTCAGACGGATCCTCGACGAGATCAAGCCTGAAGGATTCGGGGTCATTGTCAGGACGGCGGCAGAGGGTGCGTCGGCCGATGAGCTGACTAGGGACGTCGGCCGTTTGAAGGAGATCTGGGAAAAGATTGAGACTAGGGCCAGAATGGCCCACGCACCCACCCTGCTTTACAGGGAGCCACAGGTTGCCCTGAGGGTGGTTCGTGAGGAGTTCAATCGTAACTACAGAGGGATCATCATCAACAACAGCGACCTCTTCGAAGAGGTCGTGAGTTACGTTTCGGCAATCTCTCCCGAGTTGGCGAATCGAGTCGAGTTCTATGAGAACTCAGACAAGCAGATCCCAATGTTCGAGGCCTATCACGTTCATGAGCAGCTGCACAAGGCGCTTGAGAGGAAGGTCTGGCTGCCGAGCGGAGGATCGATCGTCATAGATCGTGCCGAAGCACTTACGGTAATCGACGTCAACACGGGAAAGAATGTGGGCTCTGTCTCACTGGAGGAGACTATCCATCGCAACAACCTCGAGGCCGTCGAGGAGATAGCCCGTCAGTTGAGGTTGAGGGACATTGGTGGCATCATCGTCATCGACTTCATCGACATGCTTATCAAGGAGAACCGGGATGACGTGATGAGAGCATTCCGTGCTGCACTTGCCCGGGACAAGACCAAGACCCACGTCTACGACATGTCCCAACTCGGGCTTGTCGAGATGACCAGACAGCGCGTATCTGAGGGTTTGGTCGAAGCGTTCTCGCAGACTTGTCCGAACTGTGGAGGAAGGGGGATCATCTTTGATCAGGTCTTGCTTTAGGACCGTATAAGATGATCGGGCTATGTTCGCAGTTATAAGTACCGGTGGTAAGCAGGAGCGGGTCGAAGAAGGCGCCGTGTTGGAAGTTGAGCTTCTTGGTTCAACTGAAGGCACTGAGGTGCACTTCTCACCGATCTTGGTTGTTGATGGTGACAGGGTAGTTTCTAAGCCCGCTGAGCTGACCGGTGCCTCTGTTACCGCAGTTGTCGTCGGCGAAGCCAAGGGACCCAAGGTCATCGGATTCAAGTACAAGTCCAAGGCCAATCAACGCAAGCGTTGGGGTCATCGCCAGCATTACTCTGTTATCAGGATTACCTCGATATCTGCCTGATAAAGGGTTCGCAATCCCGTGGCCAATTTTGGCCCGGCTATTCCTAATGGGAGTGACATGTCAAAGACTAAGGGTGGTGGGTCCACTAAGAACGGTCGCGACTCCAACGCTCAACGCCTAGGAGTCAAGGAGTTCGACGGAACTCTTGTAAAAGCTGGTTCAATCATCGTTCGCCAGCGAGGAACCAGGTTCTATCCTGGGGTGAATGTGGGCCGGGGTGGCGACGATACCCTGTTTGCAACCGCAACCGGTCGGGTAAAGTTCGGCAGCCGTAATGGCCGGAAGCTCGTAGACATCCTGACAGAAGAGTCGGCCTAGGTCCTCGGGCTGACCTTATGGTCGGCCGAAAATTGGAGCGCTGTTTTATTGGCCGAGTTTGTAGACAGGGCACAGTTGCACGCCCGATCGGGCGACGGCGGAGCAGGAGCGGTCTCTTTCAGGCGTGAAGCCTTTGTCGACAAAGGTGGTCCTGACGGCGGCGATGGCGGCGACGGCGGCGATGTTTGGCTCGTGTCATCGGTAAATGTCTCTTCGCTTATCGGGTTCAGGGATCAGCCCTTTCGCCGGGCCGAAGACGGAGTTCACGGAGGTTCGAAGAAAAAGATCGGGCACTGTGGCAAAGATGTTGAAGTCGAGGTTCCCGTAGGGACCGTGGTGCGGGATCTCGACGGAGGTCTCATGGTCGACCTGGCTGAGCCGAACCTAAGGTGGAGGGCGGCCGAAGGCGGCCATGGAGGCAAAGGGAACGCCAGATTCCTATCCAACTCCCGGCGTGCACCTGCGTTTGCGGAACAAGGTGAGCCAGGAGAAGACTTCTGGTTTAACCTAGAGCTGAAGCTTGCAGCGGACGTGGCCCTGGTTGGCTACCCAAACGTCGGAAAGTCGTCGCTTATCGCAGCGATCTCGCGGGCTAGACCCAAGATCGCCGACTATCCGTTCACTACGCTGATACCGAATCTGGGAGTGGTCCAAGTTGACGGAAGTCGTGACATAGTCGTGGCTGATGTGCCGGGACTTATTGAAGGTGCGGCAGATGGCAAAGGGCTAGGACACGAGTTCCTCCGTCACATTGAGAGATCGCGACTTTTGGCGTTCATCCTTGACCTCTCCGGGGCGGTTGGCCCGACGCCACTCGAACAGTTGGAGAGTCTTTCCCACGAAGTTGGCGCGTACCTGCCGGAACTTGCCACAAGGCCGAGAGTGATAGTCGGCAGCAAGATTGATCTTTCTATCGGCCTGAATCCAGATCCAGGTGATGATCCATACGAGGTAGCCAAGATGTTCTCCGAGTACTACTCGGTTCCGCTGGACATTGTCACCTCCACGGCCACCAGATTCGGCACTGTCGAGTTATCCAAGCGTCTTGCGATGCTGCTTGCGGAGCTGGATACTAAGCCGGCACCGATTGCGCCAAAAATAGTATTACGACCCACAGCCTCTCTCGGTTTCGAGATATCTGGGCAATCTGACGGTGTCTTCATCGTGTCCGGTCGGGAGGTTGAACGAGCGGTTGGGTTGTCTGACCTTAACGATCCCGTGGCGATCCAGATCGTTCACGACCGACTCGACCGGTTGGGGGTGTACAAAAGTCTCCGACGTTTTGGTGCAAAGGCTGGCGACGAGGTGATAATCGGGGGCATGAGTTTCGAATACGACGGTGAGCGCTAGAGGTGAAGGTCGTCGTGAAGCTTGGGTCGTCATCGGTTACGAACGACAATGGTGGCATCAATCTCGGACTGCTTGACGGAGTCGCAGGCCAGATTTCGCAGCTGACTTCGAGCGGCCACCAGTTTGTACTCGTCTCCTCAGGAGCGATAGCGTCCGGGCTGTTCGAGCTCGGCCTAGGTGAGCGTGAAAGGCCGTTTGATCTAGCCGTTCTGCAGGCGGCTTCCGCCGTAGGCCAAGGCAGACTCATTGAGGCGTATCGGATGCTATTTGCGCAAAGGAGCCTGAGGGTAGGCCAAGTTCTGCTGGACCCGGCGGACTTCTCCGAGCGCCGGAAGTATCTCCAGGCTAGAGACACGCTCGGCGCACTTTGGAATATGGGGTCAGTGCCGGTAGTCAACGAGAACGATGCAGTGGCAAACGATGAGATCAGGTTCGGCGACAATGACAGATTGGCGGCTCTGGTCGCAAACCTTTTGAATGCCGACCTACTTCTACTGCTTACTGATCAAGCTGGTGTCTACACTGCTGATCCGCGTCGCGACGTTGCCGCCTCGCTGATCGAGGAGATTGCCGAGATTGACGTGCGCGTCGCCGAGATTGGTGGTCCCGCCGGTACTAGTCGTGGGACCGGGGGTATGGGGTCCAAGCTCCAGGCGGCGAAGATGGCTTCATGGTCTGGTATCCGTACGGTGATTGCAGCGGCGGAGCGGCCCCACGTTGTCAGAGAGTCGATGAACTGGACAGTAGGCGTCGGTACTTTGATCCTTCCTAAGGAGCGCCGACTTTCCGCTAGGAAGCTCTGGCTCGCATTTGCAACCCTCTCTGAGGGCACTGTGACGGTGGATATCGGTGCGCGTAAAGCGCTTGAGCAGAATGATAGGTCTTTGCTTCCCGCAGGCGTACGTGCGGTCGATGGAGAGTTCATAGCCGGAGCGACGGTTTCGATTGCAGATGAGTCTGGCGAGGTATTCGCCAAGGGAATCTCCCGGAGGGATTCGCAGAAGATTCGGTCGATAATGGGCCTCAGAAGTTCTGATCTGGGAGATGATGGTTCCGCAGAGGTAGTTCACCGTGACGATATGGTGCTGCTCAGAGTGTGAGATCTTCACCTCCGGCCAACGAAGCTAGGCTGATGTGATGGATAAAGAGTCGATCCGAACTTTAAAGGAGCAGGCCAAGTCTGCTAAGGCCGCTTCCCGTGTCCTATACACAGCCTCATCAGAGCAGCGTAATCTGGCCCTGCTTTACGTGGCCGAACTGATCAGATCGGGGACTGAACAGATACTCGACGCCAACAGAAGTGATATGAAAGAGGCAGAGGATCGGGGATTGCCCAAGGCGCAGCTTGATCGCCTCCGACTCACCGACTCTAGAGTGGCCCAGATGGCCGATGGAGTTCTCTCGGTGGCTGCACTGCCTGATGTGGTGGGGCGAGTCAGAGATGGGTGGGTGAGACCCAACGGATTGAGAATCTCCCGCGTCAGCGTCCCGCTAGGAGTCATCGGGATCATTTATGAGAATCGACCGAACGTTACTTCGGATGCGGCCTCTCTCTGTCTAAAGAGTGGGAATGCCGTGATGCTCCGAGGATCTGCAGCTGCGTTTTGTTCCAATTCCGTCATCTCTGACCTTATAAGACAGGGTTTGGTGAAGGCTGACCTCCCGGTGGATGCGGTAAGCATGGTCGGCGATACGTCCAGGGAGTCCGCTGTAGAGTTCATGCGACTCAGGGGATTCGTCGACTGCCTCATACCAAGGGGAGGAAAGTCGCTGATTCGGTCAATTGAGGATAACGCAACAGTCCCCTACATCCTCGATGGTGACGGGAACTGTCACGTGTACGTAGACCGGACTGCTGACCTAGAAATGGCGTTGTCGATCCTCGAGAACGCCAAGTGCCAGAGGCCCGGGGTCTGCAACTCGGCGGAGACGCTGCTTGTTCATGTCGATGTGGCCGAGCGTTTCCTTACCAGAGTGGGTGAGGAACTTGCAGAGGTTGAGATCAGGGGGTGCGACCGTACCCGGCAGGTGCTACCACTGGCGAAGGTCGCTACCGAAGAGGATTACGAAACCGAATTCCTCGATCTGATCCTCAGCGTAAAGGTGGTCGACTCCATAGACGAGGCTATCGATCACATTGCTCGCTACGGAAGTGGCCACTCGGAGGCGATCGTAACTTCAGAGCTGCTCATGGCAGACTATTTCAAGAAGAAGGTCGACGCTGCGGCCGTACTCGTCAATGCATCAACCAGATTTGTTGATGGCGGTGAGGTCGGCTTCGGAGCGGAGATAGGCATTAGCACACAGAAACTGCATGCACGTGGTCCGATGGGACTCGAGCAGTTGACGACGCTCAAGTTCATAATCGAAGGGGAAGGTCAGATCAGATAGTGCCAGTCAACGCGTGGAGAGATAACGCTACTTTGTCGAGTATCGAAGTGGTGTCAAATTCTTTGAAGTCGGTCGGATACCTTCCATCCAAACAGATCGCAACTACCGTCTATCTCGCAGCGAGACTCGGCAAGCCGATCCTGGTGGAGGGACCAGCTGGCACCGGCAAGACTGAGCTGGCGAAGTCCACTGCCCTTGCGACGGACTCCGAGTTGATCCGTCTCCAGTGCTACGAGGGCCTTGACGAGGCTAAAGCACTCTATGAGTGGAACTATCGCAAGCAGCTTCTCAGGATCCAGACGGACCGGATCTCTATTGAGTCCGAGACTGATGGGAGCTCGTGGGACCGGTTAGGCAATGACATCTTCCAAGAGGGTTTCCTCCTTGAGAGGCCGCTGCTCCGCGCGATCCGATCGGAGAATCCGACCGTTCTTCTGGTGGATGAGGTCGATCGGATGGAGGTCGAGACCGAAGCTCTCCTGCTGGAACTGCTCTCCGATTTTCAGGTATCGGTCCCTGAGCTTGGAACCATCACTGCTAAGCAGATGCCGCTCGTGTTTCTTACCTCCAACGGTACAAGAGAGCTCTCAGAGGCATTGAAGAGGCGCTGTCTGTTTCTCTACATCGACTACCCGTCACCAGAGCGGGAGCTTGAGATCATCGGAGCCAAGGCACCTGAGCTCGATAAGGAGCTTGGTGGACAGTTGGTAAGGTTTGTTGCAGGACTCAGGGCGCTGGACCTCAAGAAGAGCCCGTCCATCTCTGAAAGTCTGGACTGGGCTCATTCTCTTATAGAGATGGGAATCGGCTCACTCGATGCTGCGGACGTTGCAGATACCCTGCATTTGCTTTTGAAGCACAGGGCAGATATTGAGATCGCCACCAAGGAACTCTCCCAAGGAACGAGGTAATTGGTTCTGTGTTGGACCAGCTGATCGGCTTTGCGACGGCACTACGAGCCGCTGGAGTGGAGTGCTCCCAGTCGGAGCTGCTCGACGCGACGGCGACCTTGGGAGTTATCGATCTGATCGACCGGGAGCAGGTGAGGGATTCACTCAGGGCCTCAATGATCAAGGATCCGTCGCACATTCCGGCATTTGATCGGTTGTTTGAGGTTTTTTTCGGGCTCATTCCCAACGATTACGACTCAGACGATGATGCTGAAGTCGACCTTTTTGGAGAGATTGAAGCAGCGGATGATCTCGCGCAGATGATAGCTGATGCCCTCGCCGATGGCGACGATGAGAGGCTTCGTAGGTTGGTTCGGATGGCCGTAACCCGCTTTGGTGGGATAGAAGCCGGCAGAGCGGTGAGCGGCATCTATTACACCTATAGGACCCTACGCCAGCTCGATTCGGAGAAGGTCCTGATGCTACTGTCCCAGACAGAGGATGGCGCGGCGGGGGAGCTCGAGAGGCGCTTAAGCGCAAATGATGCCGCCCGCAAGGTTGACCGTCTCAAGTCTGAGGTGAGCAGGGAGGTCCTCTCTCGTTTGGTAGAGGATCGTGGCGCCGAAGCGGTGGCGCGCACCTTGGCTGTGACCCTACCTGAGGATATAGAAATCGTTCGAGCTTCCAGGGACGAACTTGCCCAGATGCAGAGGGCGGTAGATCCACTTGCTCGAAAGCTTGCTTCGAGACTGGCTAAGCGGCACAGACGGCAGGTCAATCCCGACGTAGATATGAGGCGGACGATGCGGGCGAGTCTCAGCTACGGAGGAGTACCGGTGGAGCTGGTCACAAAGCCACCAAAGCCCCACAAACCCGAGATTTTCCTTGTGTCCGACGTGTCAGGATCCGTGGCTTCGTTCGCGAGATTCACTATGCAACTCGTCTTTGCTATGAGTTCTCAGTTCTCAAAGGTGCGCAGCTTCGCCTTTATCGATGCGGTAGACGAGGTGACGTCGTATTTCAATTCAGCGCCCGATATCAACGAGGCGATGAAGCTCGTCAACACGAAAGCCAAGGTGGTCTGGCTGGATGGCCATTCCGACTATGGCCGGAGCTTGGAGACGTTCTATGAAAAGTACGGTAAAGACCTGACCAAGAGATCGTCGGTGATCATCTGCGGGGACGCTAGGAACAACTATCACCCACCGAAGGCTGAGACACTGCGGAAGATCCAGTCGGCGGCAAAGCACGTTTACTGGCTGAATCCCGAACCGAAGTCGTATTGGGACAGCGGCGACTCGATCATATCCTCATACGAACCATACTGTGACGGCGTGTTCGAGGTGAGGTCCCTCCGGCAACTCGAGAGGTTCGTCTCAGACGCGATCTGATGTTTGGCTATGACGAGGCGGTGGATCTGGGAGACCGGACCTCTGCTGAAATCCTGCTTATACGACACGGTGAGGCCATCTCGGGGCGCAGAGGCGTCGTCGGTGGCCATACAGGGTGTATGGGTCTTACCGCCCTAGGAGTCAGACAGGTTCTTGAACTCGGGGATAGGCTCGCCGGCTTCGACCTGCTGCCGAGCGTTATTCGGCGGAGTTCTCTCCAGCGTTCATCTGAGACGGCTTCGCTACTTGCGATGCGATTTGGTCTGCAGCTGGAGCGACCTTCATGTTCGCTCTGCGAGTTGCACCCTGGGCCGTTCGATGGGGTGCGATTTGACGAACTTCCGGACTCATTTGACCCGTATCTGGATAGGGCAGTTCCTTTCCTGCCCGGCGCCGAGACCGTAGCTGGACTCGACCTTAGGGTCAGATCGGCGCTTCGTAGAGTGTTGGTGGGTAGACAAGGAGCCCGTGAGTCCTCGACGCAGACGGGCCTGCCTTTCTGGGTCACCCATCTTGGAGTGATTAGATCTGTCCTGGAACTCGGTGACAGTTCAACAGCCCAAAGCTCAATTTCGCAGCTTTCACCCGCATCTGCCCTGTTGATCAGGTTGGATGCGGGCGGAGGCGAGGTCGGGGTGGAACTGCTATCTCTGCTTCTTAGCCACTAAGTATGACTGATCCGATCTCTAGCAGCTCAGGTCTGTGTCGTATGTGTGACCATTCAAGGTTGCGGTCCCGGTCTGAACCAACCAGATCTGTGCTTGACCGAAGGAGTTCGATTGCGAGCAGGCGGTCGAAGGATTGGCCCCCGGTAGTGCAACCCAGATTGGAGTGTTGGCTGGCAGTGTTGCCCCACCAGTGATCTCCGACCATTGCAGTGGTGTCGAGTAGACCCCGATGGTCCTGCCTTGCGATGTAAAGAAGTTGATGGCTCCCAGGATGTCCTGATAGTCCTGCGCCTGAGCTGCGGGGGACTCGAAGGTGGGGCCCTGAGTCAAGGCCGCCCACTGCCCGCCCGTCTCAACATCCAGCCACCACGTGCTGGACATCACATTCTGGGTCTGAGCATACTGGTACGCGTACTGGGCCTGCTTGTAGCCGAAGTTGTAGGCCTGACAGTTGAAGTCGGTGGGTGCGCAGTTGCCAGCCGGACCCGTCATATAGGAAGCCGAACCGTAGTCTGTGGGACTCGATGCTCCATTGGACGGCCAGTTCAGCCATGCGTAAAGCGTTGTGGTAGGACCGCCCCACTGAAACTCTTGAGCAAGACAAGGGTTCTGGAAGCTAAAGCTCCACCCGGTGACTTCTATCACCGAGACCGGAGAGGGTGGCGGAAAGGCGGGGCATTGGAAGTTCGAGATGTCGAATCCAGTGGCACCTGGTGAATAGACGGTCGGCATGGCCATGCTCAGGATGCCCACGACTGGAGCCGATACCGGCGTCGTCGGACTTGCTGCGGAACCGTAGTAGGTGGCATCTCCGAAACTGAAGATTCCCCCGTCAGATGCAGCTAGCCAGTAGCCACCTCCGTCCGGAGAGGGTGCGATTCCAACGATGGGCTTATTCAGAGTTATTGCGCCGGTCGAGCCGTAGAACTGCGCATCTCCGAAACTGAAGATTCCCCCGTCAGACGCGACCAGCCAGTAA
>JABEUN010000006.1 GCA_013044385.1 Acidimicrobiaceae bacterium
ACTTCATGGCTAACCCCTCACATTCTGCGGCTTCATAACGAGTCGCAAAAGTGCCCAGGAGCGACCAATAAATCAAACGACCACAAGGTATCTCGTCGCCGCCGAATCCTTTCCAATCTTCGAGACCTAAAGGCTCGGGTTGACCAAGATGTTCGTCACCATTGATTCAACCGGTGCGACGTATTGAAAAGTTGATGGAAGAAGCTGGTAGTTTCTGACATGTTTGCGTCGTGACAACCCCAGGAGGTACAGAACAGTTGGCAACCCCCCAAAGTGGAATATTCGCCCTCGGTTGCTCCTACCACTGCTATCTGGAGTTTGACAGGACCAGTACCACGAGCTCGGCTGATTTGGTGGCGGCGGTTTGCAACCTAGAAGTGCCACGCACAACACCATCTGGAGCCAACTTGGTTACCGGTTTCAGACCAAGCCTTTGGAGGCAGGTGGAGCCAGACGGTGTGCCTCATGAACTGGAGGACTTCGCAGAAGACCTGTCCGGAAGCGACGGCTACTACATGCCCGCAACACAAAGAGACCTCTGGGTATGGGTGTCGGCTGCGAGCTACTCGGATGCATTCACGCTGGGTAGGCTGGTAATCGAGCAGTTGAAGAAGGTAGCCAGTTGTGTCGAAGACATCTTCGGGTGGTCTCACGCACAGAGCAGGGACCTCACCGGCTTCATCGACGGAACAGCGAATCCGAATCTGCTTGAAGCACCGAATGTCGCCATCATTCCCAACGGGTCCACCGGCGCTGGCGGGAGCAGCTTGCTCTTCCAGAGGTGGCGACACCGCCTCGAGGAGTTCGATCAGTTAAGCGAAAAGGAGCAGGAGTCAGTCATTGGCCGAACCAAGCGCGAAGGCGATGAGTTCGAAGATGACGATCTTCCGGCCGATTCACACGTTGCTCGAACGACCCTGATCGAAGGCGAGCGGGAGCTACCGATCTTCAGACGAAATTCCGCCTACGGAACGCCAACAGAGAACGGGACAGTGTTCATTGGATTCTCATCAGATGTGACCCGGTTTACAAAGATGCTCGAACGGATGGCCGGCAAGCAGGACGGTATCCGAGACGCACTGACTCGTTATACAGACGCACTATCTGGTAGCTACTACTTCATACCCTCGAACGAATCAATAAGGAAGTTCGCTGATCGGGTCGAGTTTCTCACCTAAGAAGCACCGCTGAAAGTCGACCTAGCAACCCGCTTCACTTGGTCAACTTGGCCTTGGCCGATTGGTCCAAGATCGAAGCAGTATCTTCTCTCGGGTCTACGTCCCAAGGCGGTCAGGCTAGACCCAACTCCCCCTCTGCCGAGTTGCTAAAGCGCCCCGACTCAAGTCTGTTACGCGTCGAATTGTCGGGTACCATCCCACCCGTTAGGAATCAGGTATACAAGCGCCAAGTATGGTGCTCACTCCACCGCACCGGATAAGTGTGCACCATGACTCAATCGCGACCCGAAGGGTCAATGAGCATGGATCACCACGAGTCCCAATGGCTATGCGACAGGCGGTAACGAGGTCTGCATTAGCCGAAGCCACAAACTCGGAAGCTCTGGCCTAATTGCTGTGATTACGGCCCTATCCTTGCGAAAGCATCGAGACCAGAGCGGTTATTTGCAGAAAGGAGCATTGGGCGAAGCAGTCAGGGCATCATCTGATTACCGACAACGGAATATGAGCCGAGACGACCCAGTTCGGCGCATCCACCAGCTCCGAAACCTTCAGGTCAACGGTCAAGGAGCAGAGAATGTACGCCTCTAGTGGGGCCATACCGGTACGGCGAACCAGCTCGTCGATCATCGATCTGATCGCATCTATCGACGCTCGGTGCAGGTCTGGACCTATCCCTGTTGTCAGGAGAGAGGCGCCCGTGCGCTGGCTGATCCCAGAACTCTCGATAACCGGGGACCTTGGTGCCGCTGCCTTTAGCAGTTCGACCCGAATCACACTCGTCGCCGTGGTCTCCACTCCGGTACCGCACACCTCCCCATCTCCCATGGCCGCGTGAGGGTCACCAACGGAGAGAAGCGCTCCGGCTACAGCTACCGGCAAAAGCAGGGTCGATCCCTCACCTAGGTCGCGTATGTCCATGTTCCCGCCGTGAATCGAGGGTGGGACGATCGAGTGGATACCAGGCTCCGCAAGTGCGACACCGATAGTACCGATCATCGGTATCTTGGGAAGAACTGGCCCGAACGGAAGCTCCACACTCATGTCACCTACCTTCGAGATGAAGCAGCTCGACTCGGGAAAATCATCGGCCAGAAGTCCGAATCCCGCTATAGTCCCCGTCCAACCCCAGTCGGCAACCTCAAGACTCTCGAAGCTCACCTTGATCGCATCCCCCGGCTCGGCACCTTCTATGAAGATCGGTCCGGTAACCGGATTCAGTCTGGAGAAGTCCATGGAGCTGACCTGCAGTGCCGTGCCGTCCCTAGGAATTTGGCCGCCCGAGGCATCCAAAGAGTCGATCTGGATCCGGTCACCCGATGAGACGGTCAGTCTCGGCTCGATGGAGTTGTCCCATCCAAGGTGGTAAGAGTTCAGTCCGAGCGACTTGAGTGAGCGATCCATTTGGCCTCCATCGGTAGATCGAAGTGTCAGTAGGTCGGGCCCAGGCCGGTCATCCTTCCCGACCTCGAATCTAGCTGATCGGCGCCATCAAGCTAATTGTTCGGGTCCCCTCTGCAGGAGCTGGGGCTAATCCAAACCACCTTCGAACGGAAGTCCCAACTCTGGTGCGGTAAAGATCGCCCTGAATGGGATTCCTGCGTTGGCCAGCAAATCAGCCACCGTTCCGCCCCTGTCGACCATCGCAGTGGCTAACACCACCTCTCCGCCTGCCTCAATTGCAACGTTTGCAGCAGCGAGGATCGAAGTACCTCGAGAGGTCACGTCCTCGGCAATCACCACTTTGTCCCCTGGCCGGATCGAGCCAGCGACCCTTCCACCTGGACCGTGGTCCTTCGGCTCTTTGCGAATCGAAAACGAGCGCAACGGCCGGCCGATTGCCGAGGCGATTGCAGCCACCGAGAATGCGACGGGGTCAGCCCCCATCGTCATTCCACCGATGGTATCTGGAAAGCTTGGACCGAAGAATTCGTCCATGATCCTGACCATCGCGACTGCGTTCAGAAGGACGCCGGATGGATCACATACGACCTGTTTCCCATCTATGAACCAGGTCGAAAGCCGTCCAGACTTCAAGGTGAAATCGCCCCTCAGCACCGAAACATCAAGGATCAGATCGGCGAGCCTCTTCTTCAGTTCAGATTCATCGAGTTGAAGGACAGAAACTAATTCTCCTGGTTCCAACGTGCTCCAACTCCCTCATCTTCAAACCTTGCCTCAGCTACCGAACCTATCTGGAAGCTGGCCACACCGAGTTCAGCCAACCTCGACACCGTCTCATCACGTGCAGACTCGGCGACCACTAGGACCATTCCGACCCCTAGATTGAACACCCTGTCCATCTCGCTCCAGGCGATCGCGCCTCGTTCTTTCACCACATGGAACACCTGTGGAATGGGCCAGCTGTGGCGATCGACGAGCGCAACCTGCCCAGCCGGAATCACTCGGGCAAGGTTGGCGAGCAGTCCACCTCCAGTTACGTGAGCCGCAGCGTGGATTCCCGAACGCACTTCGGGGTCGGCGAGAGTGGGCGTGTATAGAACCGACGGCTCTAACAGCGCATCGATGAGGCTCCTTGAATCGCCCTCCCAAGCCACTTGTAGCAGATCACTAGTCAACTCAGTCGCGAGTACCGACCTGATTAACGAAAAGCCATTGGAGCGAGCGTTCGGCGATGCAAGTGCTATAAGAGCATCTCCACTTACTACTCTGTGAGACCCCCACATCTCACTCCGTTCGACCACTCCGACCGCAAAGCCCGCCACATCAATGCCGTCTTTCGACATGATTCCGGGGTGCTCAGCCGTCTCTCCACCAATCAGCGCACAGCCACACTCAGATGCGGCCCTCGCAATACCTGCCACCAGTTGTTCCACAACATCAGGGTCGAGTTTCCCAACCGACAGGTAGTCCAGCATGAAAAGTGGCGTCGCTCCGGTGCAGGAGAGGTCGTCCAATACCATGGCGACGAGGTCGTATCCGACCGAATCGTAACGACCGGCCAGCCTGGCCAACTCCAACTTCGTGCCGACGCCATCTGTGGCCGACACCAATACAGGCGCTTTGTACTTTCCTTGGTCGAGTCTGTAAAGCGATGCGAATCCGCCAATCCCTGAGATCACATTCTCGTCGTAGGTTGCCTTAGCGATCGGCGCATAGCGTGACACTGCCTCGTCACCTTGCTCGATTGATACGCCCGCATCGCTGTAACTCGAAACCGATCTTCGAACCTCTTCGTTCGAGGGTACTGAACTCACCTTCAGGAGGCCGATTCCACTGTCAGACTCACCTGCACCGGAACCGGATAGTTACCGGTCAGGCAGGCATCACAGAGTCCGTCCTCAATCCCGACGGCCTCACGGAGATCTTCGATTGAAAGGTATGCAAGACTGTCGACCTCGAGGTACTCCCTGATCTCCTCCACCGTCCTATAGGCCGCTAGCAGCTCGGGTCTGGACGGGGTATCAATGCCATAGAAGCAGGGCCACTTATATGGAGGCGAAGAGACCCTCATGTGGATCTCCAATGCACCTGCATCCCTGAGCATCCTGACCATACCCCTGGTAGTGGTACCCCTTACTATCGAGTCATCGACTACAACCAGTCGCTTGCCAGAAACATTGTCGGCGAGCACGTTCAACTTGCGCCGGACCGCATTTACCCTGCTGGCCTGGTCTGGCGCTATGAACGTCCTACCGATATACCTGTTTTTGACCAGACCCTGCCCGTAGGGTATCCCGCTTGCCTTGGCGTAACCCTCTGCCGCCGGTACTCCGGAGTCTGGCACCCCCATGACCATATCGGCCTCTACTGGTGCCGACTTGGCTAGGTGCATGCCCATACTGCGTCTGGTACCGTGGACCTCCTTGCCGAGAAGCTTGGAGTCCGGCCGAGCGAAATATACAAACTCGAACACGCATAGCTTTGGATCGACCTGATCTGCTGGGAAGGGACGGAAGCTCCGCACTCCAGTACCATCAATCAACACCATTTCACCCGGTTCGATCTCTCGAACAAACTCGGCTTGGATCACGTCGAGGGCAGGCGTCTCAGAGGCCAGGACGTACCCATCTCCCAGTCTTCCCAGACAGAGTGGCCTGAATCCGTGTGGATCGCGCACGCCAACGAGTTGATGGGTATCCATGACCACCAACGAGAACGCACCTTCGAGTTTGGGGAGCACATCCATAAGTGAGTCGATCAGCGGCCCGTGGGCGGTCGGTGCGACATGGATCAGGTTCTGCTGTGCCAAGTTGAAGGGCTTTGGATAACGGAGAGAGATCATCTCGGCTATAAGGTCCGAGTCCGACGAGACCATTCCGGGAAGCATTCCGATCTCGGCTGCCAACTCCGCCGTATTGGTCAAGTTTCCGTTGTGGCCTAGGGCGAAGCCCGCTTCACCTACCGACCTGAACGCTGGCTGCGCATTGCGCCAGTTCGATGCACCGGTGGTGGAGTACCTGGTGTGGCCTATGGCCATATAGCCGGGGAGACTGCGCAGAGTTCGATCGTCAAAGACGTTAGAGACCAGTCCCATATTCTTGACAACCGTCACCGAGACTCCATCGGACACGGCCATACCGGCCGCCTCCTGGCCGCGATGCTGTAATGCGTAGAGGCCATCGAAGGTCAGATAGGCGACAGATAGTCCATCTGCCCTGACCCCGAATACTCCGCAAGCCTCCTCGGGTCTCCCAACCATATCCTGGGAGAAGTCGTCCTGCATTCTGCCTCCCGAGACGGAAATAGCCGTCTCGACTAAGAATCGATGTCGACCTGAGTCGACCGAAGAATACGCGGCCCAAAACCCGGACCGGCACGACCGAGCATTGAGCCCGAAGGTACAATCTAGCCTGAGTCAGCGGCCCGAGCGTTCGACAATGATCGCCCAACCGCCTCAATCAGTTTCCGAAAGGCACCTCCGGTGATCGATCTACACCTGCACTCGACGGCGTCTGACGGAACTGAACCACCGAACTCGGTAGTCGCCATAGCAGCAGCCAATGGCTGCACAACCATAGCTTTAACCGATCACGACACTTTGGCTGGCGTGGCACCGGCCCAAGAGGCCGGAATTAAGTTAGGCGTGCAGGTCATCTCCGCGGTCGAGGTCTCGGTGAGGGCCCCCAGTGGCTCGATCCACTGTCTCGTTTACTTCGTTCAAGCCGACTCTCCCTTGGGACTGGAACTGGTCCAACTCCGTGGTTTCCGAGAGGATCGGAACAGAGAGATCATCGATCGGATGAGATCAGACGGTCTGGATGTCGACTACGAGACGATCAGGTCACAAGCAGCAACCGACAACTTAGGCAGACCGCATTTTGCTACATACCTGATAGAGACCGGCAGGGTCGCCAGCGTCCAAGAGGCATTCGATCTCTATCTCGGAAAAGGTCAGCGCTACTACGTCTCCAAGAGTCAGCTCGACGCATCCCAATTGATCGAACTGGCCAGAATCTCCGGCTCTGTGGTCTCTTTGGCACACCCATTCAGGGATATGGACAGCTACGGCGGCCAGTTACGACCACCGCACCAAATGGATGCAGCCAGGAAATTAGTGAAGGACCTGGCATCAGTCGGCTATCAGGCGGTCGAAACCTACTATTCAATGCACACTTTGCAGGAGACGAAGTTCCTACTCCACCTTTGCGATGAATTCGGTCTGATACCAACCGGAGGTTCGGACTACCACGGCTCCATCAAACCCGGCCTACAACCTGGCATGCGATCGAACGGCGAGCCTCTTGGAATCCCAAACGATGTAGTCGACAGACTGGTCCGAGCTCGGGACGCTCTGCTCTGATTCAGGGTCGTCTTCTGGCGTCAATAAGCCCTTCCAACGAGATATCAACCAGATTTGGAACGGTCAATCGATCTCCAAAGACGGAACCGATCACCTTTGCCTCGATGCCCATACCTGAAGCGGCCTCGAGTACAGAATCGGGGGTCGAAGTTGCACAGATTATCCGATTAGGCGCTTCGCAGAAGATGGTATCGACCGTCAATGCGTCACTGGGATCCAAAGCGATTCCAACGCCTGCTTCAAGGGCCATCTCGGCCAGACATAGTGCGATTCCACCAGAACTGACGTTTGTGATCGCCGAGATACCGAATTCACGCCAACCCGTGGACAACGAAATTGCAAATTGGACAAGCTTCGCAGATTCGATCAGGTCGCACTTGAATAGTTCGCCGCGACGATCGCCATTCAATTCAACCGCCGCAAAGGATCCTGCAAGCCCCGAGGTGTCACTTCCTATGATTAAGATCTGATCCCCAGGCCTCGCCCGAGTACATTTCGGCAGCTCATCGGGTAGTGCCCTAACCCCGAGTGTCGTAACAACAGGCGTCGGGAATATGTCCGTTCCACCCGCCTCGTTATAAAGACTGACGTTGCCCCCGACGACCGGAACCTCAAGTGCCTGACAGGCCGCAGTCATCCCCGCAATGGACTCCTTCAACTGCCACATCACAACCGGGTGTTCGGGGTTGCCGAAGTTGAGGCAGTCGACCAGCGCCTTGGGCTGCGCACCAAGCACCGCAACATTGAGCGCCGACTCGACCACTGTCGCCGCTGATCCCCAGAAAGGATCGACCTCACACCACCTCGGATTGCCGTCGGCGGAAAGCGCCATCGCAAACTCGGTCTCGCCGATCTCTGGGGAAGCCACGCGAATCAACGCCGAATCGGCACCTGGCCCGACAATCGTATTTAGAAAAAGCCTGTGGTCATACTGGGAATAGATCCAACTCGGATCGAAGAGCATCTCTTTTAGCCACAACTCCGCATCAATACCGGTCACATCAAAGCTGGGCTCTGTAAGCCGCCTCGACTCGAGGTCTGCTGGAGGCGCAGAAGGACGGTCATACAAAGGCGCCTCATCTGCTAATAGGGCTGCAGGAACCACCCCCAATACCTCGCCACCTTCGGTGTCGAGAATTCTGAGCATTCCCACCGGTCTGCCATCGCTGCCGACCTCGGGTTCACGGACTACTCCGACTGTCGAAGCCACGACCTCCCAGTGTCGACAGATCGCAAGGACCTCTTCGACTCTGGATGGTTCGACGATCGCGAGCATCCTCTCCTGAGACTCAGAGGTCATGATCTCGAACGGCTCCATATCAAGTTCTCGTAGCGGAACCCGGTCGAGATAGAAGTCCATACCCATCTTCGCATTGGCAGCCGTCTCCGACGTAGCACAAGAGAGTCCGGCCCCACCTAGATCCTGAATACCGACGACCATCTTCCGGTCGAGAAGCTCCAAACATGCCTCTATCAGCTTCTTCTCTTCGAAAGGATCTCCAACTTGGACCGACGGTCTCTTCGACTCTCCCTCTGCGTCGTTGAAGCCCGATGAGGCGAGGACGCTCACTCCGCCTATCCCATCTCGCCCAGTCGAGGAACCGATCAGGATGACGGTATTCCCGACACCAGATGCCGATGCTCTCACGAGTCGGTCAGCGCGTGTGACTCCCACTGCAGCCACGTTGACGAGGGGATTGGAAATATAGGTGCTGGCAAAGGTGATCTCGCCGCCTACCGTCGGCACCCCAACTGCATTGCCATAGCCCGAGATCCCCCTGACGACACCCTTGAAAACCCAGTTGGACCTCGGCTGGTCCAGCGGTCCCATCCAAAGCGAGTCAAGAAGCGCTATCGGGCGTGCACCAACGGTGAAGATGTCACGCAGTATTCCACCGACTCCAGTTGCTGCGCCCTGATATGGCTCGATCGCCGAGGGGTGATTATGGCTCTCCATCCTTATGGCTATGGCGACACCATCTCCGACTTCGATGACACCGGCATTCTCCCCCGGTCCCATCAACACATGTTCGCCAGTGGTTGGAAAGCTACGTAGGTGTATTCGCGAAGACTTGTACGAGCAGTGCTCAGACCACATGACCGCGACCATCGCCAACTCGAGCGAGTTTGGGGTTCGACCTAGCCGGTCGAGCAGAAGCGCGTATTCCGTATCCGTTAAACCAAGGGCAATGTGCAGGGGCGAGGACATGGCCTAAAGGATAGTATTCCGAACCCACCACCGGAATTATTCAGCGGTTCAATAATTCGCGCCAACCCTCGAGGGTTTCGCCTACTGTCAGATCAGAGACGGCATCTCAGACAGATCGCCGACCATCAACTTGAGGCGACTACGACCATCAAACTTCCCAGTTGAGAGACGACTTAGCCGCATAGTTAGGCCATTGTGAGTGCAATCTCAAGGCACGATGAAGCTGACTACTACCAATTGAATAGATGTTATAAGTGCTGGTATCGACTGAATAGTGAAACTCCTTCTCCCTAATCGACCACATCTAAGTTGGTAAGCCAAAGAACCAGTTCGACCAATAATAGATTTACATTGCGGCGCTCCAAGGCCCCAAAATAGCCGCTTATCAACCTGCCATGCTGAGATTGACCCGTCTCATTTTCTCAGACCCCTCTAAGCTTATGAGAGTATTCCTAACTTGTTTAGTTTCGTCACGAGTGATGGATTTATTTGGGAAGGGTATAGTAATTGCATGGCGGACACATCAGTACGTAAGAAGCGCGAGATATCAGACGATCAGAAAGAAGCGCTCTCAGTCGGAAGAGACCAGAGCAGGATCGTTCGTAGGTACCTAGAGGCAATATCAGAATCCAAGCCAAGGCCGGGACGCAAGAGGACCGAAGAGTCAATCAGGAGTCAACTCGCCTCGATTGATGCACGCCTTGCGGATGCTAATCCGCTCAACAGGCTGCATTTCATCCAGCTCAAGATGGACCTGGAACTAGAACTGTCGCAGTTGCAGACGAAGATGGATCTAGCCCCATTAGAACGTGCCTTCATCGAGGTCGCGGCCGAATACAGCTCACGTAAAGGCGTGTCCAAGCACGCGTGGCGAGAGGTCGGTGTCCCTGCCGAAGTTCTAAAAAGAGCTGGGATCTCAGACTCATCGAGCGGATATCGCAAGGCAGGACACTCCGAAGATATCGACTGATGGACCTTTCTAATCTAGGAAAGTGAACGAACTCGCTCTAACTTCCTAAACTGAGTTCTTCCGATGAAGTGAATTGGATACGCGGGATTGTACTAGCGCAAATTTTTCCGTCTGATTCCGGTAGCTGCATCCGACACAGACGGAATTTTGAAATG